>JAJXTF010000211.1 GCA_021784125.1 Pseudomonadota bacterium | reverse complement strand
GCGGCCACCGCGGACCCGGGCGAGGCCCTCGGTGAGCGCGGGGTTCGACGGGTCGATCGCAAGGCCCACGACGTGCACCGTTTCGCGTTCCCAGGTCACCGAGAGCTCGGCGCCGTCGATGAAGGCGATCTGCAGCTCCCGCGCGGCTTCGCGCGCCTCGTCGAGGCCCGCGAGCTGGTCGTGGTCGGTGAGGGCGATGACGTCGACGCCCCGCGCCGCGGCGCGCCGGACCACGTCGCCGGGCGAGAAGAGGCCGTCGGAGCAGGTCGAGTGGCAGTGAAGGTCGTAGCGCAAGATGTTTTCATTTTACCAAGTCGCCCGGTCACCGCCTGCGACGGCGAGCATTGCAGCGGGGCCCAGCACCGCCTCGTCGTTTTTCGCGGAAACTGGGAAATGTCGTGCCGGCAGCCGGTTTTCCGGCATTTCATACGCCGCCGGATGCCGCCCGTCGGCCCCTCTTGCATTGGGCGGCGGTTCGCGCAACGATATGCCATTGGTATAGGAACGGCTTGGACGGGCAATCGAAGTTCAATCGAAACGGGAGTTTACGAAGTGAAGTTCCTCGATCGTGTGCTGAATCCCCGCGAGATCCGGCGGCGGCTCGGCATGAACCAGGAGCAATTCTGGACCCAGATCGGCGTGACCCAGAGCGGCGGCTCACGCTATGAGAGCGGACGCGAGATGCCGCGTCCGGTCAAGGAGTTGCTGCGGCTCGTTCATGTCGAGCAGATCGATCTTTCACAAGTCAAGCGCGTCGACTTCGAGATCATCAGCTACCTGAAGGAAGCGCACCCCGATCTGTATCGCAACCTGCGCCGCGCCGCGCGCGGACGAGGCACCGCCGCATCGATCACGGGTGTTCCCGACATCCCGGCCCCCGACGCCTCCGACGATCTGCGCCCGGCCACGGCATCGGGCATTTCGCTCGGCAGCGGAAGCAGCGACTAAGGCGCTTTCCGCGGACCGGATGCGGACGCGCTGCCTGCGCGCATCCGCACCCCGACGACCGTGTCGCTCGCCGCGACCGGCGTAGCTCGCATCGATCACCCGCCGTCGTGGATGCCCGGGCCGACCGGAGTCTCGCGTCCGGCTTGGTAGAATCCACCTTCGGCCCGCGCATTGCCGCGCGGCACGTCCACGCATCGGCTTTCCCAGAGGTCCAGCATGACCGACGTCTCCCGTGTCATTCCCTTCGAGCGCCTGCGCATGCGCGATCTCGACCAGGTCGGTGGCAAGAACGCATCGCTTGGTGAAATGATCGGCGAGCTGACCGCTGCGGGCATTCGCGTGCCCGGCGGTTTCGCGACGACCGCGGCGGCATTTCGCGAGTTCCTTGCCCAGGACGGCCTCGGCGATCGCATCGATGCCGAGCTTGCGGGCCTCGACATCGAGGACACCAACGCACTCGCGCGGGTGGGCTCGACGATCCGCGGGTGGATCGGCGACGCGCCGCTGCCCGCGGCGCTGGTGGCCGAGATCGGGCGTGCCTGGGAGGGGTTGGGTGGCGATGCAAGCCAGGGCTCGTACGCAGTCCGCTCCTCGGCCACCGCCGAGGATCTGCCCGATGCCTCGTTCGCCGGCCAGCAGGAAACATTCCTCAACATCAATGGCTTGGAAAACGTTATTAAAGCCATTCGGCAAGTCTTTGCCTCCCTTTACAACAATCGGGCCATCGCCTATCGCGTCCACCAGGGTTTTGCCCACAAGGACGTCGCACTGTCGGCGGGCATCCAGAGGATGGTCCGCAGCGACAAGGGCGCAGCCGGCGTCATGTTCACCCTGGACACCGAGTCCGGTTTCGACCAGGTCGTGCTGATCACCTCGTCCTATGGCCTGGGCGAATCGGTCGTGCAGGGCGCGGTGAATCCGGACGAGTTCTACGTCTACAAGCCCAACCTGGCCGCCGCACGACCCGCGATCCTGCGCAAGACGACCGGCAGCAAGGCGACGCAGATGATCTTCGGCAGCCATGCAGCCGCCGGGACGTCGACGCTCGTGGTCGACGTCGATGCCGACGCGCGCCTGCGCTTTTCGCTGACCGATGCGCAGGCCGAGGAGCTCGCGCGGCACGCCGTCGCGATCGAAAAGCATTACGGCCGCCCGATGGACATCGAATGGGCGTTGGACGGCGAAGACGGCAAGCTCTACATCCTGCAGGCGCGGCCCGAGACGGTCAAATCGCGCGAGGATGCGAATTCGATGCGGCGCTACCGCCTGAAGTCGCACGGGCAGTCGCTGGCCTCCGGCCGCGCGATCGGACAGAAGATCGGGCAGGGACCGGTGCGCCTGGTCAAGTCGGCGAAGGAAATGGACCGCGTCAAGCCCGGCGACGTCCTGGTGACCGACATGACCGACCCGGACTGGGAACCGGTGATGAAGCGCGCCAGCGCCATCGTCACCAACCGGGGCGGACGCACCTGTCACGCCGCCATAATCGCGCGCGAGCTCGGCATTCCCGCAGTCGTCGGCTGCGGCAACGCAACCGAGGCGCTGACGGATGGCACCCAGGTGACCGTCAGCTGCGCCGAAGGCGACACCGGGCAGGTCTACGCCGGGCTGCTCGACGTCGAGGTCGTCGAAGTCGCCCTCGACAAGATGCCCGAATCGCCGACCAAGATCATGATGAACGTCGGCAATCCCGAGCTCGCGTTCGAGTTCCGCCAGCTTCCCAACGAAGGCGTGGGACTCGCCCGCCTCGAGTTCATCATCGCCAAGAACGTCGGCATCCATCCGAAAGCGCTGCTGGAGCTCGACAGCCAGCCCGCGGAGCTCAAGCACGAGATCGAACGCAGGATCGCGGGATACGCGAGCCCCAGGGAGTTCTATGTCAGCAAGATCGTCGAAGGCATCTCGACGATCGCCGCGGCGTTCCATCCGAAGCCGGTCATCGTCCGGCTGTCGGATTTCAAGTCGAACGAATACTCGAACCTGCTCGGCGGAGAACGCTACGAGCCGCACGAGGAGAACCCGATGCTCGGGTTCCGCGGTGCATCGCGCTACCTGGCGTCGGAGTTCTACGAATGCTTTGCCATGGAATGCGAGGCGATGCGGCGCGTGCGCGACACGATGGGGCTCACGAACGTCGCGCTGATGGTTCCTTTCGTGCGCACCCTCGGCGAGGCCGAGAAAGTGATCGCGCTGCTGGCGAAGAACGGACTGCGCCGCGGCGAAAACGGCCTGCGCGTGATCATGATGTGCGAGATCCCGTCGAACGCGGTGCTGGCATCGCGCTTCCTCGAGCATTTCGACGGCTTCTCGATCGGCTCGAACGACCTGACGCAGCTGACGCTGGGCATCGACCGCGATGCCGGCGGCCAGATCGCCGCGACCTTCGACGAGCGCGACGATGCGGTCAAGGTGATGCTGAAGCTCGCGATCGACGCCTGCCGCGAGCGCGGCGCCTACTGCGGCATCTGCGGGCAGGGGCCCTCCGACCATCCCGACCTTGCACAATGGCTGGTCGCGCAGGGCATCGAGAGCATGTCGCTCAATCCCGATACCGTGGTCTCGACCTGGCTGCTGCTCGCGAAATCGAGCGCCGCGGCCGCGGTGCCTGCGTCGCAGTCGCTCGCTGCGGACTAGGGGCGGAGCGCGTCCGCGGGCCCGCCTGCCCTTCGTCGCGCAGACCCTGCACCCATCGGCCGTTTTGCCGATGGCGGGGGGCGAGCGCCGATGATCTGATCAGAGGGTGCACGCACCCCTTCCGGTCAGGATCGCGCTCACGGCTTCGCGCAGCGCATTCGCGCTGATCTCCCTGCTGGGCGCATTCGCCTGCGCCGTGGTCGCGACGCTGCCCGTCGATGCGGCGCTGCGGGGACTGGCGATGCTGGCCGTCCTCGTGTGGACGGGCGACCGCATCCACGTCGTCGCGATGCGCCGCGGCCCCCGTGCGCTGCGTTGCGTCGAACTCCGGGCGGAGCTGCAGCTCACGGTCACCGCCGGCGACGGTTCACGCCGCCGGGGACAGGTGCGCGCCGACAGCTACGTCGGCGCGAGGATCACGACGATCGTGTGGAAGTCCGATGGCGCGCGGTTCGCGCGCGCGATCCTGGTCCTCCCCGACATGCTTCCCGCAGACGATTTCCGCCGCCTGCGCGTGCTGCTGCGCTATGGGCGCAGCGAGCTCACGCAGGGCGACCCGGCGAGCCACGCCTGAGCGTCGATCAGCGCGTCGCTGTCGGCCTTGGACTGGCCCGCGATCAGGTGCAGATAGAGGGGCGCGAGCGCCTCGGGTGCAGGCAGCGCGCTCGAGTCCTCGCCCGGATGGCTCTGCCGGCGCAACGGCGAGCGGATCGGGCCGGGCACCACCGCGTTCACGCGCAGGTTCGGCCTGTTCTCCCATTCGTCGGCGAGCTCGCGCGCCAATGCGGCCACGCCGGCCTTGGTCACCGCGTAGCCGCCCCAGTACGCCCGGGGCTCCTGGCCGCGGCTGTCCAGCGTGAACACGACCGCGGCGTCGGGTGCCTGCGCGAGCAGCGGCATCATGATCCGCGTGAGTCCCATGGGGGCGGCAACGTTGACGCGCAGCAGCGCCAGCCAGTTGTCGAAGGACTGGTGCTCGAGGGGACCGAGCGAGCCCAGCAGGGCCGCCGTGTGCACGATCGCGTCGAGGCGCCCGAGTTGCGTGGTCAGCGCGCTTGCGGCAGTGGCGAAATCCGCAGCTTCGGCATGTGCGAGGTCCAGCGGCAGGATCACCGGTTCCGGCAGCTTCTCCGCGGTGATCTCGTCGTAGAGGTCTTCGAGCTTGCGCACGACGCGCCCGTGCAGTACGACGGTCGCCCCGCTGCGCGCACAGGCGAGCGCGATCTCGCGGCCGAGGCCGCCGGTGGCGCCGGTCACGAGTACGACGCGTCCGTCCTGGCTCGCCAGGGTCAGATCGGATGCGACGGGAAGCGTCCTTGCCGTGGATTCCATCCGCGAATTGTAGTGGGCCGGCTCGCGTGCGCGACAGTGGCAATTACCGAGGACGCGCGAATGGCGACATGGGCACGGCCAAGATTGCGGAGGCTCCGCCTCTCCGCTATAATTTTGCGTTCGCCGTGGGGGTATAGCTCAGCTGGGAGAGCGCTTGCATGGCATGCAAGAGGTCAGCGGTTCGATCCCGCTTACCTCCACCACCGACCTGGTTGCAGCCCGTGGCAAGGCTGCGATTGCCGCACCGGTCCCCATCGTCTAGAGGCCTAGGACATCGCCCTTTCACGGCGGTAACACCGGTTCGAATCCGGTTGGGGACGCCAAGCAAATCAGGAAGTTAGGCGTCTGACCTCGCCCCGATCCTCCGGGCGGTACAACGGTGGTGCGATAAGCGATCCGCGCGCCCACCGCCGGTTCCCCCTCTCGCCTGTCTGGGTTGGGGGCGGTGCATCCCCAACTCTGCCTCGGCCTCGCGGTCCCGTGCCGCGCCTATGTCTAGGCAGATCGCCTGCGGTAGCCCACGCCATTCCTTTAATTGCGTCAGCAC
>JAJXTF010000210.1 GCA_021784125.1 Pseudomonadota bacterium | reverse complement strand
CACCCGCTGCTCGTCGCGCTGTCGAAAGCGAGCGTCGTTCCGATCATCGGCCTCGACTACAAGGACAAGTCCGACGATGGGCTTGCGTGGCTCGCGAGCAATGGCAACCCGTACACCAAGTCGGTGATGGATCTCGACGGACGGGTGGGGATCAACTGGGGCGTCTACGGCGTGCCCGAGACATTCGTCGTCGACAAGACGGGCGTCATCCGCTACAAGCAGATCGGACCGCTGACCCAGTCCGCGCTGCAACAGAAGATCCTGCCGCTGGTGCGGGAGCTGCAGAAATCATGAGACCCGTCGTGCGCCGCCTTGCCGCCCTGCTTCTCGCCGCGCTGTGCACGATGCACACGCTGGCGTTCGCCGACGTGGCCTTCGACACGCGCCTGAAGAAGCTCGAGAGCGAGCTGCGCTGCCTGGTGTGCCAGAACCAGACGCTGGCCGACAGCAACGCCGACCTCGCCGCCGACCTGCGCAAGGAGGTCCGCGAACTCGCCATGTCGGGCAAGACCAACGACCAGATCAAGCAGTACCTCGTCGCGCGCTACGGCGATTTCGTCCTCTACAAGCCGCCGGTCAAGCCGGTCACGTGGCTCCTGTGGTTCGGACCTTTCCTGATGCTCGCCGGCGGCGCGGCCGTCTGGTGGAGCATCATGCGCCGGCGCCGGATGGCGGGCGACGCTGCGCAAGCGGGTGCCGGATCGAAGCCCGACCCGCGTGCCCCGACCGCGTCGGCAAAAGCGCGCGCGCTCCTCGACGGCTGATTCCCCGCGGCCACGGCCGCGCCCGCGCCGGCGCTCAGGCCAGCGCCGTCCCGCAGTTCCAGCACAGATCGAAACTCCCCGGCGACTGCTCGCCGCAGGCGCGGCAATAGCGCGGGGTCGTGCGCGCTGCGTCGCGCTCCATCTCGCGCAGCAGCGCACGCGCACGTGCTTCGTCGCGGTCGTCGGCGATCCACACCTGCGGCTGCGCCACATCGGGCGGAACGTCGCCGACGATGCTCGACATGTGCTCGTTGAACACGTGGGCGCGAATGCCCGACTGGTTCAGCCGGTCGGCGACCAGGTAGGCATCGTAGCGCTGGCGTGCAACGTAGACGCGGATCATCGGCGAGGGGGCGTCAGGGTCGCCACTCGGAAAGCGCGACGACGAGGCGCTCGAGCAGCTGCCCGAGCGGCGCGGCGCGCTGCGCATCGTAGCGCCAGGGCGGGTCCTCATCCATGTAGCAGGCCTGCACCATCTCGAGCTGCAGGGCGTGGACACCCGAATCGGGCCGACCGTAATGGCGCGTGACGTAGCCGCCCTTGAAGCGACCGTTGACGACGTGGCTGAATCCGGTCGCGCTTCCCAGGATGCCCTGCGCCAGCGCCTGCAGCGGCGCCGCGCAGGCCGCGCCGTCGGCGGTGCCGAGGTTGAGGTCGGGGAGCCGTCCCGCGAAGAAACGCGGTACCGTGCCCGGAATGGAGTGGCCGTCGAGCAGGACCGCGTAGCCGTGCCGCTCGCGCACGCGCGCAATCTCGGCGGCGAGTCGCGCGTGGTAGGGCTCGAACCAGGTCGCACGGCGCGCCGCGACCTCGGCCGGGGACGGCTCCTCGCCGGGCAGGTAGAGCGGATCGTTGGCGAAGGTTCGCGTCGGGCAGAGCTCGGTGTTGTCCGCTCCCGGATACAGGGCGGCACCGGTGGGATCCCGGTTCAGGTCGACGACATAGCGCGAGTGCGTCGCCACCATCAAGGTGATTCCGGCCGAACGTGCGAACGCATACAGCCGGTCGACGTGCCAGTCGGTGTCGGGCAGCGCGCGCACAGCGGCGGGCATGCGCAATGCGATGGCATCGGGAACCTGTGTCCCCGCATGCGGAACGTCGACGACCAGCGGCGAATCCCCTCGCGAGACTTCCCAAAGCATCATTGCGTCACTCCACGCAGGCGCCCGTCCCGCATCGCCTGGACATCGATCCCGCCATCATGCGCCGCGCCGCGGCGCCGGTCACGCCAGCGCATCGATCCTCGCGACTGCGGCGCGATAGCGCTGCAGCACCTCCGCCTCGCGCGGATGGCGTCCCTCGCGGACGATCCAGCGTCCGCGACTCATCACGTCGCGCACCGGCCGGCGGCAGGGCCCGAAGATCGCCGCATCGAGCGTGCGCCCCGTCGCCTGCCCGGCAAGCGCGGGTTCGTCGGGGTCCAGCACGAGCAGGTCGGCGTATGCACCGGCGGCGAGGCTGCCGGTGTGCTGCGCCAGCGCCTGCGCCCCGCCGGCGGCCGCGGCACGCCACAGCGAGGTTCCGATCGAAGGCTGGCTTGGATCGACCAGCACGTTGCGTCTGCGCAGCCGCAGGCGCTGCGACCACTCGAGTTGCCGCAGCTCCGCGAACGGATCGATTATCGCGTTGGAATCGCTGCCGATGCCGAAGCGCCCCGCAGCCTGCAGGTACGCCTCCCCGGGAAACGTGCCGTCGCCGAGATCCGCCTCGGTCGTCGGCGCGAGACCCGCGATCGCGCCGCTCGCGGCGAGCGCGCCGACTTCGCGCGCGGTCATGTGCGTCGCATGGACGAGGCACCAGCGTGCGTCGACGCCGGCGTTGGCGAGCAGCCACTCGACCGGTCGCATCCCGCTCCACGCGCAGCAGTCGTCGACCTCGCGGGTCTGCTCCGCAGCGTGGATGTGGATCGGCGTGCCGGTTCCGGCGAGGCGCAGGATCCTGTCCAGCTCCTCGGCCGTCACCGCGCGCAGGCTGTGCGGTGCGATACCGAGCGTGTAACCCCGGGCCGGCGCTCCTGCCGCGAGAACATCGAGCAGGCGCGAATAGGTGTAGGTGCTGTGGACGAAACGGCGCTGCGCATCGACGATCGCCGCACCGCCGAAACCGGCATGCGCATAGAAGACGGGCAGCAGCGTCAGTGCGATCCCGGCGCTGCCCGCGGCAGCGACGATCCGCCACGCGAGCTCGGCGGGATCCGCATAGGCGGTTCCCTTCGGGTCGTGGTGAACGTAGTGGAATTCCGCCACGCTGGTGTAGCCGGCCTTCGCCATCTCCACGTAGGCCTGCGCGGCGATCGCTTCGAGCGCATCGGGATCGACGCGATCGACGAATGCGTACATCGCCTGTCGCCAGGTCCAGAAGCTGTCGTCCCGGTCGGGCGACGCGATCCCCGTGCGGCCGGCGACCGCACGCTGGAAGGCGTGCGAATGCAGGTTCGGCATCCCCGGAATTACCGGGCCCGGCAGGCGTTCGGCATCCCGCGGGGCACCCGCGTCGCCTGCGCCGGAGGCGACGCGCTCGATGCGGCCCGCGTCGTCGATGACGATCGTCACGTCGTTCACCCATCCACCGGGCAGCAGCGCGGAGGGCGCAAGGTAGGATTTCATGCGGGCGGGCGGGAAGGGATTGCGGGTCCGGGTGCCGGTCCTGCCGAGATCGCCGCCACGATCGCCACCGATCGCCGCGATGCCGAGCGGACGCCCAGCGCGCTGTTTCCGGCGACCTGTTCGCCGGCGCTTTCGACGACGAGCGTATGGCCCTGATCGACGACGACCTCGCGCCCGTCCGGCAACCGGCACTCGCAGGCGTCAACAGCGGCATGGCAGATCGTGAATTGGGCGGGCGGCAGGTCTGCGTCGGCGTCGCGCAGGATCGCGACCCCGCCCTGCATCGTCGCCCGGTGCAGCATCAGGTTGAAGACGCGCACCGGCCCGTCGACGAGCGTGCAGGACAGCGCCTCCGCGCCGTCGAAACCGACCGCATCGAACGGCGCTCGCAGGTGGAGCAGGCCCGACGCGCGTTCGAGCTGCATGCCTGCGCCGGAGAGCAGGACCAGCGTGCGCGCGGCGCCCGGAAATTGCGAGAACGCCCCGTCATGGGTCACGTCGGCGATGCTCGCGCGCCAGGCGAATTGCCCGCGGGCCGCCGCGGCAGGATGCTTCGCGATCTCGGTCGTCCAGCCGCGCCCGTTCCTCCAGCGCATGCGGCGATAGTCGCGGGGGCCGAGCAGGCGATGCCTCATGCAGGTACGGCGGGCGCCGGAAGACGGATCGGTGGAGCCAGCGGTGCGTGCAGCGCGGCGGCTGCCCGCGGTCAGTAGCGGCCGCCGTTGCGCTGCCACCGCCACGCATCGGCGCAGATCGCGTCGAGGCCGCGGGTCGCGCGCCAGTCGAGCTTGGCGGCGGCCTGCTGCGGGTTCGCGCAACTCCGCGCAATGTCGCCCGGCCGTCGCGGTCCGATGACGCGCGGAATCGGACGACCGCAGGCGCGCTCGAATTCGGCCACCACTTCGAGCACGGAATGTCCCGCACCGCTGCCCAGATTCACCGTCAGCGTCCCGTTGTGTCGTGACGCGACATGGCGCAGCGCGCGGACGAAGGCGTCGGCGAGGTCCTGCACGTGGACGTAATCGCGGATGCAGGTCCCGTCCGGCGTGTCCCAGTCGTCGCCACAGATGACCAGGTCGGCCGCTTCGCCGGCGGCCACGCGCGCGAGCTGCGGCAGCAGGTGCGTGGCCGGTCCCCGCGGTGCCTCGCCCATCATTCCCGACGAATGCGCCCCCGACGGATTGAATCCGCGCAACACGCCGATGCGCCAGTTCGCGTTGGCCTGGGCGAGGTCGCGCAGGAAGTTCTCGACGACGAGCTTCGTGCGACCGTGGACGCTCGATGGACAGGGGGCGACGGTCTCGTCGACGGGCACCTCCCCCGTGTCGCCGTAGACGCTTGCGGCGGAGCTGTACACCAGGGTCGCGACACCCGCCTCGCCCATCACCTGCGCCAGCGCCAGCGTGCCGCCGACGTTGACGTCGTAGTAGCCGAGCGGCCGCGACTGCGACTCCGCGACCTTCTTCAATCCCGCGCAGTGGATGACCGCGGTGATCGGGTAGTCGTGAAAGGCCGCGCGCAGCGCATTGACGTCGCGGATGTCGGAGGTGATGAACGGAACCGCGACGCCCGCGACGGCTTCGAGGCGCGAACGGATCGCCGGGGTGCTGGCGGAAAAATCGTCCAGCACCACGGGCTGATAGCCGTTTCGCGCCAGCTCGACCACGATGTGCGAGCCGACGAAACCTGCGCCGCCGGTGACCAGTACACGTTCAGGCATGGAATGATGCTACACGTTTCGCGGCGTGCGCGTCACGACGCGAGGCGACGCAGCGGACCGCGGACCGATCGCCGCGGAATGTTCGCAAACGCTGCAACTGCAGCCCGCCGATCGCGTACCGCGAACCCTTAGGCCGTCCCCGCAGCGAATGATCCGGACCGTCGCCGAGCATGGAAAGATCTGTTCCCGAAATTCGGGAATCCTGCCGCAATCCCCGGCGTCTCCTGCGACGAACTCCGGTCTCTCCCGCCGTGAGCTCCGGTTTCCTGTCCGCATCCAAAAAAAGAGCCGGGCGCTGCCGCCCGGCTCGATCAAGGACCATCGAAGGATTCGTCAGGCCGCCTGGGCCGTCTCGTCCTTTGCCGCATCGGGCCGGTCGACGAGTTCGATGAGCGCCAT
>JAJXTF010000209.1 GCA_021784125.1 Pseudomonadota bacterium | reverse complement strand
ATTGCCAGCGGACGAGATCGACGCTCGCGGCCAGCGTGGCGCGCAACTCCGCCGGTGCGTCGACGACGATGCGATAACGCAGGCGCAGCGCGCCCGCCTGCTCGCGCGCCGTGGTGGAAGGGTCCTGCGGTCCGGCGGTCAGGCCCGCCGGTTGCGCGGAAGCGTCAGTGCCTGCCGTCGCCGCCGCGAGCAGCAGCAGCAGGGCCTTGCGCGTCCGGCGCCACGGCCGGCGAGTCGGGACCGGCGCCGGTCGGGCTCGTCGCGCCGTCATCGCCATCCGCCGTCGGTGCCTGCGAGGCGCCCTGCGCCGTCGCGGGACCGGAGCGCGGCCACGGGTTGTAGGTGGCCCAGGTGACGCCGATGGCCGTGCGCTCGGGGCGCAGGCGTTGCGGCACCTCGATGGGTCCCTGGTTCTGCGAGGTCGGGAAGTTCCAATCGATCAGCTCGTTGCCATTGCCCCACAGGCCGTCGGCCTGCGAATAACTGCTGCCGCGGACGTCGCGCAGCGCACAGCCCGTGAGCGTCGCCGCAACCATCGTCGCAACCAACATGATGCCAGTGGCGCGTCGCATCGAACCTCCATCCCGTTTTGGTGGAGCCATCGTCGGCTCGAGTTCCCGTCGGCTTCCCGCGGGGTTTCCCTCGGATCGGGCATCGCCCGAATGACGGCTTCGGCATCGAGTTTACCGGCTGCCGATCGCAACGGCCAAGAATGACGAGCTTTATGCCAGCGTCATCGCGGGTGCGATTACAACAACGGCAAATTCATCGAACGAACGTGCGATTTGGATCGAATGGTGGGAAAGCACATTCAGAAGATCAGCTAAGTCCATCTTTTATCAGCAAATTCTGTTTGTTGCTTTTTGTGCGTAAGTCTTTGTTCTTGAATCAGAAATACGTTGACCGCCTCCGGGGCTTGCGGATATAGTCCGTTCAAGTGGTAAAAAGTGGGTGAAAGTGGGGTAATGGTGATCCGCCGACGCAGGCTGTCACCAAGTCCATAAGCGCTCACTAACATCCGTCGCGGAGGAGCGGTCGCAGTGGCGCAAAACGAGGACAAGGACGCAGTTCCGCCGGGTGCGGGTGAGGGGTCCGGCGGCAGGCCGGCGGCCCGCCCGCTGTTTCGCGGCGTCGCCGAGTTGGTCCTCGACGCCAAGGGCCGCCTCGCCATTCCCGCCCGCCACCGCGACGGCCTGGTCGCCGACAGCGACGGCCGCCTGGTCATCACCGCCGACCCCAGCGGCTGCCTGCTCGTCTATCCGCTCGCGACCTGGGAGCCGATCCAGGAGCGGCTGATGTCGCTCTCGTCGTTCAACGACAAGATTCGCGGCGTGCAGCGCCTGCTCGTCGGTCACGCCGACGACGTCGAGCTCGATGCCGCCGGACGCATCCTGGTCCCGCCTGCATTGCGGCGCTATGCCGGGCTCGACAAGCGCGTCGTGCTCGTCGGGCAGGGGCAGAAGCTCGAACTGTGGGACGAGGCGAAGTGGCAGGCGCAGACCGCGCAGACGATCGCCTTCCCCGGCGAGCTGCCGTCCGAACTCTCGGGTTTCAGCCTCTGATCCCGCGATGCGTCGATGTCCGCTGAAAGCCACGTTCCCGTCCTCCTCGCGGAGAGCGTCGCGGCGCTGGGCCTGCACGCCGACGGCGTCTACGTCGACGGCACCTTCGGACGCGGCGGCCATTCGCGGGCGATCCTCGCCGCATTGTCCGCAGGCGGACGCCTCGTCGCGATCGACCGCGATCCGCAGGCCGAGGCCGCGGCTTCCGCAATTGCCGATTCGCGCTTTGCGTTCCGTCGCGCGCGCTACTCGGAGATGCCGCAGGTGCTGGGCGCGCTGGGCATCGAAGGCGTCGACGGCGTGCTGCTCGACATCGGCGTCTCGTCCCCGCAGCTCGAGGATCCGGCGCGCGGCTTCACCTTCCGGTCCGACGGCCCGCTCGACATGCGGATGGATCCCACGCGCGGGGAATCCGCCGCCGATTTCATCGCGCGCGCTTCGATCGACGAACTGACGGAGGTCATTCGAGACTATGGTGAGGAACGGTTTGCTCAGTCGGTTGCAAGAGCAGTTGCGAAGGCTCGCGAGGTCCGGCCGATCGTCTCGACACGGCAGCTCGCTGACGTCGTCGCGCAAGCCATCGGCGCGCGCACGCGGGGTGATTGGCGTCAGGATCCGGCAGCGCGGACCTTCCAGGCTCTGCGGATTGCGGTGAATCACGAGCTGGACGAATTGAGGGCGACGCTGCCACTGGTCGTGCAGCTGCTGCGGACCGGCGGCCGCCTCGCGGTGATCAGCTTCCATTCGCTCGAGGACCGGATCGTCAAGCGCTTCATCGCCTGGGCGTCCCGACCTTTCGGCGGCGACGCGCGGCTGGCGCGGATGCCGATCCGCGAGGATGCGCTGCCGCTGGCGCCGCTCGCCGCCATCGGTCGTGCGATCAAGCCCTCGGACGCGGAGATCGCCGCCAACCCGCGCTCGCGCAGCGCGGTCCTGCGCGTCGCGCAGCGCACGCAGGCCGCGCTGCCGGCCGACTGGCCGCGCGGCTGTCCCGCCGGACTGCGATGAAGCGCCGGCGCCTCGCCCGATGACCTTGCGAAGCCGCGTCCGCCGATGACCCGCGTGAGCCTGCTGCTGCTGGGCGTGCTGGTCCTGTGCGCGCTGTCGCTGGTCACCTCGCGGCACGAGGCGCGGCGCTCGTTCGTCGAGCTCGAGCGCGAGCAGGCGCGCGCCCACCAGTACGACGTCGAGTACGGGCAGCTGTCGCTCGAGGCCTCGACCTGGGGAACGCCTGCGCGCGTCGAGAAGATCGCGCGCGAGCAGTTGCACATGCAGCTACCCACGCCGGCACGCATCGCGATCGTCGACGTCCCGGCGGGAGCCGCAAGATGAGCGCCGCCGCGATGGGCCGCGCGCGTGCGGGCCGCAAGGCACCGGTGGCCGAGCTTCCGCGCCTGCGCGCACTGATGGTGTTCGGCGGCCTCGCGCTGTTGTTCGTCGTGCTGCTGCTGCGCTCGCTGGACCTGCAGTGGCTGGAGAACGGGTTCCTGCAGGGGCAGGGCGCCGCGCGCTTCTCCCGCGAGCTCGAGCTGCCCGCGCATCGCGGGCGCATCGTCGATCGCAACGGCACCGCACTCGCAGTGTCGACGCCGGTCAAATCGCTGTGGGTGTTCCCCGACAAGGTCGAGGCGACACCGGGCCAGCTGAAAGAGCTGGCCCACGTGCTCGAGGCCGCGCCGAGGGCCCTCGCGACGCGCCTGCACGGCGCCGACGAATTCACCTACCTCGCGAGGCGGCTTTCGCCCGACACGGCGCAGCGGGCGATGGCGATCGGAATCAAGGGGTTGAACGAGCAGAACGAATACCGCCGCTACTATCCCGACGGCGACGTGACGGCGCAGATCATCGGCTTCACCGGCGATCGCGATCGCGGCCAGGAAGGCATCGAGCTCTCGCAGCAGGCCTGGCTCGGCGGCACCCCGGGATCGCGCCGGGTGATCATCGATCGCCGCGGCGAAGCCGTCGAGGACGTCGCTGCCATACGCGCCCCGCAGGCGGGCCGCGACCTCGCGCTGTCGATCGACTCGCGCATCCAGTACCTCGCGTTCCGCGAGCTCAAAGCCGCCGTCGATCGCAGCAAGGCGAAGGCAGGCAGCATCGTCGTCATCGACGCCAGGACGGGCGAGATCCTGGCGCTCGCCAACCTGCCGACCTACAACCCGAACAGTCGCGACAAGGTCACGCGCAACCGGATGCGCAATCGCGCGCTGACCGACACCTTCGAGCCGGGCTCGGTGATGAAGCCCTTCACCATCGCCGCCGCGCTCGAAGCCCACAAGATCACGCCCGACACGGTCATCCACACCGAGGCAGGGCAGATGACGATCGGCCCCAACACCATCCACGACGCCCACCGCGCGGGCCCGCTGACCGTCGCCCAGGTGATCCAGAAGTCGTCGAACGTCGGCGCGGCCAAGATCGCACTGTCGCTGCCCGCGAAGACGATGTGGAACATGTTCACCGAGGCGGGATTCGGCACGCCGCCGCAGACCGGCTTCCCCGGCGAGGCCGGCGGCCGGCTGCGCGCACCCAATACCTGGCGGCCGATCGAGCAGGCGACGATGGCCTACGGGCACGGCCTGTCGGTGACGCTGGTGCAGCTCGCCCGCGCCTACACGATCTTTGCCGACGGCGGCGAGCTGAAGCCGGTCGAACTGCTGAAGACCGACGGCCCGGTCGCCGGCGTGCCGGTGATCAAGCCCGAAACCGCGCGCGAAATCCGCCACATGCTCGAGCTGGTGGTCCAGCCCGGCGGCACCGCGCCCGAGGCGCAGGTGCCGGGGTACCGCGTCGGCGGCAAGACCGGCACTGCGCGCAAGGTCGCCGGCGGTGCCTACGAGCGGAAATACGTTGCCGACTTCGTCGGCATCGCGCCGATGTCGAACCCGCGCCTGATCGTCGCGGTGATGATCGACGAGCCGTCGACGGGCGACTACTACGGCGGCAGCGTCGCCGGCCCGGTGTTCTCCAACGTCGTCGGCGCCGCGCTGCGGATGATGAACGTCCCCACCGACGCGCCGGTCGACAACGTGCTGCTTCCGGCGAAGGACGGCGGCGTGAAGGAAGAATCGTGATGCGGCCTGCCGGGAAGCGCCGCGGGAGGCGGGCGTCGTGAACGCCGTCGCCCGCACCGGCATCGACGCCGAAGTGGAGGCGCTGCTCGCGCGCCTGCCGGCGCGTCCGGCGCGGATCACCGCCGACAGCCGCGCGGCCGGCGCGAGCGTCGCGTTCGCCGCGTACCCGGGGGCGCAGCACGACGGCCGCGCCTTCATCGCCGACGCGATCGCGCGCGGCGCCGCAGCGGTGCTGTGGGAGACGCGGGATTTCGCATGGGATGCGCGCTGGCAGGTCCCCCAGGTCGGCATCGCCGACCTGAAGCAGCGCCTCGGTGCGATCGCCTCCGCCGTCTACGCCCATCCATCGCGGACGCTGTGGATGGTCGGCGTCACCGGCACCAACGGCAAGACGTCCTGCGCGCACTGGACGGCGCAGGCGCTGGCCCGCTGCGGGCGGCGCACCGCCTTCGTCGGCACGCTGGGCAGCGGCTTCATCGCTGCGCTCGAGGGCTCGCGCAACACGACCCCCGACGTCTGCCTGCTGCACGAATGGTTCGCCCGCTGGCGCGACCAGGGCGCGACCGCGGTGGCGATGGAAGTCTCGTCGCACGGTCTCGACCAGGGCCGGGTCAACGGCATCGCCTTCGACGTCGCGCTGTTCACCAACCTGACGCGCGACCATCTCGACTACCACGGCACGATGGCCGCCTACGGCGCGGCGAAGGCGAAGCTCTTCGACCTGCCCGGCCTCCAGGCCTCGGTCGTCAATGCCGCCGATGCCTTCGGACGCGAGCTGATCGCGAAGCTGCGCGCGCGCGGCCAGCGTGTGATCTCCTACGGTGCGCCCGATGCGGACATCGTCGCGGCAAAGGTCGCGACGAC
>JAJXTF010000208.1 GCA_021784125.1 Pseudomonadota bacterium | reverse complement strand
CCTGCCGCGGAATCGCTGCCCGGGGGCATGGCCTCCGCACTTGCATCCGGTCCCGGCGGGCGCCATCTTCGGAATCGACGGCGCCTGCAACACCCGCAAGCGAAATCCTGCTGCGGGCGAGCGCGAATAACTTGATATTCTAGCATTTTTCTCCATCGCCCCGCCAATACCCGGTGGCGCCCTGCCCCGAGTCCCGACGGCACATCGATGACCTCCGCACGCAACTCCCCCCCCTCCCGAGCCCCTGCTGGCGACGCCATGCCGATCGCCTGCATCGAGACCGGCTTCGGCCTGATCGAGGTCCGCGGCGCGGAGGCCGCCGACTTCCTGCACGGCCAGCTGTCGAGCGACGTGCGCGGGCTCGAACCCGGGCGCGCCCAGTACTCGAGCTACAACTCCCCGAAAGGGCGGATGCTCGCCAACCTGATCGTCATCCGGCTGCCGGCCGCGCCCGGCGGGGATGGATACCTGCTGCTGCTGTCGGGAGACCTGGTGGAGGCCATCCGCCGGCGCCTGACGATGTTCGTCCTGCGCGCCAAGGTCACTGTTCGCGATGCGACCGGCGATCACGCGATCTGCGGCCTCGCGGGGCCGGGCGCTTCCGCAGCGGCGCAAGCGGCGTTCGGGGTCGTTCCCGACCGCTTCGAGGCGCTGCCGGTCGGGCGCGACGCCCTGCTCCTGGCGATCCCCGACGGGCGGCTGCTCGCGCTGTGCCCCTTGGCGGAGGGACCGGTACTGCAGGCGACGATCCTCGGGCACGCAACGGCCGCCGATGCGCAGGCCTGGCGCAGTCACGACATCCGCGCCGGCGTCCCGTGGATCACGGCAGCGACGTCCGACCACTTCGTCCCGCAGGCGACCAACTGGGAGCTGCTGGGGGGCGTCAATTTCCAGAAAGGCTGCTATCCCGGCCAGGAGATCGTCGCCCGGACCCAGTACCTCGGGCGGCTGAAGGAGCGGCTGTTCGCGTTTCGCGCCGCCCTGCCCGACGTCGCGCCCGGCTCGAAGCTGTACTCGGCGGCGTTCGGCGACCAGGCCTGCGGCGTCGTGATCAGCGCGACGCCCGAGCCCGCCGGAGGCTGCGTCCTCCTTGCCGTCGCGCAGTTTGCGGCGGTCGACGCCGCCGACATCCACCTGGACGACGCCGCGCGAACGTCCCTGACCCTGCAACCCCTACCCTACGCGCTGCCTGCGGCCGGGGCGCCGCGCGGCGCCCCGGCCGGCGACGCCTGAACCCGCCCCGCATGTGCCTCGCCGTCATCGCGCTGGACGCGCATCCCTTATTCGACGCCGTCATCGCGGCCAACCGCGACGAATTCCACGCCCGGCCGGCCGCGGCCGCGCACTGGTGGCGGGAGCATCTCGGCGCCCGCGTCCTCGCGGGCCGCGACCTCGAAGCCGGCGGCACCTGGCTCGGCGTCAGCGAGCGCGGTCGCTGGGCATTCGTCACCAACGTGCGCGAGCCGGGGCGCCACGATCCCCGCGCGCCTTCGCGTGGCTCGCTCGTTCCGGCCGTGCTGGGCGATGCCCGCGACCCGGCGACCGCGCTGGCGACCGCCGTGGCCGGCGCCACTGCGTTCAACGGTTTCAACGTCGTCGCGGGCGACGGCCCGCGAGCCGCCTTCGGTTCCAACCGCGCTACAGCGATCACCTCGCTGACGGCGGGGATCCACGGCGTTTCCAATGCCCATCTCGATGTGCCCTGGCCCAAGCTCACGCGGGTGAAGGCGGGAGTTGCGCGCTGGGTCGCATCCGGCGACGCCGATCCGCGCTCGCTGTGGGAGGTGCTCGCCGATCGCAGCATCGCCGACGACGACGCGCTCCCCGCGACCGGACTGCCGCTGGAGCGCGAACGCCTGCTGTCGGCGCCGTTCATCGTCAGCGACAGCTACGGCACGCGGTGCTCGACCCTGATCGCGCTCGCGCGCGATGGCGAGGCGCATTTCGCCGAAAGGAGCTTCGACGCCAGCGGCCGGATCACCGGCGAGATCGAGTACCGCTTCTGCGCGAAGCTGCCGGGGGATCGGGCGAGCGCCGGAATCGCAGCCGCCTGAGCCGCCGGCCGTTCAGGCGAGGCTGCGCGACATCTCGCGATGCGGGATGCCCGCTTCCACGAACTCGCTTCCGCTGGGCTCGAAGCCGTGGCGCGCGTAGAAAGGCATCGCCTGCACCTGGGCGTTGAGGACGACCCGCAGCTGCCCGCGGTGCCGCGCCGCGTCGACGAGCCGCTCGAGCAACGCGGCGCCCACGCCGCGCCCGCGCCACGAACGCAGGACTGCCAGCCGGCCGACGTGTCCGTCGGCGAGCAGGCGTCCGCAGCCGATCGGATTGCCCGCCTCGTCCTCGGCCAGCGCGTGCAGCGACATCGCGTCCGCGTCGTCCCATTCGAGATCCTCGGGTATCCGTTGCTCGACGATGAAGACGTCGCGCCGGACGCGCTGCAGCGCGGCTGCGTCCTGCGCCCAGTCGCACAGGCGAACCGAATGCCTGCCGCCCCCGCTCACTGCCGGTCCCCGCGACCCTGCTCACGTCCAGCGCTCACGCCGCGTAGTCGAAGAAACGCAGCGACGCGACGCCGTCGCGACTCTCGAGAGTGCAGCGCCCTCCCACCGGGAGCGTGAGCTTCTCGCGCACGTGGCCGAACGGGAGCCCGGTGAACACCGGCACCGTGACGTGCGCGCGGATCTGGGCGATCGCGCTCACCAGGTCGTAGCCGCCGTCGTTGGCGTTGAGCTGGTATTCGGTGAATGCGCCCAGCAGCACCGCCCGCGAGCGCGTGAGCACGCCGGCGTGGAGCAGCTGGTAGAGCATGCGCTCGATGCGATACGGATGCTCGGCGACGTCTTCGAGGAACAGGATGCCGCCGGAGATGTCCGGCAGGAACGGCGTGCCGACGAGATGCGACACCATCGTCAGGTTGCCGCCCCACAGCACGCCGCTGCATTCGAGCTTCGGGGGTCCGTCCAGCGGGCATTCGACGCTCCACTCGCGATTGGCCAGCACGCCGAAGCAGTTTTCGAACGTGAACACCGACGGCTGCTCGGCGCCGAAATCGTAGGAAGCCATCGGCCCGGCGAACGTGACCATCCCCGCCCGCGCGAGTGCCGCGAGCTGGAACGCGGTGAAATCCGAATGGCCGAGCCAGCGCTTGCGCGTGCGTCGGATCGCCTCGAAATCGATGCGGTCGACGATGCGCGTGAAACCGTAACCGCCGCGCAGCATCAGCGCGATGTCGGCATCGGGATCTGAGGCCACGCGCTCGATCGCCGCGAGCCTCGCGTCGTCGGCTGCGGAAAAGCGCTGCCAGCGGGAGACTGCCGTCGGGTCGACGCGGACGCTGTGACCGAGTCCCGACAGGCGCGCCACCGCGCGCGAGACGGCGGCCGGGTCGGTCGCGAAGCCCGCGGGGGCAAGGATGTCGAAGCGCATGGGGATTCCCGGGACCGTCAGCGTCGCGCCGCGAAGAATCCGGTCAGCAGCGATGCGCAGGCCGCGTCCGCCACGCCACCGACGACGCTGGTCTGGTGGTTGAGGCGCGGGTTGGCGAAGAGGTCCACGACCGACCCGCAGGCCCCCGTCTTGCGGTCGCGCGCCCCGAACACCAGGCGCGAAAGCCGCGCGTGCATGATCGCCCCCGCGCACATCGCGCAGGGCTCCAGCGTCACGTAGATCTCGCAGCCGGGCAGCCGGTAGTTGCCGAGCGCCGCAGCCGCCTCGCGCAGCGCGGCGATCTCGGCATGCGCAGTCGGGTCGCAGGCGGCGATCGGCGCGTTGCCGCCGCGGCCGATGACGACACCGTCACGGACGACGATCGCGCCGACCGGCACTTCGCCGCGGGCGGCCGCCGCGCGCGCGAGGTCGAGCGCCTGCTCCATCATCCGCGCGTCGAAGGCCGCCCCGGGCCCGTCGGAGGACGGCTCACTTGCCACTTCGCGGGCCACCGCTGTCCTCGATGTGGAACCGGTGCAGCAACCGGTGCAGCACCGGCGCGAACAGCAATCCCGTGGCCGCGAGCAGCACGACGCCACAGAACAGCGCATAGACGCCGTCGAACAGCTTGCCGGCGACTGTCTTCAGGTCGACGACCGGGCCCATGCCGGACAGCAGCATCGCCGACTGATGGAAGGCATCGAGCCAGGACATGTTTTCGAGCATACGGTAGCCGACCATGCCGATGGCGAGCGTGATGCCGACCAGCGAGAACGCGTATTTCGCCGCCCGCCCTACCCGCGATATGAATTTCTTCCTGGGCGGCAGCGCAGGGGCGAACCACGGTCCCGCGGCGTGAGCGGCTTCCGCAGCCCCGGCCGCGCTCTGCTTCGGGTCCGGTCCGCCCTGACCTGGTTGGCGCGGTGCGGCCGTCATGTCCCCTCGACTGCCTGCAGCATCCGCAGCCGACTGCCGGTAGACGGATCCGCCGCAGCGGAATCCCGATTGATCGCCGATCCTGCCGTCAAGAACACACCACCCTCGATGTCGCGCGCGAGGTGCCGCGATGCAACCGCGCACCGGGCCCTGCGGGCTCGCCTGGCGGCGAGTATCTCACCTAAGCACTGGCGGGCACACCGGTCCGTTTCGCCTTGCAGCGATCGCCGATGCCGTGCCCGCGCGGCGCCCGTCGATGTTCCCGACGCTTTCCGCGCCGCCGGGCGATCGAACCCGTCGCCGATGCAGCTCGATCCTCGCCGGTCCGGGCCGGGCAGGCGGCCGCCCGCCGGCAGCGCATCCCTTGCAGCTGCCGCATCCGCCCGCTTCGGCATTCGCCTCCACGCGCGCAAGCCAGGTGCTGCGCGACGGCGCAACGACCGTCATCTGGCGAGCCGGCCAGCGGCGCATGTCCTGCGGCATCAGCAGCCATCCGGCATAGCCGGCCGCGGCAGCGGATAGCGGATCGAGTTGGTCTCCCGCCTGACGATCTACAGCGTCGAGACGAGGACGACGTATCCCCACACCGGGTGCATGACGATGCCATCGAGCGCATCGTCGGCGCCCCGCAGGCTCAGGCGCTCATGCACGGCGACGGCAAGGATGCGGCGAACTTCGCGCTGCGCCGCCGCGACCGTCTGCACGACCGGCATGCCGAGCCCCCTTTCGAGCGCCGGAACGTCGATCTCCACTCCGCGCTGCCTGGCCGCGTCGGTAAGGCTGAGGGCCAGCACCATCGGCAGCCCCAGCCGCTTCGCTTCGACGACCAGGCGCAGGTTCAGCCGCAGGTTGGTCGCATCGGTCACGCAGATCAGCAGGTCCGGGCGCGGCTCGTCCGCCTTGGTGCCGAGGACGACGTCGCGCGTGATGGTTTCGTCCTGGCTCAACGGGTTCAGGCTGCAGGCGCCCGGCAGATCGAGCACCCGCACGCGTTGCCCCATCGGCGTGTCGAACAGCCCTTCCTTGCGCTCGACGGTGACGCTGGCGTAGTTCGCGACCTTCTGCCGGCTCCCGGTCAGCAAGCGCAGTCTTGCCGCCGTTGGGATTGCCCAGCAGAGCGATGCGCAGTGCCGATGCGGACGC
>JAJXTF010000207.1 GCA_021784125.1 Pseudomonadota bacterium | reverse complement strand
AGACCCGGGTGATCGATCACAAGGCCCATGCGTCGCGCGAAGCCTTCGAGACCGCGCTCGCCGCCGCGATCGACGCCGACAAGCCGGACCTGATCGTGCTCGCGGGTTTCATGCGCGTGCTGGGCGCCGACTTCGTGCGTCGCTACGAAGGCCGGATGCTGAACATCCACCCGTCGCTGCTGCCCGCCTATCCGGGGCTCGACACGCACCGGCGCGCACTCGCCGAAGGGGCGAAGCGCCACGGCTGCACGGTGCATTTCGTGACCGCGACCGTCGACGGCGGGCCGATCGTCGCTCAATCCGAAGTGCCGGTCCTGCCCGGCGACGACGAATCGGCGCTCGCTGCGCGGGTGCTCGAGGCCGAGCATCGGCTGCTGCCCGAGGTCGTCGGGCGGTACTGCGCGGGACGCCTGGTTCTCGACAACGGCCGAGTGCGCGTCATGGACGCCGCGACGCCCGGCGGCAGATCCTAGCGTTGCACGCAAGCGCCGCCGCACCCGCCCGCCGACCCATCGGGGTCCGACCCGCATTTTGGACCCGGGTCCGTCCCGCATTGTGGGTCGCGCTCGCGCTGTCGGTCGCAGTGCACGCTCTGTGGTCGCTGTGGCCGGTTCCGGAACCCTCGGTGCCCGAGCCGCCGATGCTGACCGCCACACTGAAGGAGATGCCGCCGCCTCCGGTTGCCGCCGCCCCCGAAGCAAAGCCGAAGCCCGAGCCCGTGCGCCGGCGTCCCGCGCCGGCAGCCAGGCGCACGCCGACCATCGAGTCGCATGCGCCTTCGAGCGTCGCGGCACCTCCCGCAGTCGACGGCCCCGCCAACGACGCGCAAGGCAGCGCGCCCTCCGCGGCGCCCGTTGCCGCGCCGGCATCCGACGCCGGGGCCGCCGCGACGCAGGCCACGCCTCCGAGCGCGCCCCCCGTTGCGCTGCCCCCGCGGGTCGACCTCGTCTACACGGCCTATCTCGGCACGCAGGGATTCATCATCGGCGACGCCACCTATCGCTTCGAGCACGAGGGCGACCGCTACCGCATTTCGACGGTGGGCCAGGCGCGGGGATTGGCGGCGCTGTTCGTCCACGGTACCGGCAAGGTCGAAAGTCGCGGTCTCATCACGCCCGCCGGGCTCAAGCCCCTCGAGTTCGTGATCGAGCGCGGCAGCGCCGACCGGCGCGAGATCGCCTTTTTCAACTGGGACGGCGAGACCGTGTCGCTCAACGACGGGCAGACCGAGAACCTGGCGGCGCCGGCCTTCGATCCGCTGACCATCCTCTGGCAGCCGTATTTCTCCCCGCCGACCGGCGCGAGCCAGATCACCTTCAGCCTGGCGACGACGCGCAAAGTCACGCGCTACACGCTGACGCGCGAAGGCAACGAAACGGTCTCGTGGGCGCAGGGCAAGGTCGAAACCGAGCGCTGGCACCGCCGGAGCGACGACGGCAAGACCGAAGCGTGGTTCTGGCTCGCGCCGTCGCTGCATTACATTCCCGTCAAGATGCGCATCATCCACACCTCGCGCGGTACCCTCGAGGCGCGCCTGGATTCGATCCGGGTCGACGACAGCTACGCCGGATTCAGCGAGGACCCGGCGGGGCCGACGCCGCCGCCTCCCCCGATCGCGCAGCCACGCAGCCCTTTCAACGACATGACCGGATCATGACCCTGCGCCGCAACCAGATCGAGGCCCTGACCGCAGCGATCCGGCGCGTCAAACGCCTCGACCTTCCGGCCGACGCGGCGATGACGGCGTTCTTCCGCGAGCATCCGGAGATGGGCTCTCACGACCGCGCCTTTGTCGCCGACGGCGCCTTCGCCTACCTGCGGCGCAAGCGATCGCTCGAAACGCTCGCGCAAACCGGGGATCCGCGGCTGCTCGCACTGGCGACGCTCGTTCGCGAGCTCCGGCATTCGGTGCGCGATCTCGACGATGCGCTGAAGTCGAAGGAACGGGAATGGCTCGGGGCATTCAAGGCGCGGATGCACGAGACCCTTCCCGACGCGGTCGCGGCCGACCTCCCCGACTGGCTGTGGGAGCGCCTGGGCGCGGCCCTCGGCACGGAGGAGCGCGCGGCACTCGCGCGCGCCTGGCAGATGCCCGCGCCGCTGGATCTGCGCGTCAATGCGCTCAAGTCGACGCGCGAGGCGGCGCTCGCGGCGCTGGCTGCCGAAGGCCTGCCGGTGACCGCCACGCCCTACGCGCCCTGGGGACTGCGAATCGCGGGGCGGCCCTCGCTTTCGCGTCACCCCTGGCTCGCGGACGGCAGGATCGAGGTGCAGGACGAAGGCAGCCAGCTCGTCGGCGTGCTGGTTGCGCCGCGGCGCAGCGACATGGTCGTCGACTTCTGCGCCGGCGCCGGCGGCAAGACGCTGCTGCTGGGCGCGATGATGCGCTCGCAGGGCCGGCTCTATGCGTTCGACACCGTCGCCAGACGCCTCTCCCGCCTGACGCCGCGACTCGCGCGCTCGGGGCTGTCGAACGTGCATCCGCAGGTGATCGCCCACGAGCGCGACTCCAAGGTGAAGCGCTTGGCCGGCAAGATCGACCGCGTGCTGGTCGACGCGCCTTGCACCGGCTTCGGCACGCTGCGGCGCAATCCCGACCTCAAGTGGCGCCAGTCCGAGGACGACCTGCGCGAGCTGGCGGAAAAACAGGCGCGCATCCTCGCCGCCGCGGCGACGCTGGTGAAACCCGGCGGGCGGCTGGTCTATGCGACCTGCAGCGTGCTGCCCGACGAGAACGACGCCATCGTCGACGCGTTCCTCACCGCGCAGCCGGCGTTCGCGCAGCAGGACGTGGCGGCCCTGCTGGCGCAGGCGGGAATCGCGCTCGACACCGGCGCGCGCCTGCGGCTGTATCCGCAGCGCCACGGCTGCGATGGTTTCTTCGCCGCCGTGCTGACGCGCAGCGCCTGACGCGCAACCGCCGACGCGCAGCACCCAACGCGACGCCCCCACGAGCAGCCCTCGCATCGAAGCGCCCCGACCGATGATCGCCCCCGTCGATTTCAACCGCTTCCAGGACGCACTCGCCACGTCGCGCGGTCTGCTCGAGCTCGCCGTGACCGGGCTGTGCCTGCTCGTTGCATGGGCAATCGACCGCCGGATCGAGCGTGTACACGTCGCCCGCGGTGACAGTGCGCGCCTGCCCGGAAGCTTCGTGCGCATCGCTTTCCCGCTGATCGGGCTGGGACTGGTCTACGTCGCCACCGCCCTGTGGCGTCGGCATGCCGGGCCGCCGTTCTTCCTCACCATCGCGACCCCGCTCCTGATCGCGCTCGCCGCGATCCGCATGCTGATCTACGTGCTGCGCAGGCTCTTCCCCGCCCAGCGCTGGCTGCCCGCCTCGGAGCTCGCGATCGGCACGACGACCTGGGCCCTGGTCATCCTCTATTTCGTCGGCGTGCTGCCGGAGATCGCCGCGGCGCTGGACGAGCTCGTCCTGCCCATCGGCAAGGCCCAGGTGTCGGTGCTGGCGATCCTCGAGGGCATCGTCGTCGTCGTGGTCACGCTGGTCGTCACGCTGTGGCTCTCGGGCCTGGTCGAGCAGCGCCTCACCCGCGCCACGCAGCTCGACGCCAACCTGCGCGTCGTGCTGTCGAAATCGATCCGCGCACTGCTGATCGTCGTCGCGCTGCTGATCGCGCTGCAGGCGATCGGCTTCGACCTGACGCTGCTCACGGTGTTCGGCGGCGCGCTGGGCGTGGGCATCGGGCTGGGCCTGCAGAAGCTCGCGTCGAACTACATCGCCGGCTTCACGATCCTGCTCGACCGCTCGATCCGGATGGGTGACCTCGTCACCGTCGACGGGCGCACCGGCATCGTGTCGAAGGTGACCTCGCGCTACGTCGTCGTGCGCAGCCTCGACGGCGTCGAAGCGATCGTCCCCAACGAGACGCTGGTGACGACGACCGTCCTCAATCACTCGTACACGTCGCCGGACGTCTGGATCACGCTGCGGGTGCAGATCAGCTACGACAGCGACGTCGAGGCTGCGCTGGCCCTGATGGTCGACATCGCGAAACGCCAGCCGCGGGTGCTCGGCGGCGAGCATGCCCCGGCGTCCTACCTGGTCGGTTTCGCCGACAACGGCATCACCCTCGAGCTCGGGGTGTGGATCGCCGATCCCCATCGCGGCCAGCTGAGTCTCAAGAGCGCGCTGAACCGCGCGATCCTCGCCGAATTCAACGCCCGCGGCATCAAGCTTCCCTTTCCCCAGCGCGAGATCCGGATCGTGGGGGACGCGTCGGGCGCAGGGGTTCCCGCGGCCGAGCGGCCCCGCTCCGCGCCCGGCGCCGGGCCCGGATTCGAGCGCGGCTGACCCCACTTGCATCAGGGCTTTGCCGGCGTCATATTCACGTCTGGCAGCGGTCGCGTACAATAGCGATCGCGTCTTGGGCTGCCCTGCGGCGCTGTCGTGGGGTAACGAAGCTTTTATATGGATAATCAATGAGTTCTAGCTTGCTTTCCTTTGCGGCGCACGGACTGTTTGCGCTGCCGTGGTGGGGATACGTCGTGGTCGCGCTGGGGCTGACCCACGTCACGATCGCCGCAGTGACGATTTACCTGCACCGCAGCCAGGCCCATCGGGGCTTGGACCTGCACCCGCTGCCCGCGCACTTCTTCCGCTTCTGGCTCTGGCTGACCACCGGGATGGTGACCAAGGAATGGGTCGCGATCCATCGCAAGCACCATGCGAAGGTGGAGACCGTCGATGACCCGCACAGCCCGCAGACGCGCGGCATCAAGACCGTCCTGACGCGCGGCGCCGAGCTCTATCGCGCCGAATCGAAGAACGCCGAAACGATGGCCAAGTACGGTCACGGCACCCCCGACGACTGGATCGAGCGGAATCTCTACACGCGCTATTCCTGGCAGGGCGTAGGCGTGATGCTCGTCATCGACGCGCTGCTGTTCGGCCCGATCGGCGTCACGATCTGGGCCGTGCAGATGCTGTGGATCCCCATCACCGCGGCTGGCATCATCAACGGCATCGGCCACTACTGGGGCTACCGCAATTTCGCCAGCAACGACACGTCGACGAACATCGTCCCGTGGGGAATCATCATCGGCGGCGAGGAACTGCACAACAACCACCACGCCTACGGCACGTCGGCGAAGCTGTCGTCGCGCTGGTACGAGTTCGACATCGGCTGGATGTACATACGCATCCTGGAGATGCTCGGGCTCGCCAAGGTGCGCAAGATCGCGCCGAAGATCCGCCTCGAGCCCGGCAAGGCGACGCCGGACCTCGCGACGCTGCAGGCGATCATCACCCACCGCTACGCCGTCGCGACGAGCTACGCCAGAACGCTGAAGACCGCGTGCGCGGCCGAGATCAGCGCGCTGCGCGAGCGTCACCGCGGGCACGTCGACCTGCCGAGCCTGGGCCGCTTCAAGCGCTGGCTCGCAGCCGACGCCAACGCGCTGCCCGAGACCGAGCACGCGCGGATCGCCCATGCGCTGGAGAAGAGCAAGGTCCTGCAGCAGATCTACGTGATGCGCCAGGAGCTTGCGACGCTGTGGAACCGCTCGACCGAGTCGTCCGAGCAGTTGCTGGCGCGACTGCAGA
>JAJXTF010000206.1 GCA_021784125.1 Pseudomonadota bacterium | reverse complement strand
GCACGGTCGCCAACCTGAATAAGCTGCTGGCCACCGCCAACGATCGCATCGCGAGCGTCGACACCGGCGAGCTGTCGAGGCATGCCGACCGCACGCTCGGCAAGCTCGATGCGACGCTCGACGGCATCGCCAGCAGGAAGATCTCCGACGAGGCCGTCGGGCTGATCACCGAGCTGCGCCAGACCAACGCCGAGCTCAGGACGTTCCTCGACAGCGACGCACTGCGCAAGCTGCCGCAGGACACCTCGGCGACACTGGCCAGCGTCCGCGCGCTGGTCGCCGATCCCAAGCTCGCGCAATCGGTCGCGCACATGGAGCGCACGCTCGGCAGGCTCGACCGGATCTTCGGCGGCGGCGAAGCCGATCTCGGTGCGACCTTCGAGAACCTGCGCCAGATCACCGACAACCTGCGCGACCTGACCGAGGACGCCAAGCGCTATCCGTCGAACCTGCTGTTCGGCGCGCCGCCGCCGGTCCTGCCTTTCGGCGCGGCGCGATTGCCTCCGGAGCCTCCACGATGACCCTGCTGCCGAATTGCGAACCTGCTGCCGGCACGGCGCCGGCCCCGGGCGCCGGTGCCGCGCGGCGCAACCGCGGGTTCGCGCTCGCCGGCGTGGCGCTGCTGGCCGTCGCGCTCGGTGGCTGTTCCGCGCTGACCCGTCCGGCGCCGCTGCGGCAGACGTTCCTGCTCGAGCCTGTGCCGCCGCCGGTGGCGGCGAAGGCGCGACCGGGTGCGCTGCGCGTGGGCATCGTCAAGGTCGCGGCGCCGTTTCGCGGCAAGGCCTTCGTCTACCGGATCGGCGATCTGAGGTTCCAGACGGACTACTACGTCGAATTCCTGGTTTCGCCCGAAGCGATGCTGACCGAGCAGACGGCGCGCGCGCTCGATCATGCCCGGGTGTTCGAGCGCCTTGCAGGTCCCGGTTCGGCTGCCGACGCCGACTGGCGCCTGGACGGTTTTGCATCGGCCCTCTACGCCGATGCGCGCGATTCGGCGACCGCCTATGCCGAGATCGCGGTCACCTACTACCTGACGCCGGCCGGCGGCGTGGCGCAGACACCCGTCTGGACCCGCGAATACCACCAGCGCGTCGCGATGCGCGACGCTTCGCCGGCTGCGTATGCGGAGGCGCTCAATCGGGCATTCGGGGACATCGTCGCCGGGCTCGCGCGCGACCTCGCGGCCGCGCCGTTGCCGGCGCACTGACAGGCGCAGGCGGCCTCACCCGCCGCGCTGTCGCTCGTCTCCCGCATGGCGGGCGACGGTTGGGGTGGGGGTGGGGGTCAGCTCTGCGTCGAGGTCGTGCGCATCCGAGCCCGTGATGCGCACGCGCGCGAATTGCCCGGCGCGAAGTGCATCCGCCCCGCGGATGCGCACGACGCCGTCGATCTCGGGTGCATCCGCGGCGGAGCGCGCGATCGCGACGCTGAGTTCGACGGCATCGACGAGGACGTCGGTCACCTGGCCCACCCTGGCGCGCAGCCGCGCGGCGCTGATGTCGGCCTGCACCGCCATGAAGCGCGCGCGGCGCTCCTCCTTGACCGTTTCAGGCACCGGGTCGGGCAGCGCATTGGCCGTCGCGCCGTCGACCGCTGAATAGGCGAAACAGCCGACCCGGTCGAGCTGCGCCTCGCGCAGGAACGCGAGGAGCTCCTCGAACTCGGCCTCGGTCTCCCCGGGGAAACCGACGATGAACGTGCTGCGCAGCGTGATTCCGGGGCGTGCCTTGCGCCATGCGCGAACGCGGTCGAGGACCTTCTCGGGTGCCGCCGGTCGCTTCATCAGGCGCAGGATGCGCGGGCTCGCATGCTGGAAAGGCACGTCGAGGTAAGCGAGCAGCCCCCGCTCCGAAGGCGTCGCGGCCATCAGCGACACGACGTCGTCGACGTGCGGATACGGATAGACGTAGTGCAGCCGCACCCACGCGCCGTGCGCGCGCGCCAGTGCGTCGAGCTCCTGCGCGAGCACCTGCATCCGCGTCTTCACCGGACGCCCCTGCCAGAAGCCGGTGCGATAGCGCAGGTCGATGCCGTAGGCGCTCGTGTCCTGCGACACGACGAGCAGCTCCTTCACGCCCGCGCGCAGCAGGCGCTCGGCCTCGCCCAGCACGTCGCCGATCGGACGCGACACGAGGTCGCCGCGCATCGACGGAATGATGCAGAACGTGCAGCGGTGATTGCAGCCCTCGCTGATCTTCAGGTAGGCGTAATGGCCGGGCGTGAGCTTGATCCCCTGCGCCGGGACGAGGTCGACGAAGGGATCGTGGGGTTTCGGCAGATGGGCATGCACGGCCGCCATTACTTCCTGCGTCGCGTGCGGACCGGTGACCGCGAGGACCCTAGGGTGCGCTTCGCGCACGTACCCGCCGCCGTCCTTGGCGCCGAGGCAGCCGGTGACGATCACCTTGCCGTTCTCGTCGAGGGCCTCGCCGATCGCATCGAGCGATTCGGCGACCGCGGCATCGATGAAGCCGCAGGTGTTGACGACGACCAGGTCGGCACCCGCGTACGAAGGCGCGATCGAATAGCCCTCGGCGCGGAGCTGCGTCAGGATCCGTTCGGAATCGACCAGCGCCTTGGGGCATCCGAGGGAGACGAAGCCCACGCGCGGGGCGTCGGGAACGGGGCGTTTGCGGGGCGCGGGCATGCGGATCGGTGGGGTGTGCGCGGTCGCTGCGGCGCGGCCGGCCGCAGTGCAGCAAGAATCGGTCAATCAGCCGATGTTGCGGCGCAAAGCACGCGGCGCAAGGGGCTCAGGGCTTGCCCTCGTCCGGCGGCGGCGAAGGCGGAACGCCGAATGCGGGGAACTGGAACGCCGAGAACATGCCGCGCGTCTGGTCCTGCATGCGCTGCTGCATGTCCATGAACAGCTTCGCGCTCTGCTCCAGGTAGTTGCCCAGCATGCCCTGCATCGCCGGCGCCTGCATCTGCATGAACTGCTTCCACAGCTCGGGCGTCAGCATCATCTTGTCACCGTAGACCTGCTTGGCCTGGTCCTGCAGCTTCGCCTGGATCGCGAGGAAAGCCTGCACGTTCTGCTCGATGTACTGGCCGATGATCGTCTGCTGCGCGCTGCCGTAGAAGCGGATCATCTGGACCAGCATTTCGGGACTGAACATCGGGACGCCGCCGGACTCCTCGTCGAGGATGATCTGCAGCAGGATCGAGCGCGTCAGGTCCTCGTTGGTCTTGGCATCGACCACGCGGAAATCGATGCCGTCCATGATCATCTGCTTGACGTCGGCCAGCGTGATGTAGCCGCTGTTCGCGGTGTCGTAGAGCCGGCGGTTCGGGTACTTCTTGATCGTGCGGACATCGGAGGTCATTGCAGGCTCCACCGTTGAATGCGGCAATTATAACCCCATGATTTTTAGGATGTTTGGAAATCGACCGCTAATTATGTTGCGACGCACAAAAAATGCTTGACTTCGGGCGGGCGCATGCCTAAAATTGTTTTGTGCGGTGCAGCAAACGACCCTCCGGCAACGTCGGCGGGTCGAGTGCCGGGACACCAATCGGGGCGGGGGCGGCGAAAAGTACCGGGTCCTGCCAAACGGCAACGTCGGGCGTACCGCCCGACTTCAAGAGGACAGATCATGTACAACGCTACTGAACAATTCGCAGCACTGAACCAGGCGGGCGTGTCGAACGCCGTCAAGCTCGCTTCCCTGTCGATCGCGAATACCGAGAAGCTCGTCCAGCTGAACATCAATGCCGCCAAGCGCGCGATCGCGCAGGCGGTCGAAGGCGCGCAAGCCGCTGCCTCGGTGAAGGACGTCCAGGAGCTGGTCGCGCTGCGCGCGAAGCTCGCCGAAGCCGGCGTCGAGACCGCGACCGGTTACTCGCGCACCCTCTACGAACTGTCGTCCGAAGCGCAGGCCGGCTTCTCGGCGCTCGCCGAGGAATCGTGGGCGTCGTACCAGAAGGGCGTCGCATCGTGGGTCGAGAAGGCGAGCAAGTCGGCGCCGGCGGGCTCGGATGCAGCCGTCAACGCGTTCAAGTCGACGTTCGCCGCTTCGACGGCCGCGTTCGACCAGTTCCAGAAGGCGACCAAGCAGGTCGTCGAACTGGCGGACGCCAGCGTGCGTGCCGCGGCCGCCACGGCGACCAAGGCCACGGCGAAGGGCAAGCGCGGGTAACAGGCATCGGTCGGACGCGATCCCCGTTGCGCGGATCGCAGGACCGGCGGATGCGGAGATGACGCCCGGCGCTTGAAAGCGCGGGCGGCCATCCCAAGATCGGTTTTGTGGTGTCTCCACTGTATCAATATCCTCCTCCAGATTGATACAGCCTTGTGGCCCCGCGGGTTCGCCCGCGGGGCCCTTTCTTTTGACGCCCCGATGTCGGCAGGTCGGTCCCTGCCTCAGAACATGTGCTGCCCGCCGTTGATCGCGATGTTGGCGCCGGTGACGAACGCGGCTTCTTCGCTCGACAGGTAGGCGACCAGCCCCGCGATCTCCTCGGGCTTGCCGAGGCGACCCATCGGGATCTGCGGAATGATCTTGCTGTCGAGCACGTCCTTCGGGATCGCCATCACCATCTTCGTGCCGATGTAGCCGGGCGAGATCGTGTTCACGGTCACGCCCTTGCGCGCGACTTCCAGCGCCAGCGCCTTGGTGAAACCGTGCATGCCCGCCTTGGCGGCCGAGTAGTTGGTCTGCCCGAACGCGCCTTTCTGGCCGTTGACCGACGAGATGTTGATGATCCGCCCCCAGCCGCGGTCGACCATGCCGTCGGCGACCTGCTTGGTCATGTTGAAGCAGGAGTCGAGGTTGGTCTTCATGACGGCATCCCAGTTCGCCTTGTCCATCTTCCTGAACGTCATGTCGCGCGTGATGCCGGCATTGTTGACCAGCACGTCGACCGGCCCGAGCTCGGCAGCGACCTGCTTGACGCAGGCGGCGGCGGAGTCGAAGGTCGCGACGTCGCAGGGGTAGGCGTGGAATTCGTAGCCCTGCTTCTTCATCGCGTCCAGCCATTCGGCCGACTTGGTGTTTCCCGGCGAATAGGTGGTGACCACCGTGTATCCGAGCGCGGCGAGCTTGATGCAGATCGCTTCGCCCAGACCTCCCATGCCGCCGGTCACCAGTGCAACACGCTTTGCGATGGCCATGATCGAGTTCCTCCGGTTCGTGGTTTGTCGGACAGCCTTTGTTCAGCGTTCGACGGCGAGCGCCACGCCCATGCCGCCGCCGATGCAAAGCGATGCGAGTCCGCGCCGGACGTCACGTCGCGCCATTTCGTGCAGCAGCGTGACCAGCACGCGCGCGCCCGACGCGCCGATCGGGTGGCCGAGTGCGATCGCGCCGCCGTTGACGTTGATCTTCGACGTGTCCCAGCCCATTTCCTTGTTGACCGCGCAGGCCTGCGCGGCGAAAGCCTCGTTGATTTCCATCAGGTCGAGGTCCGCCGCCTTCCAGCCCGCCTTTTCCAGGCAGCGCCGCGACGCCGGCACCGGTCCCATGCCCATGATCGCGGGATCCACCCCCGACGACGCGTAGGCGCGGATCTTCGCCAGCGGCGCGAGGCCGAGCTTCGCCGCGCGCTCGGCCGTCATCACCAGCAGC
>JAJXTF010000205.1 GCA_021784125.1 Pseudomonadota bacterium | reverse complement strand
CTCAGGCCCCGCGGCGGGTCCCGCGCGCGGCCGCAGTCGCTGCCTTGCTGCGCTTCGCGGTGGCGCTCTTGGTGGCGCTCTTGGTGGCGCTCTTGGTGGCGCTCTTGGTGGCGCTCTTGGTGGCGCTCTTGGTGGCGCCCCTGGTCGCACCCTTCGTCGCGCCTTTCCCGGCGCCTGCGCGCCGGCGCGCGGGCGGCCCCGCCGACGCTGCGGGCAGCGGCACCAGCGTGCGCAGTTCGGAGAGCAGGTTGCGCTGGCGCGCATCCAGGCCCGCGTCGGCCTCGAGCGAGTCGAAGACCTTGTGCAGTTTCTGACGGTCGGCGCCGCGCACGAGCTTGCCGAGCGAGCGCTTGGCCTGCAGCGGCTCAAACTCGACGACCAGCGTCTCCTCGTGCAGCAGCCGGCGCAGCTCGTCCTCGCCGAGCCCGCGCAGGACCCCGGTGGGCGCCAGCAGCTGCCGCGTGTGCTCCATCTGAGCAATGCTGCGCTTGCCGCCCCCTGCCTTGACGATCAGCATGCCGGTGCGGATGACCGCTTCCGGCAGGCCGCCCTGGTCCATCTCGTCGAGGACCTGGCGCACCGCGGGCAGCGCGCGCGCATCGAAAGGGGCCTGGCGACGGATCACCGCGCGCTGGTCGGCCATCTGCAGCGACAGCAGGTTGCCGTAGATCTGGAAGAACGCCGCTTCCTGCGATGCATCGCGCAGGTCGCGGTAGAGATCGAACGCGGCGCTGACGCACTCGGAGTACAGCGTCTCGACGCGCCGACCGACGTTGTCGGCGGCGCGCGGCTGGCGGTAGCTGCGCGCCATCGACGCGGCATGCGGCAGCGCGGCGAGCCAGGGGTTGCGGTCGGAGAACGCCCAGCGCTGCACGCGCAGCGGGTGCATCTCGCGCAGCAGCTTCGCCGCCCACTCAGGCGTGGCGTCGCGCACGGCAGGTCGCACGAGCAGCTCGTAGGCACGTTCGGTGAGCTCGGACAGCGCCGCGACCGCCTCGAAGGGCTTCTCGTCGACGCGATCGTATTTCTGCATGCGCTTCAGGTGCTCGAGCTTGCGCTCGTGCAGCGTCACGTCGTATTCGATGCTGCCGTCGCGGGCGGTCTTCTCGTGGATCTCCATGCCGTAGAGGCCCGGCGGAAGCGCCTGGATGTACTTCAGCACCTCGATGATCTGCGTGTGCTCCTTCTTCGCGACCTTGCCCGACACGAAGATGCCGAGGTGCCCGACGTCCTCGTGGATCAGGCCGACGATCGTCTGGCCGTTCGCCTTGATCTCCTCGGTGCTCGAGTAGAGGTCGCTGATCCAGTTGAACGCCTGCTGCGGCGGCGAGATGTTGTCGCCCATCGAGGCGAACACGATGATCGGCTGCTTGATCGACTTCAGGTCGAAGTAGCGCCCGGGGCCCAGCCGCGCCTCGCCCTGGGCGAGCTTGTTGCCGACGAAGAGATTGTTGACGATCCAGCGGATCTCCTCCTCGTTCATCAGGTAGAAGCCGCCCCACCAGCGCTCGAATTCGAGGAAGCGCTGCGCTTCGTCGTCGACGTCGTCGAACAGGTGGTAGTACTTCTCCCAGTACGTGTTCGCCGGGTTCAGGTTCTCGAAGTTCTGGACCAGGTGCGCGCCGTCGAACTTGCCCGCGCCGAGGTCGCTCGCCAGCAGCGACACCCATGCGCCGCCGACCAGGCCCCCGGCGTAGCGCATCGGATTGTCGCCGTCGTTGCCGGCCCAGTACGACATAGGCGCGCCGTTGATGACCAGCGGGCCCGTCATGTCGGGTCGCGCGGCGGCGAGCATCATCACCGCCCAGCCGCCCTGGCAGTTGCCGATCAGCACCGGCTTCGCACTGTGCGGGTGGCGCTCATCGACGATGCGCACGAACTCGGCTTCGGCATCGGTGATGTCGGCGAGCGTCTGCCCGGGTTCCGGGTCGGGATGGAAGACGACGAAGTAGACCGGATGACCGGCCTTCAGCGCGACGCCGACTTCCGAGTCCTCCTTGAAGCCGCCGATGCCGGGCCCGTGCCCGGCCCGCGGGTCGATGATGATGAAGGGGCGCAGCGTGTCGTCGATCTCGACGCCTTCGGGCGGAATGATCCGCAGCAGCGCGTAGTTGACCGGCCGCTCGTAGCCGCGGCCGTCGGCGATCACTTCGTAGTCGTAGGCGAGCAGCGGCGGCTTGCCGGCCCGCTCGTGGGCGATCCAGTTGTTCCCGCGCTCGCGCAGCGTGTCCCAGAAGAGGATCGAGCGCTGGGCGAAGTCGACGCCGTACTGCCACCAGTCCTGCCACAATTGCTGCGGGTTCGCACCCAACGCGGGCAGCGCGGATTGCGCGAACGCCTGCTGGGCGCGGCGCACGCGGTCGGTGCAGGCCTGGTTGGAGTCACGGACCCGCCGGTCGAGGAGGGTCGAGACCGTACGCGAGATCGTCAGCGATCGCTCGATCGTCTGGTTCATGCTGGGCATGCGGGATTCCTTCGGGAGACAGCGATGCTGCTATGCAGCATACTACCAGTCAGCGGGGGTGCAAGGGGCGCGTCTGGATGAACAAAGGGCGGCCCTCGGGCCGCCCTTTGTCTATTCTCGTACCACTGCCACCTACGCGCGATTCCGCAGCCTGCGGATCGCCTCCAGTTGCGCGACGGCCATGGCGAGTTCCGCCTCCGCCGTCGCGATCTCCTCCTCCGAGGTCTTGTTCTGCATTGCTTCCTCGGCGGCGCGCTTGGCTTCCAGCGCCGCCTTCTCGTCGAGGTCCTTGGCGCGGATCGCCGTGTCGGCGAGCACCGTCACGACGTCGGGCTGGACCTCGAGATAGCCTCCCTGCACGAACACGAGCTCCTCGGCAGCGCCGCCGGCGGGCTTGATGCGCACCGAGCCGGGCTTGATCTGCGTGAACAGCGGCGTGTGACGGGGATAGATGCCGAGCTCGCCCATCATGCCGGGGAGTATCACGAATTCAGCGTCACCCGAATAGATCTGCTCTTCGGCGCTGACGACGTCGACGTGGATGGTGTGGGCCATGGATTCCGGTTTCCCGCGTGGCTGGGCGCCCTTACTGCAGCGTCTTCGCCTTCTCGAATGCGTCCTCGATCGTCCCGACCATGTAGAAGGCCTGCTCGGGCAGCTGGTCGCATTCGCCGTCGACGATCATCGTGAAGCCGCGGATCGTGTCCTTCAGCGACACGTACTTGCCCGGCGAGCCGGTGAACACCTCGGCGACGGTGAACGGCTGCGACAGGAAGCGCTGGATCTTGCGCGCGCGCGCCACGGCCAGCTTGTCCTCGGGCGACAGCTCGTCCATGCCCAGGATCGCGATGATGTCGCGCAGCTCCTTGTAGCGCTGCAGCGTCTGCTGGACACGCCGCGTGCAGTTGTAGTGCTCTTCGCCGATGACGTTCGGGTCGATCTGGCGCGACGTCGAGTCCAGCGGGTCGACCGACGGGTAGATGCCCAGCGCCGCGATGTCGCGCGACAGCACCACCGTCGCGTCGAGGTGGCCGAAGGTCGTGGCCGGCGACGGGTCGGTCAGGTCGTCCGCAGGCACGTAGACGGCCTGGATCGACGTGATCGATCCGGTCTTGGTCGACGTGATGCGCTCCTGCAGCCGGCCCATTTCCTCGGCCAGCGTCGGCTGATAGCCCACGGCGGAGGGCATCCGGCCGAGAAGCGCGGACACCTCGGTACCCGCCAGCGTGAAGCGGTAGATGTTGTCGACGAACAGCAGCACGTCGCGGCCCTCGTCGCGGAAATTCTCGGCGATCGTGAGGCCGGTCAGCGCGACGCGCAGGCGATTGCCCGGCGGCTCGTTCATCTGGCCGTAGACCATCGCAACCTTGGACTTCGACAGCTCGTCCTTGTTGACGACGCCGGCCTCGATCATCTCGTGATAGAAGTCGTTGCCTTCGCGCGTGCGCTCACCGACGCCGGCGAACACCGACAGCCCCGAGTGCGCGGTCGCGATGTTGTTGATCAGCTCCATCATCGTGACGGTCTTGCCCACGCCGGCGCCGCCGAACAGGCCGACCTTGCCGCCCTTGGCGAACGGGCACACGAGGTCGATGACCTTGATGCCGGTCTCGAGCAGCTCCTGCGACGGCGAGAGCTCGTCGTACGGGGGGGCGCTGCGGTGGATCGACATCAGCTTGTCGCTGGCGACCGGGCCGCGCTCGTCGATCGGGCGGCCGAGCACGTCCATGATGCGGCCGAGCGTCTCGTTGCCGACCGGCACCGAGATCGGTGCCCCGGTGTTGACGACCTGCATGCCGCGGCGCAGACCGTCGGAGGAGCCGAGCGCGATCGTGCGCACGACGCCGTCGCCCAGCTGCTGCTGGACTTCGAGCGTCAGGCCGATCTCGTCCATCTTGAGCGCGTCGTAGATCTTGGGCATCCGGTCGCGCGCAAACTCGACGTCGACGACTGCGCCGATGCACTGGACTATCGTTCCCTGGTTCATCGCTGGTTGATCCATTTCAAATCCCTGGTTTGACTAGACCGCGGCGGCGCCGCCGACGATTTCGGACAGTTCCTTGGTGATCGCCGCCTGCCGCGTCTTGTTGTAGATCAGCTGCAGCTCGTCGATGATCTTGGCGGCATTGTCGGAGGCCGCCTTCATCGCAACCATCCGCGCCGATTGCTCGGACGCGATGTTCTCGTTGACCAACTGGAAGATGACGGCTTCCATGTAGCGCCGCATCATGCCGTCGAGCAGCTCGCGCGCATCCGGCTCGTAGATGTAATCCCAGGCGCCGTCGGACAACCCCGACGAGCGCAATTCGCCGGCCGCCGTCCGGAACTCTTCCGGGACCGGCACCACGCGCACCTGCCGCGGCTCCTGCTTCATCGTGTTGACGAAATTGGTCGAGAAGATGTGGATCTCGTCGATCCGGCCCTCGAGGTATTCGTCCATCAGCACCTTGATCGCGCCGACCAGGCGGTCGAGCCGCGGCCGGTCGCCCAGCTGCACGACGCTCGACACGATGTTGGCGCCCATCCGGTTCAGGAAGCCCAGCCCCTTGTTGCCGATGGCGACGAAATCGACCTCGATCCCCGCCGCGCGCCATTCCTTGAGGCGTTGCACGGTCAGCCGCAGGGCGTTGGTGTTCAGGCCGCCGCACAGCCCCTTGTCGGTGGTCACGACGATCGCGCCGACACGCTTCACCGTGTCGCGCTTGACGAGGAACGGATGCCGGTACTCGGTGTTGGCCTTGCCGATGTGCATGGCGATGGCGAACGCCCGCTCGACGTAAGGACGCCCCGCGCGCATCCGGTCCTGGGCCTTCTTCATCTTCGAGGCCGCGACCATCTCCATCGCCTTGGTGATCTTGCGCGTGCTCTGCACGCTCTTGATCTTGTTGCGTATCTCTTTAGAACCGGCCATTCCGCAGTCCTTCCGACACCTTCATTCCTGCCATCGTCCGCTCAGCTGCCTCGCTCGCGCTCGGCACCCTCTCCCCGCCGGGGAGAGGGACGGGGTGAGGGGATCAGTACGTTCCCGTCTTCTTGAAGTCGTCGATCGCCGCGGCGAGCGCCTTCTCGTCGTCGGCCGACATGTCCTTGGTCTGCTCGATCCTGTCCATGATCGCTGCGTACTTGCTCTTCA
>JAJXTF010000204.1 GCA_021784125.1 Pseudomonadota bacterium | reverse complement strand
CATGTAGCCGACCGGTCGTGCCGACGAGATCTGGTCCGAGAATCCGATCGATCCCAGTTCGCGGTACTCGCCCGGCTGCAGCGTGACGCAGCGGCCGCGGTAGTTCGCGTCCGTGCAAAGCTGCCACGCGCCGGCGCGGATGACGACCGAGTTCGCGCGGTCGTTGTAGCCGGTGTTCGCGAGATCGGGGATGGCCGCGTGGGCGTCGTAGGAGCCTCCGCCGAAATCCTGGAACTCGTAGAAGGTCACGTCCTGTGCATGGGCGGTGGCCGCGGCGAGCAGCAGTGCGAATGCAGCAACATGGAGTGCAGGCTTCATTGTCGTTCCCCCGGCATGCGGGCCGAAATGCCGCGGCCCGGCAACGTGTCCGACTGCAGTCTAATCGATGCGCCGTCCAAGCAGGCGACCGGCAGCAATTCCGTCAACGGGCCGGCACGACGTTACGTTGACTGGGCAGCCGCGGCCTGCGCCGCGGACGTCGCGGGTGCAGGCGGGCGATGGGGCGGATCTGGCACCCATCCGCGTAGCGCCAGCAGCAGCGCGAATCCGACCACGTAGCCCAGCGCCACGTGCCAGCCGGCGCGCAGCCATGCGAACACCGATTTGCCTTCGGGGAAGAGGTTGGTGAGGGCCACGCCGGCCGACGAGCCGAACCAGATCATCGACCCGCCGAACCCGACGGCGAACGCGACGAAACCCCAATCGTAGCCGCCCTGTTTCAGTGTCAGCGCGGTGAGCGGGATGTTGTCGAACACCGCGGAGACGAAGCCGAGCCCCAGCGCGACATGCCAGGATGCATCGGGCAGCGTCTGCACCGGCATCATCGACGCGGCGAGCACCAGCGACAGCAGGAACAGCGAGCCCTTGAACGCGCCCGGCAGTTCCTCCCAGTGAGGCCGGCGCAGCGGGACGCAGGCGAGCAGCGTGACCCACACGGCGGCGCCGATGAACGGAAAGTGATCCGACCAGGCATTGAAACGAAGGTTGACGACGACGTTGACGGCGATTGCCACTGCCAGGATCGCAGCGACGATGAACACGCGCATCCCGTCGATCCTGATCCCGGCCGCGGACTCGCGCACGATCGGTGAATGTCGTTGCTGCTGGATCGATGCCGGGATGCCGAAGATCACCAGTGCCGCGCCGGCAGCCGTGTAGGCTTTCAGCACCGACAGCGGCGACACGCCGTCGATCCACATCATCGTCGTCGTCGTGTCGCCGACGACGCTGCCCGAGCCGCCGGCGTTCGACGCTGCGACGATGGCGGCGAGATAGCCGATGTGGACCTTGCCGCGGAACACGACGCCCGCGATCGTCCCGCCGATCAGCGCAGCCGCGATGTTGTCGAGGAACGACGACAGCACGAAGATCATCACCAGCAGCAGGAATGCACCTTTCCAGTCGTCGGGGAGCAGGCGCGGCAGCCACGCGGGGATGTTGCTGGCCTCGAAATGCTTCGACAGCAGCGCGAATCCCAGAAGCAGGCCGAGCAGGTTGGCGAGCAGCACCCATTCGTGCCCCAGATGCGCCATCAGGCCTCCGACGCCGGCGCCCTCCGCGAACGGCGAGGCCAGCACCTTGAAGACCGTGACCACGGCCAGCCCGGTCAGTGCAACCTTGAGCGTGTGGTGGTGGAACAGCGCGACGCCCAGCAGCGTCAGCGCGAACAGGATGAAGTCGATCGGTACGCCGACGACGGCCGGTGGCGCAGCGAGTGTGCCGCTGGCCGCGTGGGCGAGCGTCGGGAACAGCAGCGCGGCGACGCAGGGCAGGAGATGCAGGGGCCATTGGCGGGGCGCGGCGGCGGCAGGGCGGTGCGGCATCGACGGGTCTCGTTGGGTTGCGCTGGACGGTCCTCGGCAACGCCGGAAAGGTGCGGCACATCGATTCCGCCCGGGCGTCCGGATCGGTCGATGCCGTCCGGCGTTGCTTGGTGACGCGGATTGTAACTGCGACACCGGAGCGGGTTCCTCTGGGGATGGCTGCGGGGGTGTGCGTGGGAGTGGGCATCCCTCCGCCTCCGGCGTCGGTCGCGGCCCGGGAAACCGGGCCCGATCCTTGCTTTTCACTATCCAGCCTGGACCTCCAGCCCAGACCCGACCCCTCGACCGACCCCGTGGCCCTCACCCGATCGCTCGGCCGCCTCGACCTCGCGCCCATTCCCCCCACCGTCGGGGAGGCACTCGACCGCGGTCCGCTGCTGGCGCTTTCGCAGCGCAAACTGAACGCGCTGGGGACCCCGCTCGCCTACATCGACCGCAACCAGCGCTACCGCTTCACGAACAAGGCCCTGCTCGACTGGCTCGGCAAGCGGGCCGACGAGGTCCTGGGACGCGAGGTCATCGAAGTCCTGGGCCGGGACAACTACCAGGTCTTCAGCGCCTACGTCGAAGCGGCACTCGGGGGCGAGCGTACCGGCTACGAATGGCAGCTTGCCGTTCCGGGTCGCGCGCCGATGTGGATCCGCGTCGAGTACTTTCCCGATCGCAACCAGCAGGGGCACGTCCGCGGCTTTCTCGCGACCTTCAGCGACGTCGATCAGCTGAAGCGCCTCGAGCTCGAGGCGGGGCAGCGCGAGCACCGCCTGCGCCTGGTCACCGACAGCGTCGGCCTGCCGATCCTGCACTTCGACCGCCAGCTGCGATTGCGCTTCGCCAACAAGCCTTTCGCCGACTGGATCGGCGTGCAGGCGGACGACCTGCTGGGTCACACGCTGTCCGACTTCCTCCCCTCGGATGCGCTGACCGAGATGCAGGGCTACATCGAACGGGCTTTCGCCGGCGCAACGGTTTCCTACGAGCGCCGCGAGCGCCGCGCCTCGGGCGAGCTGCGCTGGGTGCGCGTCACGCTGTTCCCCGATCGCGAGGTGGGCGGGCGCGTCGGCGGCGCATTCGTCGTCTGGAACGACATCGAGGACGACGTCCGGGTCCGCGAGGCGCTGAAGTCGCAGCAGCAGCAGCTGCGACTGTTCGCCGACAACATTCCCGGCCCGATCGCCTACCTCGACAAGAGCCTGCACTACACGTTCGTAAACCAGGCCTTCGCGAACTGGGTGTGCAAGCCGCAGGACGAAATCTACGGCAAGACACCTTTCGAGGTAATGGCCGCCGACGTCGCGTCGTTCCTGCGTCCGGTCCTGAAGCGGGCGCAGGCAGGCGAGCACGTCGAATACGAGCGCATCGGCCAGAACGCCAATGGCCAGCGCCGCTGGATGCATGGCCGGATGGCGCCGGATCTCGATTCGACCGGCAAGGTGCGCGGGCTCTACTGCACCGAATACGACATCCACGACCTCAAGCAGACCGAGCAGGAGCTCGCCGAGCGCGAGAAGCAGCTGCGCCTGTTCACCGACAACATTCCCGAGCCCGTCGTCTACCTCGACGCCGAGCGCCGCTACGTCTTCGTCAACGAGGCTTTCCTCGAGCTCTACGGGGTCAGCCGCGACGAGGTGATCGGCAAGAAGCCCGAGGAGGTGCTGGGTGTCGAGGCCTCGCAGGCGCTGACCCCCGGACGCGACCATCGGGCGACCGGCGAAGCGCTGACCTACGAGCGCGCCGTCGTCGACGTCGTCGGACGCACCCGCTGGATCCGCGCGCGCTGCGTGCCCGACCTCAATTTCGACGGGTCACTCAAGGGCGAGTACGTCGTCGGCCACGACATCACCGACCTCAAGGTCGCGCAGGACACCCTGGCGTCGCGCGAATCGCAGCTGCGGGCGATCATGGACGGCGTTCCCGCCCCGGTCGCGTACATCGACCGCGACGAACGCTGCCATTACGTCAACCGGACGTTCCTCCAGTACTTCGGCCTGACCGCCGAGCAGGTCGCGCACCTGCGCCTGCGCGACATCCTCGGTCCGGTCATCTACCAGAGCGCGCAGCCGATGTTCGCGCGCGCGCTGGAAGGCGAATCGGCGTCCTTCGATCGCCTCGTCCCCGGCGCCAATGCTGCGCGCCGCTGGATGACGGTGCGGGTGGTGCCCGACGCCGGTCCTTCGGGCGAGGTTCACGGCACGTTCGTGCTGATGAACGACATCCACGGCCTCAAGCAGGCGCAGGAGGCACTGCGTGCGTCCGAAGGAGAATTGCGGCTCATCATGGACAACGTGCCGGCGCGCGTGTCGTACATCGATCGCGAGTACCGGTACCGGTTCATCAACGGCCACAACGAGCAATGGCTGGGGGCGGGCCGCAACGAGCTGACCGGGCGCCGCATGTCCGACGTCGTCGGCGAGCAGCGCTTCCTGCTGCTGCAGCCGCTGCTCGACCGCGTGCTGACCGGCGAGACGGTATCGACCGAGCTCAAGCTGCCACAGCCCTCCGGCGAGCTGATGTGGGAGTCGATCCACTACGCCCCGCATCGCGACAGCGAAGAGAACGTCATCGGCATCTATGCGGTGCACACCGACATCGACGACCAGAAGAAGAACGAGGATGCGCTGCGCCGCGCGAACTGGATGCTGTCGTCGCACATCAGCAACACGCCGCTGGCGGTTCTCGAGTGGGACCGCGATCTCAAGCTGGTGCGATGGTCGCCGCAGGCCGAGATCATCTTCGGCTGGGGCGGGGAGGCGGTCCTCGGCATGTCGCTCACCGACAACCCGCTTCTGCACGAGGAGGACAGCGGCGCGATGGTCGGCCTGATCAACCGCCTCATGTCGGGTCAGGAGCCCCGCGAGACCGGCGTCACGCGCAACTACCGCAAGGACGGCAACACCATCTGGTGCGAGTGGTACCACTCCGCGCTGGTGGGCGACGACGGCAAGGTGGTGTCGATCCTGTCGTTCGTGCAGGACGTGAGCTCGCGCATCCAGGCCGAGGAGCGGCTGCAGTACATGGCCACGCGCGACGCGCTGACCGGGCTGCCGAACCGGCTGATGCTGAACGAGCGGCTGACGCAGGCGATCGTGCAGGCCCGCCGCAGCGGCAGGCGCGTCGGCGTGCTGTTCATCGACCTCGACCGCTTCAAGAACGTCAACGACACCCTGGGGCACCGGATCGGCGACGAGCTCCTGAAGAGCGTCACGCGTTCGCTCACCGACGCGCTGCGCGAATCCGACCTTCTCGCGCGACTGGGCGGCGACGAATTCATGGTCATCGTCGAGGATTTCGACGAGCCGCAGGTGCTGGGGCGCATCGCGCAGAAGCTGCTGGATGCGATCGCCCAGCCTTTCCGCATCGAGGACCACGACATCTACGTGACCTCGTCGATCGGCATCTCGGTGTTCCCGGACGATTCGGACGATCCCGAAGAGCTCATGAAGCACGCCGACGTCGCGATGTACCGCTCGAAGGAGCTCGGGCGCAATACCTACCAGTTCCTGGACGCCGATCTGGCTGCGCACCGCTCGCGCCAGCACACGCTGGAAACCGCATTGCGGGGCGCGCTGAAGGACGAGGTGCTGAAGCTGCATTACCAGCCGGTGGTGCGCATCGCCGACCGCGCGATCATCGGTGCCGAGGCGCTGCTGCGCTGGAACGATCCCGAGCACGGCAACGTCACGCCGCAGACCTTCATTCCGCTGGCCGAGGAGTCCGGCCTGATTCACGCGCTGGGCGACTGGGTGCTGAAGACGGCGGCCGCGCAGTGCGCGACCTGGCGCAAGGCC
>JAJXTF010000203.1 GCA_021784125.1 Pseudomonadota bacterium | reverse complement strand
CACAGCGCTCATACGGTGTAAGGACAGCGCGAGCACGATGGCCGTCGTGGCGACGATGTCGTCGACGCTCGCGCCGCGGGACAGGTCCGAGACGGGCCGCGCAAAACCCTGCAGCACGGGACCGATGGCCGTGGCGCCGCCCAGGTGCTGCGCGAGCTTGTAGGCGATGTTGCCCGAGTCGAGGTCGGGGAAGACGAGGACGTTCGCCCGACCCGCGACCTCGCCGGCGTCCTTGAGTTTCCTGGCCGCGACGGCGGGGTTCACCGCCGCGTCGGCCTGCAGCTCGCCGTCGATGGCCAGCGACGGCGCGCGAAGGCGGGCAATGTCGAGCGCGCGGACCATCTTGTCGACGCGCGGGTGCTTCGCGCTGCCCTTGGTCGAGAAAGAAAGCAGTGCGACCCGCGGCTCCTCGCGCAGCAGTCGCCGGCAACTCTCGGCCGAGGCGAGCGCGATGTCTGCAACCTGCTCCGCCGTCGGATCCGCATTCACCGCGCAATCGGCGAATACCAGCGCCCGGCTCCCCGCGAGCATCACGAAGAAGCTCGATGGCGTCTCGATCCCCGGCGCCAGCCCGATGGTCATCATGCCCGCTTCGATCACCCGCGCCGTGGGGTGGGTCGCGCCGGCGACCATCGCTTCGGCGTCGCCGGCCTTGACCATCAGGCCGGCGTGGAACAGCGGCTTGGCGGCGAGGCGGCGCGCGATCTTCGGGTTGGCGTCGGGGCGGCCCTGCAGGTAGAGCTCGGCATACGCGTCGAGGCGGTCGCTGGCCTCCGGGCGGGCGACCAGCAGCGGCTCGGCCAGCCGCGCATCACGCAGGCGCTGCGCTGCGGCGGTGATGCGTTGGTCGGCGGATTCGGGGAACGCGACGCGCAGGCCGCGACCGCGGATCTTTTCGAAACATGCTTCCAGGATGTCGAGCAACGTTCCCTCCGGCAATTCGTATCGACCCGGCGAGCCGGGCCGCGAGAGCTTATCATCGGCGGATCGGCGCCGCCGCGTCGATCCCGCGCCGGATGCGAGAATCCGCGGTAGCGCGGCGACGGAACGGCGCGGCGACACGGCCGCACCACCGCAGCACGACACAATTGCACCACGCCACGATCTCGGAGACTGCATGGAACTGCCCGTCAACCATTTCAAGCGCGCGCTGGCCGCAGAACGATCGCAGATCGGCCTGTGGTGCAGCCTGTGCAGCCATTACGCCATCGAGGCGGTCGCCGGTGCGGGCTTCGACTGGCTGCTGCTCGACATGGAGCATTCGCCCAACGATCTGGAGTCGCTGGTCGCGCAGCTGCAGGCGGCTGCCGCCTATCCGACGTCTTCCGTCGTGCGTGTGCCATGGAACGACAAGGTGACGATCAAGCGCGTGCTCGACGTCGGCGCGCAGAGCCTGCTCGTCCCCTACGTGCAGAACGCCGACGAGGCGCGCGCGGCCGTGGAAGCGACGCGCTATCCGCCGGCGGGCATCCGGGGCGTCGGCGGCATGACGCGCGCGACGCGCTTCGGCCGCGTCAATGATTACGCGAGGCGCGCGCAGGAGGAATTGTGCGTGCTGGTGCAGGTCGAGACCGAGGAGGCGCTCGGGCACATCGAGGCGATCGCTGCCGTCGAGGGCGTGGACGGCATCTTCATCGGTCCGGCCGACCTGCACGCGTCGATGGGTTACGTCGGCGAAATCGCCAACCCGAAGGTCCTTCCGGTGATGGACGATGCGCTGCGCCGCATCCGCGGGGCCGGCAAGGCGCCGGGGATACTGACCACCGACGACACGCTGATCAGGCGCTGCATCGATGCGGGTTCGCTGTTCACCGCGGTCGGCGTGGATCTTGCGATGCTCGCCAGGGGCGCCGACCAGCTGGCGGCGAAGTACAAATGAGCGCCGTCGTCGATCGGCTGCGGCCGCCACCCGGGCTGCGGGTGCTGATCCCGGCGGGGGCGGCAGGCATCGGTGCCGCGATTGCGCGCGCTTTCCACGCGACTGGCGCGCGCGTGTGCATCTGCGACATCGACGCGGCCGCGGTCGGGAGGATGACCGCCGAGCTGCCGGGCATCGAGGCGAGCGTCGCAGACGCAGCCGATCGGGCGCAGGTCGACCGTGTGGTCGCGGACGCCGCCCGCCTGCTCGGCGGGCTCGACGTGCTGGTCAACAATGCCGGCATCGCCGGTCCCACCGGCGGTATCGACGAGCTGGACCCGGAGGACTGGGAGCGCACGATCGACGTCGACCTCAACGGCCAGTACTACTTCGCGCGCAGGGCGGTGCCGCTGCTCAGGGATTCGACGAGCAATCCCTGCGTGATCGCGATGTCGTCGGTCGCGGGGCGGCTGGGCTATGCCTTTCGAACGCCCTACGCCGCGGCCAAGTGGGCGATCGTGGGCATGGTCAAGTCGCTGGCCATCGAGCTCGGACCGGCGGGCATCCGCGCCAACGCCATCCTTCCCGGCGTCGTCGAGGGCGATCGCATCGACCGCGTGATCGACGCCCGCGCGAAGGCGCTGGGCGTGAGCTTCGAGGCGATGCGCGAAGAATACCTGCGCAAGGTCTCGCTTCGCCGCATGGTCACCGCCGACGACGTGGCCGCGATGGCGCTCTTCCTGGCTTCGCCTGCGGCGCGCAACGTGACCGGCCAGGCGATCAGCGTCGACGGCAACGTCGAGTATCTGTAACTCCTGCCGCTTCCCCGGGGATTCACCATGTCTGCACGCCCACGCAAGGTCATCATCACCTGCGCCGTCACCGGCGCGATCCACACGCCGTCGATGTCGCCGTACCTGCCGGTGACGCCCGACGAGATCGCCGGCGCGGCGCTGGGCGCGGCGCAGGCGGGGGCCGCGATCTTGCACCTGCATGCACGCGACCCGGTCAACGGCCGCCCGACGCAGGACCCGGAGGTGTTCGCGCGCTTCCTGCCGCGGATCAAGGCGGGCACCGATGCGGTGGTCAACATCACGACCGGCGGCAGCCCGCACATGACCGTGGCAGAGCGGCTGCAGCCCGCGCTCAGGTTCAAGCCCGAGGTCGCATCGCTCAACATGGGATCGATGAACTTCGGCCTGTACCCGATGCTCGAGCGCTTCAGGGATTTCCGCCATCCGTGGGAGCGCGAGCACCTGGAGAAGAGCCGCGACGTCGTCTTCAAGAACACCTACAGCGACATCGAGCACGTCCTGCGCGACTGCGGCGGGCACGGGACGCGTTTCGAGTTCGAGTGCTACGACATCTCGCATCTGTACAACCTCGCGCATTTCGTAGATCGCGGACTGGTGCCGAAACCCTTCCTCGTGCAGAGCGTGTTCGGGCTGCTCGGCAGCATCGGTCCGCATCCCGAGGACCTGATGCACATGCGGCGCACGGCGGATCGCCTGTTCGGCGACGATTACCAGTGGTCGATCCTGGGCGCCGGACGCCACCAGATCCCGCTCGCGACCATCGGGGCGGCGATGGGGTCGCACGTGCGCGTCGGGCTGGAGGACTCGCTGTGGGACGGGCCCGGGCGCATTGCAGAAAGCAACGCCGCCCAGGTGCGCCGCATCCGGCAGGTCCTCGAGGCCTTGTCGCTCGACGTTGCCACGCCCGCCGAGGCCCGCGAAATCCTGCACCTCAAGGGCGCTGACGATGTGGCTTTCTGAACGGCGCGGCTAGCCGGGAAGCGGGGCCGTCATCCGCGCGACCAGCGACGCGAACTGGTCCATGTAGGCCCGGCAGAACGCGCGCCGGCTGTCGTCCAGGAAGTTGCCTTCGCCGTCGACGGGTTCGGGCTTGAAGGTGATGTACGCCTCGCCCCCCATCACGGTCACGCCGAGGTCGCCCAGGATCGCGCGCAGGTGCTGCTGGGCAGCCGCGGTCCCGATTCCCCCGTTGGCCGTCCCGGTGATCGCCGCGGTCTTGCCGCGCCACACGCTCCTGTCCGTCGGCTTGGACCCCCAGTCGATCGCATTCTTGAGCACCGCGGGAAGCGAGCGATTGTGCTCTGGGGTCACGAACAGCAGGGCGGGCAGCGCGGCGACCTCGGTCGTGAAGCGGCGTACCGTTTCGGGTCGATCGACCTCGAGGTCCTGGTTGTACATCGGCAGGTCGTCGATGCGTATCCACGTGATGTCGAAGCGGTCGGCGAGGAGCCTCGCCAGCGCCAGCGCCAGGCGCCGGTTGATCGATTCGCGCCGGTTGCTGCCGACGATGATGCCGATGGTCTGCCTGGCCATGTCTCGATCCTCGCGATGCCTTCCGGGGTGACGGTGGTCCGCAGCGCCGGGGCTGCGGTGCTTCAGGGCTCCGCGACGACGCCGAGATAGGCTCGCCGCAGGTGGGGATTGTCGAACAGGACAGCGGGCCTGTCATCGGCGACGATCCGGCCTTCCTCGAGGAGGTAGGCGTGGTCGGCAATCGCCAGTGCCTTCCCGACGTTCTGCTCGACGAGCAGCACTGCGGTGCCGGCGGCGTTGACCTCGCGGATCGCGCGGAACATCGTCTGCACGATCAGCGGCGACAGGCCGAGCGACGGCTCGTCGAGCAGCAGCAGCCGTGGCCGTGCCATCAGCGCGCGGCCGATCGCCACCATCTGCTGCTGGCCGCCGGAAAGCGAACCGGCGACCGCATCGAGCTTGTCGCGCACCGCCGGGAACAGCGTACAGACGTACTCGAGTGACCGTTCGCGGTCCTTGCGGGCGGCCGGGGTGCAGCTGCCGATCTCCAGGTTCTCGCGCACGGTCATCCGGGTGAACAGCCGCCGTCCCTCGGGGACGATGGCGATGCCTGCGCCGCAGTAGCGATGGGATGCGAGCGGGGTCATGTCGCGCCCGGCCATGGTGATCCGACCGGAGGTTGCCCGATGCAGGCCTGCGATCGCGTTGACCAGCGTGGTCTTGCCGGCGCCGTTCGGGCCCACGACGCAGACCAGCTGTCCGTCGGCGATGGTGAGCGACACCTCCCACAGGGCCGGCGCCGCGCCGTACTGGACGCGCAGGTTCCGGACCTCAAGCATGCGCGACCCCAAGGTAGGCCACCGCGACGTCCTGACGCGCCATCACTTCGGAGGCGTCGCCTTGCGCGAGCACGCGACCCTGATCGAGGACGACGATGCGGTCGGACAATGCGGTGACCGCGCGCATCACGTGCTCGACGAACAGGATCGTCGTGCCCTGGTCGCGGATGCGGCGGATCAGCACGACGGCCTCGTCGATCTCGGCTGGCGTGAGTCCCGACAGCACCTCGTCCAGCATCAGCAATCGCGGCCGGGCCGCGAGCGCGCGAGCGAGTTCGAGAAACTTGGTCTGGTGCAGCGTGAGCTCGCCGGGAAGGAACGGTCCGCGTCCGTCCAGGCCGGTGAAGGCCAGCCAGCGTTCCGCCGAGACGTCCGCCTCGGCGCGATCGAGGGCCGCGGCACCGAACATTGCGGTGAGCGCGACGTTGTCGCGCACCGACAGCTGGGCGAAGGGCCGCGGGATCTGGTAGGTGCGCGCGATGCCGGCGCGGGCGATGCGATGCGCGGGCAGCCCGGCAAGCTCTTCGCCGGCGAAGCGGATGCTGCCGGTGTCGGCGCGGTAGTGCCCGCTGACGACGTTGATCAGCGTGGATTTGCCCGAGCCGTTGGGTCCGATGACGCCGAGGATCTCGCCTTCGCGCACGTCGAGATCGAC
>JAJXTF010000202.1 GCA_021784125.1 Pseudomonadota bacterium | reverse complement strand
CTTCCGTATTCGCAGCCGCAGGCCGTCTTTCGCAGGGACAAGTATGACGCATGGCAACCTGGCCGTGTTCGCGCTCGACGCCAGCCGCGACTTCGGCACGGCGGTGGCGCGCGCGATGGGCGCGACCCTCGAGGCGCACGAGGAGCGCGAATTCGAGGACGGCGAGCACAAGTCGAGGCCGCTCGCCAGCGTCCGCGACCGCGACGTCTACGTGCTGCATTCGCTGCATGCCGATGCGCGGCAGGGGGTCAACGACAAGCTCGTCCGGCTGCTGCTCTTTCTCGGGGCGCTGAAGGATGCGTCGGCCGGGCGCGTCACCGCCGTCGTGCCCTACCTCGCCTACGCGCGCAAGGATCGCAAGTCGAAGCCGCGGGATCCCGTCTCGACGCGCTACGTCGCCCAGCTGTTCGAGGCCATCGGTACCGACTGCGTCGTCACGATGGACGTGCACAATCTCGCGGCGTTCCAGAATGCGTTTCGCTGCCGCAGCGAGAATCTCGAAGCGAACCTGCTGTTCGTCGGGCATTTCGCGGGCCGGATCGGCGCCGCCGACGTGGTGGTCGTCGCACCGGACGCCGGAGGCATCAAGCGGGCGGAGGACTTCCGGCGCCGGCTCGCCGAGGCCCTGGGCCGGTCGGTGCCGATGGCTTTTGCCGAAAAGCACCGCAGCAGCGGAGTCGTTTCCGGCGAGGCCATGGTGGGCGACGTCTCCGGAAGGGTGGCGATCATCGTCGACGACCTGATCAGCGGGGGAACGACGGTCGCGCGCACGGCGCGGGCCTGCCGAGCGCGAGGTGCCCGGCAGGTGCACGTCGCCGCCACGCACGGCCTGTTCTCGCCGGGGGCGGGCGCCACGCTGGCGCAGGCGGCGATCGACGACATCGTCGTCACCGACACCGTGTCCGCAGCCCGCGTCGCCGACGCCGATCTCGCGCGCAGGATCACCTGGGTCAGCGCGGCGCCGCTGTTCGCCGAAGCGATCGCGCGGCTTCACCGCGGAGGATCGCTGGTCGAGCTCGGCGGGGGCTGAGGCGGCGGCGCGCCGGCGCCGGCCTCGGCGCAGCGCTCGGCGTGCGTCGCCGCGAGTCGCAGGTACTCGAGCGCCTGCGCACGCCACTTGGGCATCTGCTGCAGCGCAGGATCGCGCAGATGCCAGATCGCGATCTTGGCGCGTATCGACGCTCGATAGCTCTGGTAGAAATCGACCAGCGGGGCCGGCGGGTCGTCGTCGCCGATGCGGCGATAGGCGTCGAAGATCCGCTCGCGCAGCTCCGGCGCGCCGAGGCGCTCGCATTCGAGTGCGAGATAGGCGAGCTCGTCGACGGCATCGAGGCTGCGCAGCGTGCGCGAGAATTCCAGGCAGTCGATGATGCGCGGAGGCGAGGTCATGCAGACGTGTTCGGGCCGCAGGTCGCCGTGGCCCTCGACGATCCGGCCCGAGGCGGCACGTCCGCCGAGCAGCGCGGCCCCGTCCCCGTCCTTGTCCCCATGCTCGACCATCCGCAGCTGCAGCAGCGCCGCGCGCTCGATCACGTCCGCCGGCAGCGCCCAGGCGGGCTTGCGGAGCTCGTCGCGGGTCGCGCGGATCTCGGCGGCGAGTCCCTGCACGTAGGCTTCCGGCGACATCGCGGCGGGCGCAGCGGCACGGTAGAGCCGGCACAGCGGCTGCACGATCGCATCGACATCGACCGAGGCCGCGTGCCCGGCCACGATGATGCGATCGAGCATCCGGTCCTGCGGCAGGCGGCGCATCTTGACCAGCCAGTCGACGACGTCGCCGTCACCGCCGATGGCCAGCCGTCCCGACGCATCGCAGGTCAGGGGGATCGCGCCGAGGTAGACATCCGGCGCGAGGCGGCGGTTGAGGCGGACCTCCGCGCGGCAATTGCCGCGGCGATCGGCAATCGTGCGCAGGTCGACGAAATCGCTGCGCACCGGCTTCTTGAGCTTGTAGGCGTGATCGTCGGTGAGGAACACCCACGACAGGTGCGTCTGCACGCGCAGAACGCGAGTCACCGGCTCCGGATAGCTCTGCGGCTGCGACAGGAATGCGATCCTGGCGTCGAGACCCGGATCGGGCGCAAGATCCGGAGCCAGATCCGGATCGGGATCGGTGCCGGCGTCTGCCGCGCCCGGGGCGCATTCGTCGCCGTCCAGCCGTTGCACGACGCGGCGCCAGGCGTCGGCGGCCTGCGCGAGCTCGGGCGGCTGCTCGGCGTCCCAGGTGACGACGAAAGCGAGCTCGTCGCCCTGGAGCGGCTCCCGGTGGCGCAGCTGGTGCGCCAGCACCGAAACATCGGCCTCCGACGCGTCGCGGCCTTCCGCTGCGCGCGCCGCGATCCTGCGCCGCAGCGTCGCCTCGGAGGCGACGAAGTCGACGATGACGAAAGGCAGGTCGAGCCGGTCGGCGAGGGCGCGGAAAGCATCGCGCTGCCAGCGCGAAAGGAAGGCGGCATCGACCAGCGCGATCCGGCCGGAGTCGACGATGCCGCGGGCGAGCGACAGCAGGCGATCGTAGGTGGCGCGGGTCGCGTCGGGCGCGTAGAGCCCGCTGTCGATCCCGGCGCCGGTGCGCGCGCCGGGGGCGAGTCCCTGCAGGCGCTTGCGCTCGACGTCGCTGCGCAACCGCAGTGCACCGATGCGCTCGAGCAGCGCCTGCGACAGCGTCGTCTTGCCCGAGCCCGACAGGCCGTGGGTGATGACGACCGCCGGCCTGCCGGGAGCGGCCTCCTTCCTGGCGAGCGCGACGTGGGCGCGGCAGTCGCCGAGGGCTGCCGATCTCGTGGTGCCCGGCGGCGCCTGTGCCGCTCGCAGCCCGGCGACCTTGGCCCGGACCATCGCGCGGTAGGCGAGGTAGTAGCGCAGCACGCCCAGCCCGGCGTAATCGCCGCTGTGCGCGAGCCAGGCATCGAGGAAACGCTGCGCATGATCGGGGCGCCCGCGATGCTGGAGGTCCATCACCGTGAACGCGATCTCGCTGACGACGTCGATCCAGCGCATCCGCTCGTTGAACTCGATGCAGTCGAAGGGCGTGATCTCGCCGTCGACGAGCGCGATGTTGCCAAGATGCAGGTCGCCGTGGCATTCGCGCACCCGTCCATCGCGGCGGCGGGCTTCCCAGGTGCTGCCGCGCGCCGCGTGCTCGCGCCGCGTCCAGGCTTCGAGCTGCGCGAGTTGCGCGAGGTCGGCGGGATCGTCGAGGCGCGGACGCAGCTCCTCGAAATTGGCGAGTGCGACGCCGAGCACGTCGCCGGCCGAGCCCCAGGGACGGTCCGCCGGAACGCGCGCCGCGTCGTCGTGGAAACGCGCGACGGTGGCGGCGAGGGCGTCGATGTGCGCGGCCGTCAGCTCGCCGCGGGCGAGCAGCTCCGAGAGCAGCGCCTGCTGCGGGAACTCGCGCATTCGCACCGCCCACTCGAGCGCGGGACCGGCGCCGCCAACGACCGGCCGGTCGACGCTCCCGGCGATCGGCACGACGTCGAGGTAGAGCCGCGGCGCGGTGCGGCGGTTGAGGCGCAGCTCCTCCTCGCAGTAATGGCGCCGCGCGTCCAGCGACGTGAAGTCGAGGAATCCGAAATCGACGGCTTTCTTGACCTTGTAGGCGTGCGTGCCCGTCAGGTAGACCCAGGAGATGTGGGTCTCGATGACGCGCACCGACCTGCACTCGGGGCCGAAGCTCGCGGAATCCCGCAAGGCGGCCGCCAGCCTCTGCTGCAGCGCCGCTGCCCCGGTCGGTGGCGATGCGTTCATCGCGGGGGATCATAGACCGGAACCGGAATCCGGGCTTGATGGGGGTCAACGGTCGCCGGCTCGTCTAGAATCGGGCCATGTCACCGGTCGCGCCCGCATCGCCGCAGGACCGCAGCATCGCGCAGGACGGCGGCACAAAGGCCGGCGGGGATGCCGACGGCGATCCGGGCCGTTGGATCGACGCGGTCTACCGGGTCCGCGCCGGCCCCGCCGACATCGAAGCCCGGGCGCAGGCGATCGCGCTCGAGCAGAGCATCGAGGCGCCGCTCGCGGCCGTGGACGACGCGCGGGTGCTGCGCGAGGTCGTCGCGCGCGTCACCGACATCGTTCCGGCGACCGGCGTCGTGCCTGCGGGTCCGCAGGGCTTCGACGTGACGATCCGCATCGCCGTCGAGACGACGGGCCACGAAGCCGGGCAGTTGCTGAACATGCTGTTCGGCAACACGTCGCTGCACGACGATGTCGCACTGGTGGATGCGACGTTTCCGCCCGCATTCGCGCAGGCATTCGGCGGCCCGGCGTTCGGCATCTCCGGCATCCGCGAGCTCGCCGGCGCGACCGGCCGGCCGCTCACCTGCTCGGCGCTCAAGCCCCAGGGCCTGCCCGCGGCGGCGCTCGCGTCCATCGCGAGGACCTTCGCGCTGGCCGGCATCGACGTGATCAAGGACGACCATGGCCTCGCCGACCAGGCGGCGGCGCCTTTCGCGCAGCGCGTGCGCGCCGTGCAGGGTGCCGTCGAACGCGCGAACCGCGAGACCGGCGGGCGCACGGTCTACGCGCCGAGCCTGAGCGGCCATCTCGGCAGCATGCGCGAGCAGGTGGCCCATGCCCGGGACTGCGGGGTGCGCATGTTCCTGGTCGCGCCGATGATCGCCGGCGTCGCGACGCTGGCGGCGCTGGTCCGCGGGGCGAACGCCCCGATCATCGCCCACCCTGCTCTGGCGGGCGCCGCGCGGATCGCGCCGCCGCTGCTGCTGGGCAGGCTGTTCCGGATGTTCGGCGCGGATGCGACGATCTTTCCCAACGCCGGCGGGCGCTTCGCGTACAGCCAGGCAACCTGCAACGCGATCGCCGGCGCGGCACGCGAGCCCTGGCACGACCTGGCGCCGGCGCTCCCGGTGCCCGCCGGGGGGATGAGCGTCGAGCAGGTGCCCGGGATCCGAGCGCAGTTCGGCGTCGACACGATGCTGCTGATCGGCGGCAGCCTGCTCGCGGCCGGCGACCGCCTTGCGGAGCGCTGCCGGGATTTCGTCGCCGCGGTCCACGGAGCGACCCGATGAGCGAACATCCGGTGCGCCCTTTTGCGCCGCAGGACGACGCGTTCCGCTGGAGCGACGTCGAGCTCCGGACCTACAAGGAGGAGGGCACGGCGCCGTTTCGCGCCGTCACCCGCCAGACGCTGTTCTCGCGCCCCGACATGCGCGGCGAGTTGCGCTATTTCGAGATCGCGGCAGGAGGGCATTCGACGCTGGAGCGGCACCTGCACGCGCACGCGGTGGTGATCCTGCGCGGCCGGGGCGCCGTGCTGGTCGGCGACCGGGTGTTTCCGGTCGGCGCCCACGACCTGGTCAGCGTGCCGTCGCTGACCTGGCATCAGTTCCGGGCGGCGCCCGATGCGCCCCTGGGGTTCCTGTGCATGGTCGATGCCGAGCGCGACCGGCCGCAGCTGCCCGGCCCGGAGGACCTCGCGGACCTGCGCGCGAACGCGGCGGTCGCGGCGTTCCTCGCCGGATCCTAGACGCCCAGGTAGGCGCGCTGCACTTCGGGGTCGTCGCCGAGATCGCGGGCCGACCCTTCGCGGACGATCGCCCCCGATTCGAGCACGTAGCCGCGATCGGCGACGCGCAGCGCCGAATACACGTCCTGCTCGACCAGCAGCGCGGTCACGCCCT
>JAJXTF010000021.1 GCA_021784125.1 Pseudomonadota bacterium | reverse complement strand
CGGTCGAGCCGCGCGCGATGCGCGAGGTCGGCGACGCTGGCGAACGGCCGCTCGCACCGGGCCTCGACGATCCGCCTGGCACCGGCTTCGGACAAGCCGCCGATCATCCGCAGTCCGAGCCGCAGTGCCGCTCTCGTCATTTCTCCCTCTCCCCGCGTTGCGGCGAGAGGGGTGGGGTGAGGGGTTTCCAGGCTGCAATCCCACTCGCTGACTGCGACATCCGGCGGATGCACGTCGACGCCGTGCCGGCGCGCGTCGGCGACGAGCTGCGCAGGTGCGTAGAAGCCCATCGGCTGAGAATTGAGCAGCGCCGCGCAGAATGCCGCCGGCTCGTGGCACTTGAGCCAGGCCGATACGTAGACCAGCAGCGCGAACGACGCGGCGTGTGATTCCGGAAAGCCGTATTCGCCGAAGCCCAGGATCTGCCGGTAAACCTGCTGCGCGAACGCGGGCGCGTAGCCGCGCTCGCCCATGCCCTCGACCAGGCGCTGCTCGTACTGCTGCAGGCCGCCCTTGCGCTTCCACGCCGCCATCGAGCGGCGCAGGCGATCGGCTTCGCCGGGCGTGAATCCCGCCGCGACGATCGCGAGCTGCATCACCTGTTCCTGGAAGATCGGCACGCCCAGCGTGCGCTCCAGCACGCCCTTCACGGCGTCGCTCGGATAGCTGACCGGCTCCTGTCCCTGGCGCCGCTTGAGGTAGGGATGCACCATGCCGCCCTGGATCGGACCGGGCCGCACGATCGCGACCTCGATCACCAGATCGTAGAACGTCCGCGGCTTGAGCCGCGGCAGCATCGACTGCTGGGCACGCGACTCGATCTGGAACACGCCGACGGTGTCGGCGCGCTGGATCATTGCGTAGACGGCGGGATCTTCCGCGGGGATGTCCTGCATCCGCAGCGGCGCGCCGCTGCGCGACGACACCAGGTCGAGCGCACGGCGGATCGCCGAGAGCATGCCGAGCGCCAGGCAGTCGACCTTGAGCAGGCCCATCGCATCGAGGTCGTCCTTGTCCCACTGGATGACGCTGCGCCCGGGCATCGCCGCGTTCTCGACCGGCACCATCCGCTCGAGCGAGCCCTGCGCGATGACGAAGCCGCCGACGTGCTGCGACAGGTGGCGCGGGAATCCGAGCAGCTGGCCGGCGAGCGTGACCACCCGGCGGACGACGGGATTGGCGGGATCGAAGCCGGTTTCGCGGATCCGGTCGGGCTCGATCGCGCGGCCGTCCCACCACGCGAACGCGCCGGCGAGGCGGTCGAGCTGCGCCGCATCGAGGCCCAGCGCGCGGCCGACGTCGCGCACTGCGCTCTTCGGGCGGTAAGTGATCAGCGTCGCGGCGAGCGCGGCGCGCTCGCGCCCGTACTTGCGATAGACGTATTGCATCACCTCCTCGCGCCGCTGGTGCTCGAAATCGACGTCGATGTCGGGAGGCTCGTTGCGCTCGCGGCTGATGAAGCGCTCGAACAGCATCGAGCTGCGCGCGGGATCGACCTCGGTGATGCCCAGCGCGTAGCAGACCGCCGAATTGGCCGCCGACCCGCGTCCCTGGCACAGGATGCCCTGCGAGCGCGCGAAGGCGACGATGTCGTGGACGGTCAGGAAATAGGGCTCGTAGCCGAGCTCGGCGATCAGCGCGAGCTCGTGCTCGACCTGCGCGCGGACGCTGCCGGGGACGCCGGTCAAAGCCGGTGACGCCGAAATCAGCGAAATCAGGGACGGACCCCGTTTTAAAACCGGGTCCGTCCCTGATTTTCGGGGTCTCGGGTAGCGGTCGGCGAGCCCCGTCTCGACGAGCTTGCGCAGCCACGCCGCCGCCGTCTCGCCGGGCGGCACGATTTCCTGTGGATATTCGTAGCGCAGCTCATCGAGGGAAAAGCGGCAGCGCTCGCCGATCGCGAGCGTTTCGGCGAGGAGGGCAGGCGGATAGAGGCCGGCGAGCCGCGCCCGCGAGCGCAGGTGGCGCTCGCCGTTCGGGAAGAGTGCGTGTCCGCATTCGGCGAGCGGCTTTTTCAGCCGGATCGCGGTCAGCGTGTCCTGCAGCGCCCGGCGCGCGCGCACATGCATGTGCACGTCGCCCGCGGCGGTGAGCGGCAGACCGCTCGCCTGCGACAGCGCCTCGAAGCGCGCGAGCCTCGCGTCGTCGCCGGCCTGCGCGAACAGCCCGACGCCGATCCAGGCGCGGTCCGCGAACACGTCGCGCATCCAGTGCGCTGCCGCTGCCATCGCAAGGTCGATTGCGGTCGCGCGCGGATCGATCGAAGGCAGCCACAGCGCGAGGCAGGAGGAGGCGAGGGCGGCGACGTCGTCGCGCGTCAGCCGGTAGGTGCCTTTCGTCGAACTGCGCCGGCCCCGCGTGACGAGCTGCGACAGATCGCCGTAGCTTGCACGGTCCTGCGCGAGCAGCACCAGCTTCGTGCGATCGGCCAGCGTGAATTCGCTGCCGAGGATCAGCGGCAGTCCGGCATCCTTCGCCGCCAGGTGCGCGCGTACCGCGCCGCCCAGCGAGCACTCGTCGGTCAGCGCCAGTGCCGCGTAGCGCTGGCCCGCGGCACGCTCGACGAGCTCCTCGGGATGCGAGGCGCCGCGCAGGAACGAGTGGTTCGACAGACAGTGCAGCTCGGCACAGGCGGGAAGCAGGTCGGGGGCGGGCATGGCGCGACTGGGGCGTGGACCACGGGGCGACGAATGCGGAGAATGTTGCCAGGATACCGTACAAATATACGGCATCCGGGCAACCCGCGCCAGCACGGCCGCATGCAAGCCGAACCCGGCACATCCGCGAGTCCTAGTCCGCGGCCGCCAGGCTCCGGGCCGTGCGGAAGACGATGCGCATGCGTGACACATGCTCGTCGAGGATCGCCTCCGCGCGATCGATGTCGCCTTTCGCGAAGGCCGCAACGATCGCCCGATGCTCGGCCATCGAACGCTTGCGCGCGGCGGCGGAGTCGGTCAGGTTGTAGGTGAGAAGCGCGCCGATACGACCCGAAATCAGCTTGTAGGCCTCGATCAAGTGCCGATTGGCGCTGTTGTCCGCGATCGCCTGGTGAAATGCCGCGTCCGCCAGCGCGATCGAAATATCGTCCCCGGCCCCCGTCGCGCGGTCCATGGCGTCGCTTGCCGACCGCATTTGCCGCAGCGTGTCCTCGCGTCGGCGGGCGAAGCAGAGGCGAAGCGCCGCAACTTCGGTGATCCGCCGAAACTCGCACAGCTCGGCGACGGCCTCCTCCGACGGCATGAACACGAAGCTTCCCGACTGCGGCTGGATGTCGATCAACCCCTGCTGCTGCAGCGCGTTCAGCGCCTCGCGCACGGGCGTCCGGCTGACACCGAGGGCAGCCGCGAGCTTCAGTTCCGACAGGGCTCCGCCGAGCGGGAGTCTGCCCTCGACGATCGCCTGGCGAATCTGTTCTGTCGCCCAGGCCGTAAGCGATTCGGAAGCGTCGCGCGGCAAGGGGCGCGTGCTGTCCGCTCCGCGCCTTGCCAGTGCATTCTGCAGCGCTTCAATGGAAACCGCAGCCATGCTACCTCCACGTCGACCGCTGGTGAGCGACAAACCCTTGCGTTGCATGTCTTCGTCCTGGTCGAGCTACAACCGGTGTCCGAGGGCGGCGGCATCGTGGATCGCATCGAGCGCCGACCGGGGCTGAGCGCAATCGCCGAGCAGGTACACCGGCGGCGAATCGCCGCGTCCGTAGAGCTCGTCTGCCACGCCGGTCACCGGCAGCAGCGTGCGGGTGGGGACGACGACGTCGATGTCCCCACACTCCCATCGGCGCTCGCCGTTCCACAGGACCGCAGCGCGGCCATCCAGGGCCTCGACCGTCGTGCCGAGGTGTATCGCGACGTTGGGCCGCTCCCGCAGCGCAGCCTCCTGGAAGCGACGGGATCGGCTCGCGATGTCGAAAGCCACGTCCCGGGAGACTTCGACGAGGACGACGTCGACGTCCCGCTCGGCCAGCACCCGCGCGACGCCCACGCCGCGGATGCCGGCACCGAGCACCAGCGCCCGCCCGATGCCGCGGACAGGCCGGCGCAGGATCGCATAGGGATCGACCACGGGGCTCTCCTCGATGCCGGCGATCCGCGGAAGGCCGGGGGCGGAACCCGTCGCGACGACGATCAAATCGGGGTGCTCGGCGAGGGCCATCTCGGCGGTGGCGTCCACGCCGATCTCGAGGCGCACTCCGGCGCGCTGCGCCTCGCCGACCAGCCACGGCAGGTGCCCGGCGAGTTCTTCGCGCCCCGGCACCAGGCGGCTCAGCAGCAGCTGCCCGCCGGGCTCGGCGTCGCGCTCGAAAACGGTGACCCGGTGGCCGCGCAGCGCAAGCACGCGCGCGACCTCGAGGCCCGCGGGCCCGCCGCCGATGACGACCACGCGTTTGCGTGCCGCCGCGGGGCGTATCGCATACTCGCGTTCGCGCCCGGAGGCCGTGTTGACGACGCAGACGATCGGCGCGCCGCGCGCGTGCATGTCGCTGCAACCCTGGTTGCAGGCGATGCAGGTGCAGATTTCGGCGAGCCGGCCTGCGCGCGCCTTTGCCGGGAACTCGGGGTCGGCGTGCAGCGCGCGACCCAGGGTCACGAAGTCGGAGGTGCCCGACTCGATCAGGTGTTCCGCCACACTGGGATCGGTGATGCGTCCGGAGACGCTGACCGGCACGTCGACGTGCTTGCGGACTTCGCGGGCGAGCGGCGCGAGCACGCCCTGCGGCATTTCCATCGGTTGGGTGATCCACCAGTTCGTTTCGTACATCCCCGCCGAGACGTCGATCAGGTCCACGCCGGCGGCAACGAGCTGCGGAGCGATGACGCAGACGTCGGCGAGGGTCAGGCCGTTGGCCTGGTGCTCGTCGCCGCTGATGCGGAAGACCACCGGCATGCCGTCGCCCACGGCGCGACGCACGGCCGCGATGACCTCGAGGGGGAACCTCATTCGGCCGGCGAGATCGCCGCCGTATTCATCGTCGCGCTTGTTGCAAAACGGGGAGAGAAACTGGCTCAGCAGGTATCCGTGCGCGCCGTGGATGCCGATGAAGTCGCACCCCGCCTCGGCAGCCCGCCGCGCGGCGTCGCCGAAGCGCGCGACGATTTCCGCGATCGAGTCGCGGTCGAGCGGGCGCGGCGACCAGCCGCCCGCGCCCGCATAGGGAACCGCCGACGGGGCGCGCGATTCGAGGCCGCTTACCTCCGGCTGCACGACGCGCCCCCCGTAATTGAGCTCGGGCCCGACCCGTCCGCCATGACGATGGACCGCCGCGACGAGACGTGCGAGCTGCGGGACGAGGTCGTCGTCGTACAGACCCATCTGGAATTCTCGGCCCTTGCCGCGAGGGTCGACATAGGTCGCTTCCGTGTACATCATCCCGACGCCGCCGCGCGCCCGCGCCTCGAGGTAGTCGATGTAGCGCTGTGTGACACGGCCTTCCGCGGTGCAATAGTTCCGTTCCATCGGCGAGCCGATGATCCGGTTCTTCACTTCCATCCCGCCGACCTGGCCGGGCTGGAAAAGCCTGGGAAAGCTCATCTTGCTTGCTCCGGAAGTCGGGCCGGCCGCAAGCCCTGGAGGGGCGGCGGTGGCCGGCAGGCTTCGACGCGCATCGGGGAGGCGGGCGGAAGCGCGGGGCGAACCTGCCCGCGCGGCCGGTCGGCGGCGGCATCCTGCCCCCGCCCCCTCCCATCTGGTACTTCAGCAGGGCCTTGCACTGTGGCCTTGCACTCGGATTCTTGCAGGATACCTGCGTTCCGCGATCTCGGGTACCATCGCTCTGGTACTTCAGTCGTGTCGGAGGGGTGGCGCGTTCGTCTTCGCGATTCGCCCATCGAACATCACCAGGAGGAACGTCATGCACGCCAAGTTCACCCGTCGTTCATTGCTCGCCGCGGGCGCCTCGATGATGGCGCTCGGTGCATTGCCATCGGCCTATGCCCAGGGGAAGACCAAACTGCGTTTCAGCTGCGCCTTCAACGAACAGGACCTGCGCGCCAGCGCCTACAAGGCCTTCGCGGCAGCGATCAAGGACGATTTCGATCTCGAGCCGTACTGGAGCAACAGCCTGTACAAGCAGGGCACCGAGCTCGTGGCCATGGAGCGAGGCAATCTCGAACTGTGCAACCTCGCGCCCGCGGATATCTCCAATCAGGTTCCCGCCTGGTCGCTGATGACCTCGGCCTATCTGTTCCGCGATCCCGAGCACCTGAAGAAGACGTTCAAGAGCGACGTCGGCCGGGAGTTCATCAAGATGGCGAGGGACAAGCTTGGCGTCCAGATCATCACCCCCGTCTATTTCGGGTCGCGCCAGGTCAATCTGAAACCGGATCGGACCATCAAGACGCCGGCGGACATGGCGGGCCTGAAGCTCCGCATGCCTCCTGGCGAATACTGGCAGTTTCTGGGCGAAGCGATCGGTGCCAATCCGACGCCCGTCGCGTTCACGGAGGTGTACACGGCACTGCAGACGGGCGCGATCGACGGCCAGGACAATCCGCTGGTCACCAGCAGGCAGATGAAGTTCTACGAGGTGACGACGCAGTTCGTTCTGACCAGCCATGTCATCGGATACGACGTGATGGCGATCACGACCAAGATCTGGGACGCGATGACGTCAGCGCAGCAGGCGAAATTCCAGGCGGCCGCGGACAAGGCGATGGACGACAACACCGCCAAATACAAGGCGCAGGAGAAGGAAACCATCGATTTCTTCAAGTCCGATGGCAAGAAGGTCTATACGCCGGATCTGGACGCCTTCAGGACCTACGCGCAGAAAAAGTATCTCGCCAAATACGGCGCGGAATGGCCGAAAGGCGCGCTCGAGCGCATCAACGCGCTGTAGCCTGACGGCCGGCGGCGCGCTTCAGTCCCTGGTTCCCGCCAGTCGCCGCCGGGCGTCGCGACGCCCAGCGGCGCGGGACCTCGGCGCGAGCCGCCGGCTTCCATCGTAGAGAACGTTGTGCTTTCGAGGCCCCGATGACGACGACCAGGCGAATCGCGATCGGCGAATGGCTGCACCGGCGGGCGGAGAACGTCGCGGTTGCGCTGATCGCGACCATGTTCATCTGTTTCCTGCTCCAGATCGCGTTCCGCTATCTGCTGAACCGGCCATTGGGCTGGACCGAGGAAGTCACCGTCCTGTGCTGGCTCTGGGTCGTGCTGTGGTGCGCGGCGTTCGTCGTACCCGACAACGAGGAGATCCGCTTCGACCTCGTCTACGACGCGGTCCCCAAGCGCGTTCGGCGGACCTTCACGGTGATCAGCAGCACCGCGTTGGTTCTCCTGCTCGCGATTTCGCTCCCTGCCACCTGGCACTACGTGATTTTCATGAAGCGCGAGCATTCAGCCTATCTGCAGATGCGGTTCGACTTCCTGTATTCGATCTATCTGATCTTCGCTGTTGCCTGCATCGTGAAACACGCCCGGCTGGCATGGGACGCCATCACCGGAGGGAGGTCGTCCAGGCCGGAGTCGCCGGAGCAGGGTGCCGCGTCATGATGCCCAGCGCCTTCACGCTGTGCATCATCGTTCTCGTTGCCCTCGCGACGCTGGGCCTGCCGATCGGCCTGTCGATGATCGGCGCCTCCATCTTCTACCTGCTCTTCGCCGGCCTCGATCCCGGCACGGCGGCCGAACAACTGCTGAACGGCCTCTACGGCAGTTACGTGCTGCTCGCGGTCCCCCTGTTCATCCTCGCCGCGGATCTGATGAACACCGGGAGCCTCACCGACCGCCTGCTGAACTTCTGTCTCGTACTCGTCGGCCGGTTCCGCGGCGGGCTCGGGCACGTCTGCATCGTGGCGAACATCATCTTCGCCGGCATGTCGGGATCGGCGATCGCCGACGCGGTCGGCATCGGCCGCATCATCATCCCCATGATGACCCGCGACGGGAGATATCCGATAGCGTACGCGGGAGCGATCAGTGCGTCGGCGGCCATCATCGGGCCGATCATTCCACCGTCCATTCCGATGGTCGTCTACGCGCTGGTGTCGGATACGTCGATCGGCTATCTCTTTCTCGGCGGCGTCGTTCCCGGACTGCTGCTCGGCGTGGCGTTCATGGTCATGAATACGCTGATCGCCCGGCGCAGGAACTATCCGGTGGAGCCACCGGTTCCGTTGCGCCAGGTTCCGCGAGTTGCACTGGGCGCATTTCCTGCTCTGATGCTTCCGGTGGTTCTGCTGTTCGGCATCTACGGTGGCGTCATGACGCCCACCGAAGGCGCGGCGGCCGCCGCCGCCTACGCACTGCTCGCGGCAACATTGATCTATCGCGCCATGTCTTTCAAGCAGTTGTACGGCGTGCTGCTGTCCAGCGCCAAGTCGACCACTTCGGTCGGCATGCTGATCGGCGGAGCGCTGGTCTTCAACTACGTGGTCACGATAGAAAACATTCCGCTTGCGGTCCAGCACTTCATCACGGGCTTCCACCTCTCGGGGTTCACCTACCTTCTTCTGGTCAACGCCATCCTGCTGATTCTCGGATGCCTCCTCGAAGGGACGACGATCCTTCTGGTGATCGTCCCTGTCATGATTCCAACCGCGAAGGCACTTGGCCTCGATCCGGTCCATTTTGGTGTGGTCGTCGTCGTGAACATCATGATAGGACTGCTGACTCCGCCGTTCGGACTTTTGCTGTTCGTCATTGCCAACATGACCAAGCAACCTCTCAGGGCGATCGTGCGCGAGGCCGCGCCGTTCATCTTCGCCGCGATCCTCGTCCTCGCGATCATCAGTTTCGTGCCTGAGACGGTCCTGTGGCTGCCGCGACTGATCGGATACAAGGGCTGAGTGCGGGCATTGCAGTGAGCAGGTCGCCGGGGCCGCGGACGCAGCATGCGCATCGTTTCGCTCGACCATCTGACGGTATTCGAGCTCGCACCGCCTGAGCTGCTAAGCACGGCGTCGCTCGCCGGCTTCACGCACGTGGGGATGCGCCTCAACCCGGCCGCGCCGGGGGAGCTCCGGCATCCGATGCTCGGCGATACGCCGATGCGCCGCGAAACGCTGGGACGGATGCAGGCCACCGGCACCCGGGTGCTCGACATCGGCGTTCTCCGGCTGGGCAAGGAGACGAAGGTCGCGGATTTCGAGCCGGTCCTCGAATCGGCGGCGCGGCTTGGCGCCTCCCACGCGGTCGTCAACGGCGATGACCCCGACCAGGGGCTCCTCGCCGACCTGCTCGCCCGGCTGTGCGAGCTCGGACGACCCTACGGGTTGAAGATGAACCTCGAATTCACCCCCTGGACGGGCGTTGCGACGCTCGCCGACGCTATACGGGTCGTGCAGGCCGCGGGGCGCCTCGAGGCCCGCGTGCTCATCGACACGATCCACGTCGACCGCTCGGGCGGGACCGCGGACGACATCGCGGCAACACCCCCGGCGCTTGTCGCGTACGCGCAGGTCTGCGACGCGCACGGTCCGCGGCCGCAGCCGCGAGACTTCGACGCGATGATCTTCCAGGCGCGCAATGAGCGGGGATTCCCGGGAGAAGGCAACCTCGATCTGCGCGCGATGATTCGCGCGCTCCCGCCTGACCTTCCGTTGAGCCTCGAGGCGCCGACGAAGAAGCTCGCTCAGACGCTGCCCGCGCTGGAGCGGGCCCGGCGTGGCCGCGCGGCGGTTGCAGCGCTGCTCGCCGCGATCGCTTAGGCGGAGGGCGCGTGCGGGGAACAAGGTCCGATCGACGAACGACGGCGCCCTGCGCGGGCGCGGCAAGGTCGCCGTGATCTCCGGTGGAGGCGGCGGAATCGACGGTGCCAATGCTCAGTTCCGGTAGAGACGACGCCTGCGCGTTCTCCAGGCGCATTCCGCTCATCGTGGCGGCGGCGTTCTTCATGGAGACGCTGGACAGCACGGTCGTAACGACCGCGCTGCCTGCCATTGCGCGAAGCTTCGGGGAGTCCACGCTCGATCTTGCCGCCAGCATTACCGTCTATATCGTGGGAATGGCGGCGTTCGTGCCGACGGCAGGGTGGGCAAGCGCGCGTTTCGGCGCACGCAATCTCTTCGCTGCGGCCGTTGCGGTCTTCACGCTGGCGTCGCTGCTGTGCGGGTTGAGCCCGTCACTGGAGATATTTCTCGCCGCCCGCCTGCTCCAGGGCATTGCGGCCGCGTTCATGTCTCCCGTCGGACGCCTGGTCGTGCTGAATGAAACGCCCAGGGACCGGATCATCGATGCAATCGGTCTCATTGTCTGGCCCGCGCTCATCGCGCCCGTCATAGGACCGCCGCTCGGCGGTTTCATCACGACTTACGCCTCGTGGCGCTGGATATTCCTCCTCAACATCCCGCTCGGGCTCGTCGGCGTGCTTCTCGTCCTGCGCTTCGTGCCCAAGCACGCGGAGGAGGCGCGCGCACCGTTTGATCTGACCGGATTCCTGCTGACCGCGGTGTCGCTCGCCACGTTCCTGTACGGTCTGCCGCTCGTCGGCCAGCACGATGCCGCCGCAGTGCTCGGCGGTCTCTGCATTGCGATCGGCGTCGCGAGTGGAGGAGCGGCGCTGCGCCACGCGCTGCGTCACCCGATGCCGATGCTGGACCTCGCCGCAGTGCGCTTTCCGACATTCGCGCTCTGTACGGTCAGCGCAGGGCTGCTGGCGCGCATTGCGATCAGCATGACACCGTTCCTGCTTCCGCTCATGTTCCAGATCGGCTTCGGCGCGAGCGCGTTCGAGGCGGGGATGATGCTGCTCGTCTACATGGCAGGGAATCTTGCGATGAAGAGCGTGACGACGCCGATCCTGCGTCAGTTCGGATTCCGGAACGTGCTGCGTGCCAATGGGATCCTGTGTGCGGCTTCGCTCGTCGCATGCGGGATCCTGACGCCCGCGGTGCCCGCTCCCGTCGTTTACGGCGTTCTGTTCGTGGCCGGCATGACCCGGTCGATGCACTTCACGTCGGTCAATACGCTCGCCTTTGCCGACGTCTCCGGTGCGGCACGCGCTGGCGCCACGACCCTCTCCGCCATGGCCCAACAGGTGGCAGCTGCACTGGGCGTCGCCCTGGCTGCACTCGCTCTCGGCATGTTCCAGGCGATCGACGGAGGACCTCTGCTGACGCTTGGCGACTTTCAACGTACGCTGTTCGCCTCCGCAGGCCTGATGGCCGCCGCCGTCGTCTGGATGCTGCGGCTGCCGGCCGACGCGGGAGCCGAACTCGCCCGAAAGACGTGACCCTTTCGCCGGTCGGCGGCGGACGATCACCAGTAGCTGGCCGGTGCAACCTTCTGACCACAACTGCAGCGGCCGTTGCTGCGCGCGATGTTCAGCATCTCACCGCATTTCCCGCAGCGCTCCATCGCCATCACGTGCTTCGTTTCAAAGGAGCCTATGACGCCACCATGCGCCAGGTCCCTGCCGTAGAATCGCCGCACGGCATCGGTGTGACTTTCCGAGCTGCGCATCCTGGCGACATCCTCCTCGCGCTCCCAGGCGGAGAAAGTCATCTGCCGGTTGCCGCAAGCAACGACCGTGGCCGCGATGAAGCCATCCATTCCGAGCATTTCCATCAGCGTTTCGCGGCCGAGCTTCTTGATTTCCTCGGCCTCCTCCGGGGTGCGCCCCTCGAGGGACGTCACCGTGAACGCTCCGGGATTGCCGCCGCGGCCGGAAACCACGCGTGTGCTCGTTCCGAGTGAAAACGGGCCGATCGCATGGGGTTGCACTATCACCTGCAGGCCGAGCTGCGCCGGCAATTCGCGGGAGTCGAAGTACCCGGTCACGGACGCCAGTCCGTCGGATGCAAGTCGAACGAGGTCCACGCCCGCAAGCGTCACCGGCTTGCCGGTGGGCGGCAATCCATGGAAAGAGCCGGTATTGGTGCCGTCCATCTTCCACGGGACGTAGACGGTCTCGGCGTCTGCGACTGCGGGTCCGTCAACGGAGCAATGAAGGTCGGGGAACGACTGCCAGAGAGCTTCCGCGTAGCGTGCAATCGCAGCGCCGGTCAGCCGGCCCGATGAAGCAGGATCCGAGTAGTAGCCGCCGGGGGCGAATGTCGAGGCGATCCCGGGGCCGTCGTGGTTGTTCCAGGCCTCGAGGTACCGTTGCACCGGTCCGGGCAAGTCAGGCTGAGCCGCGCCATCCATGTGGCCTCCAGTCGATTCCGGTTCAAGGCGCGGCAGGCGATCCGGGACGAGCCGCCTCAGGCCGTACCGCGCGCACGATGAATCACGGCGTAGACCGCATGCAGATCGGCAATCGGTATCTGTCCCGGCGCCGAACTGGCCTCACCGACGGCGAAGCTCAGCGACGAGCCGAAGACGCCGCCGATCATCCGGGTCACCGATCCCAGCGGCCCCATCGACATGCTTATCAGCGGGATGCGCGCCTTGGCTTCGGCCTGCGCCGTCGCTGCGAGCAGGGTCAGCACGTCCATCCGGTCGCGAGGCATCACGGCGACCTTGGCGACGTCTGCACCCAGGCGCTCGGCTTCGAGAAAACGCTGCTCCAGGAATTCGCAGCCGGGTGTGTAGCCGAAGTTGTGGTACGAGAGGATGAGCCGCGTCCCGTGTCCGTGCGCGTTCTCGCGCACGCGCCGCAGCTGCTCGGGATCGTTTCCCATCTCGAAATCGAGAAAGTCGACCAGGCCGCTCGCGCTCACCGTATCGTAGAGCCGAACCACGCCCTCGTCGTCGATGGCGATCGGCTCGCCGCCCTCCCTGATCGAGCGGCGCGTGAAGATGATCGGCATGTCACCCACGGCAGCGCGCAACAGCCTCGCCGTTTCGAGCACGGCCGTCGCATCGCCGATCGATTCGAAGTAATCGACCCGCCATTCGATGACCTCGGGCTTCTTCGCGACGACGGTCGCCGCTTCGGCGAGGACGCGCTCGCGGGTCCTGCCGACGAGCGGCGTGCAGAGCAGGGGCGTCTCGCCGCCCAGAATGCGCCCCCGAATATCAATGACCTTCGCTGACTTCATGAGAGAGTCCGTCGCCTGTTCGATGATCGGAATGCCGCGGTCACGCCGGCACTGCTTCAGCCACGAGCCGCCCGGAACCCCGATTGTGGCGCAAGCGCGCCGCCGCAACAGCGGCTCCCGCGAATTGTCTCACCCGCCGGAGGAGCCCCGGCTGGCCAGTCGAAACCTGCTTCGCGCCAGCGTCCGGGGTCCGCGCTAGCGTCCGGGGACCGACGCGGGCGCCCGGGCTCTTTCCGCATCGGCGCTCGCCCCGCGAGCGCCGGGCCCATCGAGATGACTTTTCGCCGCAATCAGGGCGAGGCGGGCGACTTCCTCCGGCCCGACCGCCCGCGCCAGGGCATTCCGCGGGATCTCCAGCGCGTACGGGATGTCCTGGGGCATCCGTGCCAGAATTTCGCACACTTCGATCCCGCCCTCGCCGGGAAACTGCCGCTCATCGCGCGCGGTTCGGATGATGCCGGCCATCGTCGGCGGCACTTCCTTCGCGGCGTCGCAGACGTGTGCGAAGCGAAACCATTCACGCGGGAGCCTGGCCAGCTCGTCGAGGTTCGAGTCGGAGCGGCCGAAATGGAGCATGTCGACGAGTATCCCCGCGTTCGACCGATTGACCGCGCGCACGACGCGGGCGGCCTCGCCGAGGTTCCCGGTCTCCGTCCAATGCGGAAACTCGAGACTGACGAAGATGCCGAGCGGTTTGGCGAGATCGCAGATCCGGGCGAAGCGCGCGGTGGCGCGCTCGCGATCGGGATCAGGCAACTGGGCGATGATGTTCCGCGAGCCGAGCTCCGCCGTCGCCTCGAGTTGCGGGACGAAGCTGTCCGCATCGAGCGACGGGTCCATGCGGAAGAGCTCGACGTCGTGCACACCGATTCCGGTGTCGTCGAGCCTCGCCTTCGTTTCCTTCATCATCGCCCGATCCCCGGCAAGGTCGTACAGGACTTCGTTGGGCGTCACACGCGTTATCCGCACACCCACGTAGTCGTAGCCCGTTCGCGCGGCGACGTCGACCAGTTGCGGCGGCGTCAGCGAGAGCACAGTCAGGTGCGCCAGCGAATATTCATGCTTCATTGTGTTCGCCTCTCCCGTCCGGTATGCGATGAACGCTCATTCAATCGGCGTGGGCAGCGGCGCCGACACTGACGTGGTGCACCTTCTTGCCCGGCGAGTAGATGTCCATGATGTTCCAATGACCTGCGGTGGGCACCGGCTCGTTCTGCATCATGACGTCGATGACGAACGGCTTCTTCGCCTCGATCGCCCTGGCAAGCGCCGGCTTGAAATCGTCGGCCGCACTGATCTTCACGCCGTCGATGCCGTATGCCTTCGCGATCGCCGCGTAGTCCACCGAGTATGGTTTTCCGTCCCTCTCGAAGACCGTCCCGAACGTGGTGTCGTAGTGCGCTTTCTCCAGGCCCGCGATGGTGCCGTAGGCGCCGTTGTTCATGATCACCCAGACGACGGCGACGTTCTGCTCGGCCGCGGTGGCGAGCATCGCCGGGTTCTGGCCGAAGCCGCCGTCGCCGACCAGTGCGACGACGACGCGGTCGGGGCGCGCGATCTTGGCGCCGAGCGCCGCCGGGGCACCGAAGCCCATCGTCGCGTAGCCGCCCGGCGTGAAGATCGTGCCGGGCTCGAGGATCGGGAACTGCTGGCCGACGCCGTTCTTGTTCCAGCCGACGTCCGTCGTGATCAGCGCATTTCGCGGCAGCGCCTCGCGCACGTCGGCAAGGATCCGCTCGGGGCGCATCGGATACGCGCCACTGGTCGCATGCGCCCGGTTCCGGGCGATGAACGCCGTGTGCTCCGTCGCGATTCTCTCCGCCAGGGCCGCCCGCCTGATGCCCGCGGGGACGAGCTTGCGGGCAACCCGATTCAGGACCTTGAGCGCCTGCCTGATGTCGGCGACCGCACCGATCTCCACCGGATAGTTGCGGCCGATCTCCGCCGGATCGATGTCGATGTGGATCAGCTTCGTCGGTGGGAAGTTGAATGTGAATTCAGGCTCCCAGGAGCTGCAGTCCGCTTCGGAAAAGCGCGTGCCGAGGCCGAGGATCCAGTCGGCACCGCGACACTGCTCGTTGATGAATTGCGTGCCCCAGAAGCCGGTCATGCCCAGCATGAACGGATGATCGTCCGGCAGCGCGCCCTTGCCCATGATGGTGTGGGCCACGGGGATCTGCAGATGGTCGACGAACTCGCGCAACTCTGCAGTCGCATCGGCGAGCATGATGCCGCCGCCGACGTAAAGTACGGGGTTCCTGGCCGCCGCGAGCTTCTCGACGATCGCGACGGCGGTTTCCTCGTCGAGCGAAGGCCTGGTCAGCTTCTTCGTGTTGAGCCGGAGTCGCTCGAAGAGCTCGACGTCGACTTCGCTGGAGAAGATGTCCATCGGAACGTCGACCAGCACCGGGCCGGGGCGGCCGCTTTCGGCGAGGGCGAAGGCCTTTTCGATGATTTCGGGAAACAGATGCGGCGAATCCACGCGCCAGGCTCGCTTGACGAACGGGCGGTAGATCTCGTACTGCGATCCGTCCGCGTGCATGTTCACCTCCTGGTGGGGGTGCTTGCCGAAGTAGTGGCTGGGGACGTCGCCGGCGATGACGACCATCGGCACCGAGTCGAGTGCGGCATTGGCAACACCCGTCGCGGCATTCGTGAGCCCCGGTCCGAGGTGCGACAGCACGACCGCGGTCTCTTTCTTCGCACGGGCATAGCCGTCGGCCGCATGGGCGGCGATCTGCTCGTGCCGCGTATTGACGAACTTGATCTTCCTGCTCTTCGACAGCGCGGCCAGCACCGCGATGTTGGTGTGGCCGCAGAGGCCGAAGACGTGTTCGATGCCACGCGCTTCGAGATACTTCACGAGCTGGTTCGAGATCAGATCCTTCATGCCTTGCTCCTTGGTGGCCACGGTGCCCGGCCGAAGGCCGGCGAACATCCTGGCTCGATCATTCGCGCGCGCGTGTCGTGCCGAAGCCCGGTGGAACGGCGCGGCGCGCGGGCCCGCTGTAGCGATAGGGAATTTCGCGTGGCATCGGCCCCATGATGCGGCGGCCGCGCTGCTTCTGTTCCCACGCGTGGGCGAGAATGCCCACCGCGCGCGACAGGATGAAGAGCCCGCGCCCCAGTTCCGGCTCGAAACCCAGCTCGCAGAAGATCACCGCGGTGATGCCGTCGATGTTCATCGGAATGTGGCGCTTCTTCAACGCTTCGAGCGCCAGCTCGACCGCGCGCCCGATCCGCGCGTGGCGGCCCGATACCGTGCCGACCGCCTCGGCCTTCGCGACCAGGTCAAGCAGTGGCGCAGTGCGCGGATCCACCGGGTGGAACCGGTGACCGAACCCGGGGACTATCTTCTCGCCTGCCTCGCGGTGACGTTCGATGACCCGGGTCGCGGCCTGCACGAGATCGGCACCGGGACCAGCCTCGGCGTCGATTTCGCGGTACAGCTCCATGCACTGCTGGCCCGCACCGCCATGGATGTCGTCCAGAACGTTGATCGCGGACGCCATCGCGCCGTTGACCGGCAGACCACAGGTGACCGCCATGCGGGCGATTGCGATCGACGGCGCGTGCGGCCCGTGGTCGACCCCGGTGACGAGCGCCGCCTCCAGCAGATCGGCCTGTGCCGCCGACGGCAGCTCTCCGCGCAGCATCAGCCATATCATGTCCGGAAAGCGCGCGCGGCCGATCAGGTCCTCGATCGGATAGCCGCGGATCGCGATCTCCCCCGGATGGACGTCGATGATCGCGGTATCCCACCACGCGGACGCATCGGCGAGAAGCTCTTCAGGGGCTTTGGTCGTCATCTTTCCACTCAAAGTGAGAAACCGTCGCGATGCGCGCCTGGCGCGCATTCACGTCGTGATCGTCTCGACCTCGGCTTCGAGGGCCGGATCGTAGAACGACCCGAACAGTTCCTCGTCGGAGGGCTTGTCCTCCTTGATCGGCACCGACACCCACGTCGTGTTCATGTAGTGCTTGAGGTGCACGTTCTCCGAAACGATGTTGCCGCCCCAGGTGCCGCAGCCCAGGCTGGAGGTCATCGGCATGCCGTTGTTGAAGGCGCCTGCATTCGCCTTCGATTGCGGTTGGCGGACCATGATCCGCGAGACCGGTGCCGCAAGCGCAAGCCGGCGGATGTGGTCCTGGTCGAAGGAGTAGATTCCGCAGGAGTGCCCCTTGCCGCCCACGGCGTAGATCCCGCGCATCATGGCCAGCGCCTGTTCGAAGCCGCTGTATCTGTAGACGGCGAGCAGGGTGGTGAGCTTTTCGCTCGAGTAGGGGTGCTCCCTGCCGATGCCGTCGCCGTGGACGATGATGAACTTGCAGCTGGCCGGAATGGTGAATCCGGCGGCCTTTGCGAGCTGTTGCGGCGCGATCGCGACGGTATCGGGCAAGCGGTGCCCGTCGTCGCCCCACATCACCTTTCGAAGCGCGGCCTTCTCCTGCTCGTTCGCGAGATAGCCCCCTTCGGCCTGGAGCTGCGCGAGCAATTTGTCGAAGATCGATTCCTCGATGATCAGGTTTCCGTCGGCGGAGCACCCCGAGCCGAAGTCGGAGGTCTTGGACAGACGGGTGTTGCGCGCGGCCTCCTCGATGTCCGCGGTCTCGTCGATGATCATCGTCGAGTTGCCCGCTCCCACGCCGTAGGCAGGCGTCCCGGAGCTGTAGGCGGCGCGGACCATCGGCTGCCCGCCGGTCGCGACGATGAGGTCCGCTCGCGCCATCAGCGCCTGCGACATCGGAATGTTGACCTTCGTCAGGCACTGCAGGATGTCGGCCGGCGCGCCCTCGCGCTCGAGCGCCTCGCGCATCAGGCGAACCGTCTCGAACGATGTCTTCTTCGAGCGCGGGTGCGGCGAGAAGATCACGACGTCGCGCGCCTTGATACCGTAGATCGCGTTGCCGGCCGGGGTGAGGTCGGGATTGGTCGTCGGGACGATGCAGGCGACAATGCCGGCAGGCTTGCCGTACTTCGCGATGCCCTTGTCGGGAATTTCCTCGATGAGACCGACGCTTTTCTGCCTGAGCGCGTCGCGCAATACCCCGCGAATCTTCATCCGCTTGCCCATCCGGCTCACCGGATCGCCAAGCCCGCTTTCGGCGATGCCCATGTCCACGAGGCGCGTGAAGGTCTGCTTGTTGGCGACCGCCCAAGCGACCGCCTGGCACAGACGGTCGACGCGCGCCTGGTCATAGGTTTCAATGGTCGCGAGCGCCTTTTGTGCGCGCGCGAACACCGCGTCGAGCTCCTCCTGCTGTTCCTCGGTGATGCCTTTCTTCGCTTCCGGGGCAACCATTGGCATTCCCTTTCATGTTCGTAATAGGACCCCTGCGCGCGGCCCCGCCGGCGCCCCGACGGGCTGGCGGCGAAGACCGGGAATGCGAAGGGCCCTGGCGTGACCGCCATCGCTCTCATTGACCGCCTGGATGTCCGCCCGACCTGCGATGGACCTGCCGTTCTGCCGCATGGGTGCAATACAATCCGACGATAGGGCGCAGGGAATTTTGGAACAATCGCCGCCCGCAGGAATCGTGCGCCTGGCGCACACAAATTGCCAAAATGACTGCAGCTCCGGTTATGCTTTCGGCCAATCGCCCGCCTGGCGGCAGGTATGGGCGCGTATCGCACAACGTGCATTGCCGGACGGGGCGGCTTTCCGCCCGCGGGCAGGGTTCCAAAGGAACAGGCATGGCAGCGCGGGCAGCCGCCTCGAGTAACGAGAGGGTCGAGGACCCGGTCAAGCGTCCATCGGGCGGGGTGGCGCCTTCGTTCACCGATCCCGATGCGGTGCCCGCCGCCACGATCGAGCGGTTCGCGGGCGACCCCGACTTCGTGACGGCGCTCGCGCGCGGCCTCGCCGTGCTGCTCGCACTGTCGGACAAGCGCCGCCACGCATCGATCTCCCAGGTGAGCCATCGGACAGGAATCCCGCGCGCCGCCACGCGGCGAAGCCTGCACACGCTGGTCAAGCTCGGCTTCGCGGACGTCGACGACGCGCGGCGGTTCTTCCTGCGACCGCGGGTGCTGTCCTTCAGCCACGCCTATCTGTCGGCGTCGTCGATGGCGGTGTTGGCACAGCCGATCCTCGACCGCCTCGGCGAAACGCTGCGCGAGTCCTGCTCGCTGGCGGCCCTCGACGGGGATGAAATCGTCTATCTCGCGCGCTCCAGGTCGTCGCGCATCATGTCGCCGGCGCTGAACGTCGGCAGGCGGCTGCCTGCGTATTGCACGTCTGCCGGACACGTGATGCTCGCGCATCTGCCGCTGGACGAGTTGAACGCGTACCTGGCGCGCGCCCGGTTCCATCCGTATACCGAGCACACGCCGAACTCGCCCGAGAAGCTCCTGGCCCTTCTCGACGCCGTGCACGAGTCCGGCTTCGCGTTTGCGAGTCAGCAGATGGAGGCGCGCTTGTGCACGCTCGCGGTCCCGGTCCGGAACGCGGGCGGACATTGCGTCGGAGCGATCAATGTCATTCTCCAGGGCCGCCTGGTGGGGCGAAGCGAAATGGCGGAGCGCCATTTCCAGCCGCTGCATGAAGCTGCGATGGAACTGGGCGCATTGCTGTTGCCTTGACGGCGAAACGACAGGGGATCTCGATGACTGACGCTCTGGGCCGCGAGGCGGTCTCCGAAGCTCTCAATCCGCTCGGCATCGATGGGATCGAATTCATCGAATTCGCGACGTCGAAGCCGCAGGCCCTCGGAGGCGTGCTCGAGGCCATGGGGTTCCGCCCGGTTGCGCGACACCGTTCGCGCGAGGTCGAGCTGTGGCGTCAGGGCTCGATGAACATCGTCGTCAATTCGCAGCCAATCGACGTGCCGCGAACGGTGCAGCCTTCCGAGCATCCCGTCCTGAGCGCGCTTGCGCTGCGCGTCCGCGATGCCGAAGCCGCCTTTCGCCGGGCGCTCGATCTCGGCGCGTGGGACATCCCGGTGCGGGCCCACGCAATGGAGCTCAACATCCCCGCCATCCACGGCGTCGGCGAAAGCCTCATCTATTTCGTCGATCGCTATGACGACTTCTCGATCTACGACATCGATTTTCGGCCGATTCCCAGCGTCGATCCGCATCCGCCGGCCATCAGCGGCATGCATTTCTTCGGGATCGTCCAGTACATCGGCTCGGACCGCAGCGCCGACTGGGTGGAATTCTATTCGCGGATTTTCGGATTCGCCGCGCTTCCCGACCGTGTGCGCTTCGGAATCATGCCCGAGGGACTGCTCCTTCAGAGTCCCTGCCGCAAGTTCTTCCTGCAGCTCATCGAGCCCGTCGACAACGCACGCTACGCGTTCGGCGACGAGCATCTGCAGCGCATCGGTCTGGGCACTCCCGACGTGATGGCCACGGTCGCCGCCCTCGAAGCGCGCGGGGTCCAGTTTCTCGTCTCCGAGAAGGTCCGGTCGAACGAGCGCGGTGCGCTCACGAAGCCGCAGCTTGGCGGCGTCATGTTCGAGCTGGTGCACGACGAACCGGCCTACCACGACGCAAAGCCATGATCTACAGCGACATCGGCATGGACACGGCGTCGCTCGCGGGCACGCTGGAGTGCAAGCTTGGCGCGATCCGCGATGCCGGCTTCGCTCAGGTGATGATCTCGGCCAGCGATGTCGTCGGTCACCCCCGGGGTACGGCAGCGGGCGTGCAGGCGGTGCGCGAGAGTGGCCTTCGCGTCACGGGGCTCGAGGCGCTGCGCGACTTCGAGGGGCTCTCCGGGAACTTCCATGCGTACAAGGTGGACGTCGCGAAGTCGATGCTCGACGTCTGCTTCAGCCTCGGCGGCGAGATGCTGATCGTCGAGGCATCGACGTCGAGGCACGCCGAGCCGGATGGCGATGCGGTCGTGCGCGACCTGCGCATGCTCGCCATGCTCGCGGTTCCCCTCGGCATACGCATCGCGTACAAGGGCGTTTCGCGCAGCCGGATCGCCAGGGACTTCTGTGCTGCGGGCGAGTTCGTGTTCCGCGCCAACTGCCATAACCTGGGGCTCGCGATCGATGCGTTCGACGTTCTTGCGGCGCGCACGCCGCTCGCCGAGATCGAGGCACTCGACCCGGAACAGATCTTCCTCGCACAGCTCTCCGACTTCGTCTGGCAGGAGATCGATTCGGTCGAGGAGCAGGCAGCCGCGGCGACGCATTTTCGTGTCTTTCCGGGTGACGGAGCGCACAGCGACGATCTCGCCGCCGTGGTGCGCAAGCTCGACGAGATCGACTATCGCGGCGGATACAGCTTCGATGTCTACAACGACGATTACCAGCAGATGCCGCCCGAGCAGGTGACCTCCCGGGCGCGGCGTGCAGCCGAATGGCTCGCGGAAGCGGTGCTGCGACGCGCGCTTCCCGTCCCCGACATCGAGCGACTTCGGCCAGGCGTCGGCGCCTGATGCGCGGAGCGCGAGCAAGCACATGATGACAACTCCGTCCAACGAGCGTGTACTGCGCATCGGCATCCTCGGCTGCGCCAGCATCGCCAGGCAGTTCGTGCGGGATGTGACGCCGAGCCCGGCGGTGAGCATCGTCGGCGTGGCCAGCCGCAGCGCGGACACCGCGGCAGCCTTCGCGGCGGCCAACGGGATCGGCCGCCACTACGGCAGCTATGACGCACTGCTGGCGGACTCCGGAATCGACGCCATCTACCTGCCGCTTCCCAACAGTCTGCATGCGCAATGGGCGATCAAGGCGGCCGAACGCGGCAAGCATGTACTGTGCGAGAAACCACTGGCGCTGGGCCGGGCCGAGGCGCAGGCGATGTTCAGTGCGGCGCAGCGCCATGGTGTGACGCTGCTCGAGGCGTATCCGTATTACTTTCAACCCCAGACCGACGACATGCTGCGGCAGCTGGAGCAGGGCGCCATCGGTGCCGTGCGCTCGGTCCAGGCCTGCTTCGGCTTCACCGTGCCGAACCCGCAAGACAACATCCGGATGAAGCCCGAGCTTGGCGGCGGTGCGCTGCTGGACGCCGGCAGCTACGCGCTCAGCGTGATCCGGCTGGCCATGGGATGTGCACCGCAACGCGTGCGCGCCGACGCGGCCTGGGCCGACACCGGCGTGGACATCAGCCTGATGGCGACCCTGTACTACGCGGACGCGCGGCGCGCGCAGCTGTCCTGCGCCATGGACGCGGCCAGCCATCGCCGCGCCACCATCATGGGAAGCAAGGGCACGATCGAAACCGAATTCCTCAACCACACCAGCGCGCAGGCGGGTGGCGACCAGTACGGTTACCTTCCCAGCCAGTTGCGCATACGCCGCGGAACGGCGAACACCGTAGCTTTCGAGGAGATCCACTCGCCCGTCGGCAGCGGCTTCAGATTTGCCGCCGAGGCGTTTGCCCGGATGGTCGTCGGGCAGGATTCCGCAGCGGCAGGGCGCGCGGCCGAGGTCAGCATGGACAACGCGGCGACGCTGGAGGCAATCGCGCAGAGTGCGAGGCTGGGGCGTGTCGTGGACCTGCCGCTTCGGGTTCGATGAGGCCGGAGCTTCGACGCTCGGGCGGCGACGTCGCTCTTTGGCCGGTTCGATGTCCGGGGCCGGATACGATCGAGACCGTCCTGATCGATCGCCCGACGCTGCTCGCGAGCCTCGAGGCAGCGGCCGCCGCACGCGAGCCGCAGAAGACGACGATCGAGCTGTCGACCATCCGGGACGGCGAGCCGGCGATCAAGACGACCTTTGTCGACTACGAGGAGAACCCCCTGGAAATCGCGCTCTCGTCGATCACCACGACGCTGCGCGTCCGCTCGCGGGTGTGGAAGGAACCTGCCTTCTTCCTCGCCCACCCGGATGCCATCGCGGCCTTCGCCCGCGAGTGCACTGCGTGCGGCGTCCTGCCGCCGACTGTCGCGCTGTTCGGATCGCAGTTCCTGACCTGGCGCGGCGTGGCGCTGGTCCCCTCGGACAAGTGCGCGATCGACCGCAGCGGACCGGCACCGACGACGCGAATGTTCCTCGTGCGCGCGGGCCAAGGTCCAGCGGTTCCTCGGCGCACGCTCGCAGAAGGAGATCGTCTTCGTCCGCGGCGCGACCGAGGCGATCAATCTGGTGGCGCAGTCGTGGGGGCGAGCCAACCTCCATGCGGGCGACGTGCGCCTCGACGCCTACGAGGCGATGCTCTCGTCGCGCGTGAAGCTCTTCGCGTTCACCCAGGTCTCCAACGCCTCGGGACGCTCGTGCCGGTTGCCCCAATGGTGGAGATGGCACATCGTCACGGCGCCCGGGTCCTGGTCGACGGCGCGCAGTCGGCGTCGCACCTGCCCGTCGACGTGACCTGCCTCGGCGCCGACTTCTTCCTGTTTTCGGGCCACAAGGTCTACGGGCCTACCGGAATCGGCGTGCTCTACGGGCGCGAGGACGTGCTCGAGCGGATGCCGCCGTGGCAGGGTGGCGGGAGCATGATCGACGACGTGAGCTTCGAGCGCACGACCTACGCGCAGCCCCCTGCACGCTTCGAGGCCGGCACGCCGTCACCGGCCGATGCGGTCGGTCCGGGCGCGGCGCTCGACTACGTCGAGCGCATCGGTCGACCTGCGATCGCAGCCCACGAGCAGCACCTGATGTCGCGCCTCGTCGCGGGGCTGTCGTCGGTGCCCGGGGTGTCCATTCTCGGGGCGCCGGCGGTTCGCGTCGGAGCGGTCTCCTTCGTGCTGGCCCGATACGAGCTGCAGGCCGTCGGCGAGCACCTGAATCGCTGCGGCATCGCCGTGCGCTCGGGCCACCACTGGGCCCAGCCGATCCTGCGCCGGTTCGGGCATGAGATTTCCGTGCGGCCGTCGCTCGGCCTCTACAACGACGAGGATGGCATCGCCCGGCTGGTGGTGGCGCTGCGGGATCTCGCCGAAGGCCGCAGGCGCTGAGGCGCGACTGCCGGCTGGCCGCCTCGCTGCGCTGCGCACCTCACCATCCATCCATCCATCCATCCACCTCGATCCTTCCACGATGCCGCAGATCGCCTTCGACCGCTTCTACCGCTACGCCGAACTGACCGACCTCCTGCATGCGCTCGCGCGCGAGCATCCCGCGCTG
>JAJXTF010000201.1 GCA_021784125.1 Pseudomonadota bacterium | reverse complement strand
CACGCCGGTCAGCAGGTTGATGAACGTCGTCTTGCCTGCGCCGTTGGGGCCGATCAGGGCGTGACGCGCGCCCGGGAGAAAGGACAGCGAGACGTCGGTGTTGGCGCTGAACGCACCCCAGCGCTTGGACAGGCCCACGGTGCGCAGTGCGGCGCTCATCGCTTCTCCTCACCGCCCAGCCGCGCGCGCAGCGCGTCGAGACCGCCGAGGATGCCGCCGCGCGCGAACAGCACGATCAGGACGAGGAAGAAGCCGAGCCAGAACTGCCAGTAGACGGGGTCGATCCCCGACAGGTAATCCTGCGCGACCATGAACACCAGGGCGCCTACCAGCCCGCCGTAGAGGCGCCCGGCGCCACCCAGCACGAGGATGATCATCAGTTCGGCCGAGCGCTGGAAGCTCAGGCCGTCGATGCCGACGAACTGTGTCGTCTGGGCGATCAATCCGCCCGCCACCCCCGCAACCGCGGCCGCGATCGTGAAGATGGTACGCAGGCGCTTCGCCACGGGTGCGCCGATGGCGGGCATTCGCCTGCCACCCTCGCGTATGCCGCGCAGGCTCAAACCCAGCGGCGACGCGACCAGCCTGCGCACCAGCAGGAAGACGACGAACACGACGACCAGCGCATAGACGAAAGCGGTGCGGCCGCCGAGGTCGAAACTCCATATTCCCAGGATCTTGTCGATCGTCACGCCGGACAGCCCGTCCACGCCCCCGGTGATCCACGAGGCCTTGTTTGCGGCCTCGAACAGCATCAGCCCGATTCCGAGCGTCACCATCAGGCGCGTCAGGTCGCTGCCGCGCACCACGAGGAAGCTGACGAGGTAGCCCGCGACCGCCGCGACTGCAGCGGCCGCGATCAGCCCCGAGATCGGCTCGTGCCATCCGTGCACGGCGAGCAGCCCGGCCGCATAGGCACCGATGCCGAAGAACGCCGCGTGTCCGAGCGACACGATCCCGGCATAACCGAGGATCAGGTCGAGCGAGACCGCGAACAGTCCGGTGATCAGGATCTGGCTGCCCAGCACGCGATAGTCGGGAAACGCGAAGAAACCGATCACCGGCAGCACCCAGAACGCGAACTCGAGCGGCCGCCAGCGCCCGTCGGGCAAGCGGACCTCGCCGGTCGCCGTGGTCACGGACTTCGCCGAGGCGGCAGCGTCGGTCACGATTTGCGTCCGTACAGGCCTGCCGGGAACACGATCAGCAGCACGACCATCAGCGCGTAGATGACGAAGCCGCCGATCTCGGGGACGTAGTACTTGCCGGCGACGTCGAACACCCCGAGGATCAGCGCGGCGACCAGCGGACCCTTGATCGTGCCGGTGCCGCCGACGCTGACGACCAGGAGGAAGTACACCATGTACTTGAGCGGGAACGTCGGATCGAGCCCCAGCACCTCGATGCCGAGCGCTCCGCCAAGGCCGGCCAGCCCCGAACCCAGCGCGAAGGTGAGCGCGAACACGCGATTGACGTTGATGCCGAGCCCTGCGGCGGCTGTGGCATTGTCGACGCTCGCGCGCACGCGGCTGCCGAAGCGCGTGCGCTCGAGGATCAGGTGCAGGCCCAGCGTGACGACCGCGACGATCGCGATCAGGAAAATCCGGTAGACCCCGAAATCGTGGATCAGGATGTGGACCTGACCCTGCAGGTACGACGGCAGGTTCACCGGCTGCTGCGACGAACCGAAAATGTAGGTCGCGATCGCGATCGAGATGAACACCAGGCCGATCGAGAACAGCACCTGGTCGAGAGGGCTGGCCTTGTACAGGCGTTGATAGAGCGTGCGCTCGAGCACGATGCCGACGAGCGCCGACGCGACGAATGCGATCGGCAGCGTCGCGAGGAAGGGGATGCCGAGGCGCGACATCGCGACCACGCAGACGTAGCCTCCGACCATCGCCAGAGCGCCGTGGGCGAGATTCACGAAGTTCATCAGCCCGAGGGTCACCGACAGGCCCACGGCGATGATGAACAGCAGGCTGCCGTACGCCAGACCGTCGAACAGCACGCCGACCACGCTGCCGATCATCGCGCACTCACCTGGAAGTTCCCGGCAAAATCCTGGGCGGTCGAAGCGCCATGGTTCGCAATTGACGTGACGGTGGAGCTTGCGGTCTGCGGCGCGAGCATACTACACCGGAGGCGGGAACCAAGCGTGCCGCGCAGGGCTCATACTGGGGAGCATTCACCGATCCCCTGCCCATGGCCGCACGCGCCCGCCCGCCCCTCCCGAAGCACCGTCACACCGTCCTGGTCCTGCAGGGGGGCGGCGCGCTGGGTGCCTACCAGGCAGGGGTGTACGCGGAATTGCAGGAGCGCGGGCTTGCGCCCGACTGGGTCACCGGGGTCTCCATCGGCGCCATCAATGCCGCGCTGATCGCCGGCAACCGTCCTGAGGACCGCGTTGCGCAGCTGCGGCGTTTCTGGGAGCTCGTCTCGTCGGGAATATCCTTCGTCCCGCCGCACGAATTCGATGTCCTGCGCCGCACGTTCAGCCAGCTCGGCACGGCGGCCATCGCAGCCTTCGGAACCCCGGGTTTCTTCGTTCCCCGCGTGCCGCCGCCGATGCTGATGCCCCGGGAGACCGATGGCGCGCTGTCCATGTACGACACGTCGCCCCTCGCGCGAACGCTCGGCGAATTGATCGACTTCGACCGGATCAATGCGGGAACCATGCGGCTGAGCCTCGGCGCCGTCGACGTCCAGAGCGGCAACTCGGTGTATTTCGACAACGCCACCGGCGGGACGCGGATCGGGCCCGAGCACGTGATGGCGAGCGGCGCGCTGCCGCCCGGGTTTCCTGCGGTGCAGATCGGCGACGCCTGGTATTGGGACGGCGGACTGACGTCGAACTCGCCGCTCTGGTACGTGCTCGACGAAAGCAGCCAGCTCAACGCCCTGGTGTTCCAGGTCGATCTCTTCAGCGCACGCGGCAGGGTGCCGCGGTCGCTCGACGAAGTGCTCGAGCGCTCGAAGGACATCCAGTATTCGAGCAAGACGCGCTTCAACACCAATCGCGCGAAGGATGACGAAACGCTGCGCGAGGCGATGCGCAAGGTGATCTCGAGGCTGCCGCCCGGAGCGCGCGACGATCCGAGCGTGCAGCTGCTGGCGAGGCATGCCCGGGGCCGCCAGATCTCGATCGTCCACTTGATCAACCGTCGCAACGGCTACGCCACTGCCGCCAAGGACTACGATTTTTCCCGCGCATCGATGGAAGCGCTCTGGGAAGCCGGTCGCGCCGACCTGCGCCGCACGCTCGGACATCCGCATTGGCGGCACGCGGCTTTCGCGCAGGACGGCCTGCGGACCTACGACCTGCTGCCCTGAAAACCGGACGCGCAGGTGCTCCCGGCGAAGCTCCGCGCAACCCCCGGAGGAACCCCCGCGAGCGCGCGGCGGCCCCCGGGGCGCGAGGGCAAGGCGTCAGCCCGTCGCCTTGACGTTGTCGATCTTGTCGAACTCGATGTTCCAGAGCTTGCCGTCGACACGCTCGACCTTGCGGATGTAGACGGTCTGCGTGACGTCGCGCGTTGCCGGGTCGATCGACATCGGACCGCGTGGGCTCGTCCACGACATGCCTTTCATCGCCTCGACCAGCTTCTCGCCCTGGGTGTCCCCGCCCGTCTTGCCGAGCGCGGCATAGATCAGGTGCATGCCGTCGTAGCCGCCCACCGAGTGGAAGTTCGGACGCATGCCCCCGTTCGCCTGCATGAACCCGCTGACGTAGGCCTTGTTCTCGGGGGACGGATGGGCTGCGGAATAGTGGTGCGAGGTCACGATGCCCAATGCCGGATCACCCATCGAATCGAGGATGTCGTCGTCGACGACGTCGCCCGGTCCGATCATCCTGACGCCGGCCTCCTTCAGTCCGCGCTCGGCGAAGGTCTTCATCACCGCGGTCCCGGCGCCCGAAGGGACGAACACGAACAGCGCATCGGGCTTCGCGTCCTTGACGCGCTGGATGAACGGAGCGAACTCCGGATTCGCCAGCGGCGCGCGCAACGACTCGACGATCGTGCCGCCGGCGTTCTTGAAGTGCTCGACGAAGGTCTTCTCCGCATCGAGCCCCGGCGCGTAGTCGCTGACCAGCGTCAGGACCTTCGAGATCTTGTTCTTCGCGCCCCATTCGGCGATCGGGGCCGTCACCTGCGAGATCGTGAATCCCGAGCGGACGATGAAAGGCGAGCGCTGCGGGATCACCGTCGTCGCCGCCGCCATCACGATCATCGGTATCTTCGCTTCGGTGGCCACCGGCGCCGTCGCGAACGCGAGGGGCGTCAGTCCGAACCCGGCGATCACCGACACGTGGTCACGCGTGATCAGCTCCTGCGCGATGCGCTTGGTGAGCTCCGGTTGCGTGCCGGTGTCGTCGCGGACGATCAGCTCGATCTTGCGTCCGCCGGCGCTGTCGCCGTTCGTCGCCATGTACAGCCTGCAGGCCGCTTCGACCTGCCTGCCCGTCGAGGCGAAGGGACCGGTCTTGGGAAGAATCAGCCCGATCTTCACCGGATCGGCTGCGAATGCGTAACGGGGCAACGACGCGGCAGCGATGCTCGCGGCACCCGTCATGAGGAACGTCCTGCGGTTCACCTTCGATGATCCTTTCATGTGCTCCCCCTGCTGGCCGAATCGGAGGCGGCATTCTAATCCGCTTTGGCCGCATTTGCAGTCGCCTCTGCAGTCGGCACATCGGTGCGATAATCAAATTGCATGGCAATGACGGATACCCGCAAGACGGCCGGGCAGGCGACCGGCGCCGCCGGCATCGCCGGCGGCACGGTCCACGGGGAAGTCGAGTCCGCGCAGGCCTGGCTGCGGCTCGCCGTGACGCTGATCCTCTCGACGATCGGCGGCGTCGGCATGTGGTCAGTGGTCGTGGCGCTGCCGACGGTGCAGGCCGAGTTCGGGGTCGCCCGGGGCGCCGCGTCGCTGCCCTACACGCTGACCATGATCTGTTTCGGGCTTTCGGGCATCGCGCTCGGGCGATTGTCCGATCGCCACGGCGTCATGCTTCCCGTTGCGATCGGCTCGGTTGCGCTCGCGCTCGGCTATGCAGCGGCAGCCTCGGCCACGACCCTCTGGAATTACACGCTGGCGCAGGGCCTGTTGATCGGCGCCGGCAGCGCAGCGACGTTCTCGCCGCTGCTCGCCCACGTCTCGCTGTGGTTCGTCCGCCGCCGCGGCATCGCCGTGGCGATCTTTGCCAGCGGCAACTACCTCGCGGGAGCGCTCTGGCCTCCGGTGGTCGAGCACTTCATCCAGACCGCCGGCTGGCGGCAGACCTATGTCGGCATCGCCGTGTTCTGCATCGCCACGATGCTGCCCCTGACCTGGCTGCTGCGCAGCAAGCCACCGGCGCACGACGGCTTGGCGACGCCCGGCGCGGCCCCGCCGGCCTCGCCGCAATCGCTCGGCCTGTCGCCGCGGGCGCTCCAGGGCCTTCTGATCGTCGCCGGCCTCGCCTGCTGCGTTGCGATGTCGATGCCGCAGGTGCACCTCGTCGCATACTGCAGCGACCTGGGCTATGGCCCCGCGCGCGGGGCCCAGATGCTGTCGTTGATGCTGACCTGCGGCATCGTGAGCAGGCTTGCCTTCGGAGGGATCTGCGATCGCATCGGGGGACTACGGACCCTGCTGCTCGGGTCGGCACTGCAGGGCGTCGCACTGCTGCTGTTTCTTCCCTTCAAGGGCCT
>JAJXTF010000200.1 GCA_021784125.1 Pseudomonadota bacterium | reverse complement strand
TCTTCCTGGCGCAGCAGCCGCAGGCGCTGCAATTGCGCTACCTCGAGACGCTGACGGTGATCGCCGCCGACAAGAACTCGACGATCATCTTCCCGCTGCCGATCGACGTCATCGCCCCGCTGATGAAACTCGTGGAAGGCAAGCTGGCGCCGGAGCTGCGGCCGCCGGGGTAGGCGTCGCGCGCATCGGGTATCCTTCGACGCGCCATGTCCCGCGCCACGCCGAAGATCCATTTCCGCCTGCGCGTCGTCAAGGGCGACGACATCGCGATCGGTCCCGGCAAGGTCGACCTGCTCGAGGCGATCGGCGCCACCGGATCGATCACTGCCGCCGCGAAAGCGCTGGGCATGTCGTATCGCCGCGCGTGGTTGCTCGTCGACACGATGAACCGCTGCTTCGCGCAGCCCGTCGTCGCCGCGGAGACGGGCGGAGCGCGCGGCGGCGGCGCGCAACTGACCGACGTCGGCGCCGACGTCGTCCGGCGCTATCGCAGCATCGAGGCCAGGGCCGCGAAGGCCGCAGCCGCGGACCTGGCCGCGCTGTCGACCCTGCTGCGCTGACCGCGCTTTCCCGACTAGTGCGGGTCCGGCCCCGCGGTCGCGGGTCCGTCTGTATCGCGGAACAGCTGGTAGAGGACGACGGCGCCGAAGGTCGCGGTGCCGATACCGCCCAGCGTGAAGTCGCCGAACCGGAGCGCGAGGTCGCCGGCGCCCACGGTGAGGGTGACCGCGGCGGTGACCAGGTTGCGCGCGCGAGAGAAGTCGACGCGGTTCTGCACCCAGATGCGACCGCCGGTCGCGGTGATGAGCCCGAACACGACGATCGAAAGCCCGCCCAGCACCGGGCCCGGAATGGTCATGATCAGCGCGCCGAACTTGGGCGAGAAACCCAGCACGATCGCTGCCAGCGCCGCGACGACGAACAGCAGCGTCGAATAGACGCGGGTGACGGCCATCACGCCGATGTTCTCGGCGTAGGTCGTGACGCCGGTGCCGCCACCTGCGCCGGCAATGATCGTCGCCAGCCCGTCGCCGACGAAGGCGCGCCCGAGGAACGCATCGAGGTTTTTCCCGGTCATCGCCGCGACGGCCTTGACGTGCCCGAGGTTCTCGGCGACCAGCACGACCGCGACCGGGGCGATCAAGGCCATCGCATGGGCGTTCCACACCGGCGCGGCGAGCCTCGGCCACCCGATCCACGCCGCGGCAGCCACGGCCGAAAAATCGATCGGCTTGCCGAGGCCCAGGCCGTTCGCGCACAGCGCATGGAGCAGGTAGCCGGCGATGCCGCCCAGCAGGATCGGAAGCCTGCGCGCGAGACCGGGCGCGCGCACGGCGACGATGCCGACCGAGACGATCGTCGCAAGCCCGATCCAGGTGTCGAACGCGCTAGCCGAGATGCCCTTGACCGCGATCGGCGCGAGGTTGAGCCCGATCACCGCGACGATGCTGCCGGTCACGACGGGGGGCATCAGGCGATCGATCCAGCGGTGTCCGGCCGCCATGACGACGAGGCCGATGATCGCGTAGAGCAGGCCCGCGGCAATGATGCCCCCGAGTGCGACGCCGAGGTTCGGATTCGGGCCGCTGCCCGCGTAGCCGGTCGCCGCGATGACCACGGCGATGAAGGCGAAGCTCGATCCCAGGTAGCTCGGCACCCGGCCGCCGACCAGCGCGAAGAAGATCAGCGTGCCGATGCCGGAGAACAGGATCGCCACGTTGGGATCGAAGCCCATCAGCAGCGGCGCGAGCACGGTGGCGCCGAACATCGCGACCACGTGCTGGAGACCGAGCACGATCGTCTGCGCCGTCGGCAATCGCTCGCCGGGTGCAACGACTCCCTCGGTGCGCAGCGTCCATCGCGGGAAGTACGACGTGTCGGACGGGTCGGACGTGTCGGATATGCGGTCCATCGCGCGGCACCGGAGACGGGACCCGCGCATTGTAATGAATGGACAGTGTCCGGGGTGCCGGCTATAGTGCGCCGGCCGTTATGCATGAACATATACGACGAATGACGACGAAAGGCCGGGAAAGGGTGTCCGCGGAGATGCCGAAGGCGACGCGAACGGCGAAGCGGACGTGGGCCGCGCGCCGCGCGCTGCTCGCAGGGCTTTGCGCGGTGGCGATGGCGGCGCCGGCCGGGGCAGGCGCCGCCGGTGCTGCAGCCGCCGCGGCCGATTCTCCGGTCGTGGCCGCCGCCGCCGACCTCCAGTTCGCGCTGCCCGACATCGCCGCCGAATTCACGCGCAACACCGGGCGGACGCTGCGCCTGGTCTTCGGCTCGTCCGGCAATTTTCGCCGCCAGATCGAGGATGGCGCACCCTTCCAGCTGTTCCTGTCGGCGGACCGCGCCTACGTGGCGGCGCTCGCCCGGGAAGGGCGCACCGTCGATGCCGGCGTCGACTACGCGGTTGGGCGGCTGGCGCTGATCGTTCCGCCGGGATCGCCGGTGAAGCCGGACCCCGAGTTGCGCGGACTCGCCCGCACGCTCGCCGACGGGACGCTGCAGCGCTTCGCGATCGCCAATCCCGACCATGCGCCCTACGGCCGTGCCGCAAGGCAGGCGCTGGAGCGGGCGGGCCTGTGGGAGGCGGTCCGGCCGAAGCTGGTGCTGGGCGAGAACGTCAGCCAGACGGCGCAGTTCGCGCTCAGCGGCGCGACCCAGGGCGGCATCGTCGCCTATTCGCTGTTGCGCTCGCCGGCGTTCGCCGGGCGGGGCGATTACGCGCTCCTGCCGACGTCCATGTACGATCCGCTGACGCAGCGGATGGTGTTGCTCGAGGGGGCAGGCGCGACGGCGCGGGCGTTCTACATGTATCTGCAGGGGCCCGCTGCGCGCACGACGCTGGCGCGCTACGGCTTCGAGCTGCCGGCCACCGCGGCGTCGCCGCGCTGAACCGCGATCGATCCCGCGCATTCGCGGCACGGGCGGGTGGCACATGCGGGTGGCACGGGCCGGTCACAGGGGATCGATGCGATGATCGAATGGCAGGCGCTGGCGTTGTCGCTGAAGCTCGCGGCGTGGACCGTGGCGCTGCTGCTGCCGGCGGCGCTGCTGATCGCCCGCGCGCTCGCGTGGCGCCATTTCCCCGGCCGTCGGTTGCTCGAGGCAGCCCTGGCGCTGCCGCTGGTGCTGCCGCCGACGGTGCTCGGCTTCTACCTGCTGTCCGCGTTCGGCACGCAGTCGGCGCTCGGTCGTGCGTTCGTCGCGCTGACCGGACACCCGCTGGCCTTCAGTTTCGCCGGGCTCCTCGCGGCGTCGCTGGTCTTCAACCTGCCGTTCGCGATACAGCCGATGCAGCGGGCGTTCGAGGCGATCCCTGCCGACGTGCGTCCGGCCGGGGCCTGCTGCGGCATGAGCGCATGGGGGATCTTCACCGCCATCGAGCTTCCGCTCGCCTGGCCCGGCGTGCTGTCGGCGCTGGTGCTGACCTTCGCGCACACGCTCGGCGAGTTCGGCGTCGTGCTGATGGTGGGCGGCAACATCCCCGGCGAAACGCGCACGATCGCCGTCGCGATCTACGACCGCGTGCAGGCCTTCGACACCCGGAGCGCGGGGTTGATGGCCGCCGTGCTGCTCGCGCTGTCGTTGGTCGCGATCGGCGTCGCCTACTCGACCCACCGGCGCGCGGAGCCCGTTCGTGGCGCCTGACGGGCGGCTTCGCGTCAGGCTCGCGCAGGCGTCGCCCATTCCCCTCGCGGCGGGCTTCGACTGCGCTCCCGGCGAGGTGCTCGCCCTGACCGGGCCTTCCGGCAGCGGCAAGTCGACGATCCTGCGCTGCATCGCGGGCCTCGACCGGCCCCGCGACGGCAGGATCGAATGCGCGGGCGAGCTGTGGCTGGACACGCGGGCCCGGATGAACGTTTCGCCGCAGCGGCGCTCGGTCGGACTGGTGTTCCAGCAGTACGCGCTGTTCCCGCATCTCACCGCGGTCGGGAACGTGCTCGCGGCGCTGGGCCATCGCCCGCGCGCGACGCGCCTGGCGCGCGCCCGCGAGCTCCTCGCCAGCGTCCACCTCGCGGGCCTCGAGGAGCGGCGGCCATCGCAGCTTTCGGGTGGCCAGCAGCAGCGGGTCGCGATGGCGCGCGCACTGGCCCGCGACCCGAAGGTGCTGCTGCTCGACGAGCCTTTCGCCGCCGTCGACCGCGTGACGCGACAGAAGCTCTACCGCGAGCTCGCCGGCCTGCGCCGGCAGCTCGCGATGCCGGTCGTGCTGGTGACCCACGACCTCGACGAGGCGGCGATGCTCGCCGACCGCATGTGCATCCTGCACCGCGGGCGCACGCTGCAAAGCGGCTCGCCGCACGAGATCCGCACGCGCCCGGCAGACGCGCTGGTCGCCCGGCTGGTCGACATGCGCAACGTCTTCGAGGGGATCGTCCGCTTCCAGGACGCTTCCGCGCGGCGCACCCGGATCGACTGGCACGGCGTCGCCCTGGAGGTTGCACATGCCCCGCAGTTCGCAGTGGGCACCCGGGTCGCCTGGACGATCCCGATCGGCGGCATCGTCCTGCACCGTCGCGATCGACCGTCGCGGGGCGAGCACGAGAACCCGGTCGCCGGAACGGTCGTCGAATGCCTGGCGCTGGGCGACGACACGACGCTGGGCCTGCGCGTCGATGGTCCGGCGGGGCTGCAGCTGACCTTGCGCGTGCCGACGCACGTGGCGGACCGCAACGGCGTGGCGGTGGGCGTGCGCGCCGGCGCATCGCTGCTTGCGGAGGCGATTCACCTGATGCCCTGGCGCGATCCCGGCGAGGAGGGGCAAGCCCGGGACGGGACCGCCGGTGCGAATGAGGTAGGATGACCGCCCGACACGCGACTTCGTCCTGCCCCGATGGATTTTGCCTTCATTCTCGACCCGCTGCCGCAGGTCAAGGCCTACAAGGACAGCACGGTCGCGATGATGCGCGCCCTGGTCGCGCGTGGGCACCGTGTCCACGCGCTGGAGCAGGGCGACGTCCACTGGCGCGATGGCGCAACCCGTGCCCGCGCCCGGCCCCTGGCGCTGCACCCGGACGACGACCGCTGGTACACGGCGGGCGAGCCCGAGACCCGGGCACTCAAGGATTACGCCGCAGTCCTGATGCGCAAGGATCCGCCTTTCGACATGGAGTACGTGTACTCGACGTACCTGCTCGAGGCCGCGGAAAGCGAAGGCGCCCGCGTGTTCAATCGCCCGCGGGCGATCCGCGACTGCAACGAGAAGATGGCGATCGCGCGCTTTCCCGAATTCACCGTCCCGACGCTGGTCACCCGCGACGCCGAGGTCATCGACGCCTTCATCGACGAGCACCGCGACGTCATCGTCAAGCCGCTGGACGGCATGGGCGGGACGTCGGTGTTCCGCGTGCGGGACGACGACCCCAACCGCAACGTGATCGTCGAGACGGTCTCGCACCAGGGCGCGCGCACGGTGATGGCGCAGCGCTTCATTCCCGAAATCAGCGAGGGCGACAAACGCATTCTGCTGATCGGGGGCCAGGTGGTTCCGTATTCGCTGGCGCGGATCCCCAAGCCCGGCGAGACCCGCGGCAACCTGGCGGCGGGAGGGCGCGGGGTCGCCCAGCCGCTGTCGGTGCGCGACCGGCAGATCGGCGAGGCGCTGGCCGGACCGCTGTGGTCGGAGGGCATGCTCGTCGCCGGCATCGACGTCATCGGTTCGTTCCTGACCGAGGTCAACGTGACCAGCCCGACGTGCTTCGT
>JAJXTF010000199.1 GCA_021784125.1 Pseudomonadota bacterium | reverse complement strand
GCGCCGCGGCGGCCCGAGGCGCTTTCGGTGTCGCCTCCCGGCGTCAGCGCGGCGGCGAATGCCGCAAGTGCGGGAGCCTCGCGCGCTTCAGGCGACGGCTGCGAGCGGCGGCTCGTCCATCAGCGCGATCTGCTCGCGCAGCTCGAGAATGCGGTCCTGCCAGTAGCGCTGGGTGTTGAACCAGGGAAACGCCGCGGGAAACGCGGGATCGTTCCAGCGTCGCGCCAGCCACGCCGAATAGTGAAGCAGACGCAGCGTGCGCAGCGCCTCGATCAGCGCGAGCTCGCGGCGGTCGAAATCGCGAAACGATTCGTAGCCGCGCAGCAGCACCGCGAGCTGCGCCTCCATTGCGATGCGATCGCCGGAGAGCAGCATCCACAGGTCCTGGATCGCGGGACCGGTGCGTGCGTCGTCGAAATCGACGAAATGCGGACCGTCGTCGGTCCACAGCACGTTGCCGCCGTGACAGTCGCCGTGCAGCCGCAGCGTCGCCACCTCGCCCACCACGGCCCAGATCCGGCGCACCTGCTGCAGCGCGAGGTCGGCGGCGGCGGTCCACGCATCGCGCAGGTCGTCCGGGACGAACGCATGGGCGAGCAGAAATGCGCGCGACTCGTCGCCGAAGGATTCGACGGTCAGGGCGGGCCGCTGGATGAACCTGCGCGCCGAAGCGACCGTATGCATCCGGGCGACGAACCGCCCCAGGTGCTCGAGGGTCGCCGGCCGGTCGAGCTCGGGCGCCCGACCCCCGTGCCTGTCGAATACGCTGAAGCGGAAACCGGCGAACGCGAACAGGGTCTTTCCGTCGACGGCGATCGGCGGCACTGCGGGAACCTCGTGCTCGGCCAGCTCTTCGACCAGCGCGTGCTCCTCGAGGATCTGGTCGTCGCTCCAGCGCGCGGGACGGTAGAACTTGGCGACCACCGGGGCTGCGTCTTCGCGCCAGACCTGATAGACACGATTCTCGTAGCTGTTGAGCGCGATCAGGCGACCGTCGCCGCGGACACCGACGCTGTCGAGCGCATCGAGCACGCAATCGGGGGTCAGTCCTGCGTAGGGCGGCTGCGGAGCGTCGTTCATCGCGTCGATTCTACGTGGACCGGTGATGCGGCGCTGCGGTTCCCGCGCCGGAAGGCCCGGCCCATTTGGTATCGTTGGCGCTTTCCCGCTCCTTCCGGGCTACCCGCCAATGAACACGTCCATCGCAGCACAACGCATTGCCCGCCAGTGGGACGACGAGATCGTTCCCCAGCTGATCGACTACATCCGCATCCCGGCGAAGTCCCCGCATTTCGATTCGGCGTGGGAGTCCAACGGGCACATCGAACGCGTGATCCGGCTCGCGGAAGCGTGGGTGCGGGCGCAACCGATTGCCGGCCTCGCGGTGGAGATCGTGCGCCTGCCGGGCCGCACGCCGGTGCTGCTGTTCCGGGTGCCCGGCGTGGGGGAGCGCTCCGTGCTGCTCTACGGCCATCTCGACAAGCAGCCCGAGATGACCGGGTGGCGCAGTGATGGCGGGCCCTGGGTGCCGATCCTCGAGGATGGAAAGCTGTACGGCCGCGGCGGCGCGGACGACGGCTACGCGGTGTTCGCGGCACTGTCGGCGATCGGCGCGATGGAAGCGCAGGGGATCGCCCATGCGCCCTGCGTCGGCCTGATCGAGACCTGCGAGGAAAGCGGCAGCTACGACCTGCCGGCCTACCTCGAGCTGCTGAAGCCCCGGCTCGGCCAGGTCGACCTGGTCGTCGGCCTCGACTCGGGTTGCGGGGACTACGAACGCCTGTGGGTCACGACGTCGCTGCGCGGCATCGCTGCGGGAACCCTGACCGTCGAGGTGCTGAGCGAAGGCGTGCATTCGGGTGACGCGAGCGGCGTCGTGCCCTCGTCGTTCCGGGTCGCGCGCAAGCTTCTCGACCGCCTCGAGGACGCCGGCAATGGCTGGATCCTGCCGTCGACCTTCCACGCGCAGATTCCGCTCGAGCGCGTCGAGCAGACCGGCAAGGCCGCCGCGATCCTGGGTGACATCGTCTTCCGCAAGTATCCATTCACCGGCGAAACGCAGCCGATGGTCGAAGACGGCGGCGAGGCACTGCTCAACCGCACCTGGCGGCCCGCCCTGTCGGTCGTCGGCGCCGACGGCTTGCCCGCGATCGCCAGCGCAGGCAACGTCCTGCGACCGTCGACCTCGCTCAAGCTTTCTCTGCGGCTGCCGCCCACCGTCGACGGACACGACGCGACGATGGCGCTGAAGGCGCTGCTGGAAACGGATCCGCCGCACGGCGCGAAGGTCACGTTCACGCCCGATCAAGGCGCGACCGGCTGGAATGCCCCGCCGACCCAGCCCTGGCTCGCGCAGGCGCTGGAGAACGCCTCGCAGGCGCACTATGGCAAGCCCGCGGCGGCGATGGGCGAAGGCGGAACCATCCCCTTCATGGCGATGCTGGGCCAGCACTTTCCGCAGGCGCAATTCCTGATCACCGGGGTCCTCGGGCCGAAATCCAACGCCCACGGGCCCAACGAGTTTCTGCACGTCGAGTATGCGAAGCGCCTGACCGGCTGCGTGGCCGACGTGCTCGCCGCACACGTGACAGGAAGGTGAATCAGGCCGGGAATCCGGTTCCGGCCGCCGGCACGGCGATCAGAGGCAACGCGGCCGCCGCGTAGCGGCGCAGCAGCAGCCGCGTCACGTCGAGGTCGAACGCCGCCCGCGGCGGCGCTTCGCACAACTCTGCGAGCTCGCCGTCGTCCTTCGCCGTCCCGAGCCAGGTCCAGTTCCGAAACGCGTGGACGTCGACGCGCTGGCCATCCGGAGCGCGCTCGCGCAGCAGTCCGATGCCTTGCAGCGGCCAAGGCGGTATCGCCAGCGGGGCAAGCGCGGCCACGAGACGCGCGTCGTGTGCCTCTGGCGGTTCGTCGCCGACGCAGACGCCATCGCAGCGCCGCAGCTGCCGTGCAAAGCAGGGGCCCTCGCCACGGTGCTCCAGTCCGAGTCGCCTTGCGCACAGTCGATGTCCGGCGGCGAGCTTGCGCAGCGTCGCGCGCATCGCCGTCTTCGATGAAAAGGGCCCGTAGCTGCCCGGCAGATGGGCATCGCCGATTCCCGCTGCCACGACGAACCGCGGCACGCCCTCGACGAGCTCCATCACGCCGGCTTCGGCCTTGCGGCGCAGCGCCCGGTTGTGTGCCGGCAGCCGCGACTTGACGAGCTCCGACTCCCGCAGGAGCGCGCCGAGCTCGCCGGCGGTAGGTTCGTGCTCGATGCGCCGGATCTCGCGCGACAGCCGCAAGTCGGTCTCGCTCCTCCAGTCCTGCGAGAAGTGCGCTGCGACGCGCTGGCGCAGGTCGACGCTCTTGCCGATGTAGAGGGGCAGTGCGTTGTCGCCGTAGAACAGGTAGACGCCGGGCGCCTCCGGCAGTGCGTCGATCGCGTCGGGAGGCAACTGGGGCGGAAGGCTCGGCATCTTCAACAGGCGGCGGATGGCGCCGTCGACCTCCTCCCGCGGACGATCGCGGTAGAGCGTCTGCACGAACGACCAGATCGCCCGTGCATCGCCCAGCGCGCGGTGCCGGTCGGTCGTTTCGAGCCCGTGCCGCGCGATCAGCGCGTCGAGCCCGTGTCCCCGGGCCTCGGGTTCGAGTCGACGCGCGAGGCGCAGCGTGCACAGCACGCGCGCCGAAAAGCTGCGGTGAAGGCGCGCGTACGCGTGCTTCAGGAATCCATAGTCGAAGCGGGCGTTGTGGGCGACGAGGATGCAGCCGTCGAGCATCGAGGCAGCGCGGGCCGCGATCGCGGAGAAGGTCGGCGCGCCCGCCACCATCGCATCGGTGATGCCGGTCAGCGCCTGGATCCCTTGGGGAATCGGCGCCTCCGGGTCGACGAGGCTCGCCCATTCGGTGACGCGCGGGGGCGACGACGCCGACGCGCAGTCGACGCGCACGATGCCGATCTCGGTGATGCGGTCGGTCTGGGCGCGGGTGCCGGTGGTCTCGAGGTCGACGAATGCGAAGGCGGGGAAGGGCAGCATCGGGGCGGTCGGAGGACGGGCTTGACGTCCGAACGTTCGTTCCCTATGCTACACGAATGTCGAACGATCGTTCCTACCTGGGCGCGCTCCAGGACTACTACGCGCGGCACCGGGCGCTGCCGTCGTACGCGTCGATCGGTCAGTTGCTGGGCCTGCGCTCCAAATCCTCGGTCGCCGCCCTGGTCGCGCGGATGAAGCTCGCCGGCTATCTCGAATCGACGCCCGACCGCAGGCTCGCGCCGACCAAGCGCTTCTTCGCGCGCCCGCTTGCGACGGGAACGGTGCGCGCGGGCCTGCCCGACGCGGTCGACGACGATTCGCAGGCCGACACCGTCACGCTCGACGACTACCTGATCGAGCGGCCTTCGCAGACCGTGCTGGTCCGCGTCAAGGGCGATTCGATGATCGACGCGGGAATCTTCGAAGGCGACCTGGTCGTCGTCGAGAAGCGCGCGGCGGCCCAGAAAGGCGACATCGTCGTCGCGATCGTCGACAACCAGTTCACGCTGAAGCGCCTCGACCTCGAGTCCGGCAGTTTCGTTCTCAGGCCCGAGAATCCGGCCTACCCCGTCATCCGGCCCGAAGGCGCGCTGGAGATCTTCGGCGTCATGGTCGGGCTCGTCCGCAAGCTCTAGCCGCGTTTGCGGTCGATTGCGCAGCCGCCTCCGGCGGCGCGGCTCAGGCCGGCGCAACCTCCACCAGGCAATCGTAGAACGTCGGGCCGCGACCCAGATCGGTCAGCGCCTGGCTGGTCACGGCGTTCGCGTTCTCGCCCCCCGGTGCGAGCTTGCGCCACCACACCGACGGCGCCACGACCACGCCCTTGCGCGCGCGATCGGTGACGCGGGCCATCGCGAGCAGGTTGCCACGATCATTGAACACCCGCACCGAATTCCCGTCGCCGATGTCCCTCGCAGCCGCATCGTCGGGATGGATCTCGACGCGCGGCGTCCGTTCCTCCTCGATCGACACCGGCAGGTTCGCGAACGACGAGTTCAGGAAATTGCGCGCCGGCGGAGAGATGAAGGCCAGCGGATAGCGGCGCGCGAGCCCGGGATTCGACGCCGCCGATTCCCAGGGCGGGACGTAGTCGGGCAGTGGATCCTCGCCCGCGGCCTTCATCCGCTCCGACCAGAACTCGCATTTCCCCGAGGGCGTGGGGAACCCGCCTTGGGCGAAGGGCACCCAGGGTCGCGGCAGGTCCAGCCTGCCCCAGCCCTCGGCCTTCAGCGCATCCCAGCCGATGCCCCGCATCCGCGGATCGTCCGCGCGAAATGCCTGGCGGGCGAGGTCGTCGTCGCTGTCGCGAAAACAGGGCTCGGTGTAGCCCATCCGCGCCGCGAGGCGCCGGAACACCTCGGTGTTCGGCAGCGCCTCGGCGACAGGCGCGATCGCCGGGTTGTTGGCCAGCGCGTAGAGGTGGCCGTAGGAACTGTGGACGTCGGTCTGCTCGAGTTGCGTCGTGGCCGGCAGCAGGATGTCGGCGTAATCGGCCGTGTCGGTCCTGAAGATCTCGTGGACCACGCAGAACAGGTCCTCGCGCGAGAATCCGGCGACCACCCGCGAAGATTCCGGCGCCACCGCGACCGGGTTCGAGTTGTACACGTAGATGGCCCGCACCGGGGGATCGTCGAGCCGGGTGAGCGCATCGCCGAGGGTCGACATGTTGACCGTCCGCGGCGAACCCCGGATCAGGTC
>JAJXTF010000198.1 GCA_021784125.1 Pseudomonadota bacterium | reverse complement strand
GGTGATGGTGTCGGCGAATGACGGCCGCGTGCTCGGGTCGGTGCCGACCGGAGCCGGGACCGACGCGGCGGTGTTCGACCCGGGAACGGGCGATGTCTTCGCGTCGAATGGCGCGGGTACCTTGACGGTCGCGCGGACGACTCGGCGCGGGCGGCTCGTCCTGGTGCAGCAAGTACCGACGGAGCCCGGTGCGCGGACGATGGCGCTGGACGCGAAGACTCATCGGATCTTCCTGGTGACCGCAAGATTCGCGGCGCCGCCGGCGGAGCCGACTCCCGCCAATCCGCACGGTTACCCCACCGCGATCCCCGGTACGGCCCGACTGCTGATCTACGGTCGTTGAGCCGCCGCCCGGGCGCGGCGCGGCGCGGGTCCGGTGCTCGTGCGGACCTCGAGCCGATGTGGCAGCGTCACGGAGACCGGTTTGCGGATCGTACCGCGCAAGATCCCGAGCAGCAGCCGCACGGTTTCCCTACCGATCTCGCGCATCGGTTGCCCGATCGTCGTCAGCGGTGGGTGCGAGTACCGCGAGAAGCGGATGTCGTCGAAGCCGGCAACCGACAACGAGTGCGGCACCGACCTGTCATGCCGGTGGGCGTAATCGAGAACGCCGATCGCCATCTCGTCATTGAAGCAGAAGATTGCCGTCGGCGGATTCGATTGTGCGAGCAAGCGGGCCGCTCCGGCGATTCCGGAGTCCACCGAGAAGTCGCCATCGACGACGCTGAGCAGGCGGTAAGCGTCGTGGGCACGCGCTCGCGACCGGGTACCTCGCAGACGGTCTCGACTCAGCGGACTCGTCAAGGGACCCGTGATGACGCCGACCCGCCGATGGCCGAGCGCGTACAGGTGCTCCATCATTTCCGCCGCGGCACGTGCGTTGTCGATGTGCACGCTCGGTACGCCGAGGGTCGGACTGTATTCGCAACCGTTGACGACCGGCGCGAGTCCGGGCTGGGTGCGAATCCAGTCCTTCACCGAGGTCGGGAGCCGGTGTCCGAGAAAGATCAGCCCGTCGGCCTCCCGTCGCGGCAGCATGAGCCCGTAGCGATCCTCGATGCGCGCGTCATGATGCGTGTCGCCGAGCAGTACCGAGTACCCGGCGCGCTGCGCGGCGTCCTCGAGTCCCTGGATGATCAACGAGAAAAAAGGGTTCGCGATGTCCGGCACCGTGACGAGCAGCTTGGCGGTCGACGCCTTGCGAAGCGACGTCGCCGAGGCATTCGGCACGTAGCGCAGCCGCCGGATGACTTTCAGCACCTTCTTCTGCGTGGGAACGGCGACGATGGCGGGATTGCCGAGGACGCGAGAGACGGTCGCGACCGACACGCCCGCCGCCGCCGCGACGTCCTGGATCGTTGCCATTGCCATCGATGCACCGGAGGAATTTCGCGAAGTGTAGCAGAGCGCCGCGGCACGCCGCCCGCGGTGCACGGGGAGCACCGGTCTTCGCTCGGTACTGCGCCGGTGCAAGGACGAATGCCGATGGCGCCGGGTCGCGCCGGAGGCGTTGAACCCCGGGGACCGTGCGCTATGCTAGCCGTGCGATACTGAACCGGGGATTCCGTTCGTGCTCCAAATCACTCACGATCCATAAGGAGAGCAAGATGATCAAGGCTTCCACGGCTCCGTACGGGGCGCTCCTGTTGCGCGTCTGTCTCGGGGTGCTCTTCCTCGCGCACGTGTGGCTCAAGATCTCGGTATTCACGATTCCGGGTTTCGTCGGGTTCTTCGGGGCGATCGGCCTTCCGGCATGGATGGCCTATGCGGTGATCGCGCTGGAATTGGCCGGCGGACTGGCGCTGATCCTCGGTGTCTACGCCTCCTGGTTCGCGCTGCCGCTGGCCGCCGAAATGGTCGGAACGATCGTGAAGGTGCACTGGGCGAACGGCTGGCTCTTCACGAACAAGGGCGGCGGGTGGGAATACCCGGCGTTCTGGGCGGCCGCCCTGATCGCATTGTTCTTGATCGGGGACGGCGCCTGGGCCTTGGTACCGTCGGGCCGTTCGGACCGATGAACGGCGGAAACGATCGCGGGTCGCCCCGGTAGTTCGGGAACGCACGATCGCATGGCAGCGCAAAGCTCGATGGACGCGGCGGCCGCACCGACTCGCCGCCGCGTCAAACCCCCGCTGCAGCAACGCAGCCGTGACGCCTGGAACCGCATTCTGGATGCCGGTGTCGCCATTCTGGTCGAGAGGGGACGGACCGCGTTGACGATCGGTTCGGTGTGCGAGCGGGCGAAAGTGGCGCCGAGCGCGATCTACGCGAGGGTCGACGGCATATCCGGATTGTTCTGGGCGATCTACGATCGGGAGATCGCGCATGTGTTGCAGACCAACCGCAAGCTGTTGAGCGCGGCGGCGCGTACGCCACCCGGTTCGGACGCGCGCATTCGCGCGGTCGTTCACGCGATGTGCGAGACGTTTCGCCGGTACGGCGCGTTTCTCGAGCAGATCGTCAGCATTTCGGTGGTGGATCCGGCACTTCGGGAGCGTGGCTCCCAGGAGTCGCTGGCATTTCTCGGGGAGGTGGTGCGCTTGTTGCCTTCGCGACCCGTGCGAGGGGCGACCGATGTCGCCCGGATGATCCATCAGGAATGCGTCTTTCGCGCGCTCTACGGCGACCGCTGGCTCAGTCGACGCGCCGAGTCGAACGCCGCGTTCGAACGGCGGGTATCGGTGATGGCGCTTTGCCGGCTGGGGCGAGGATGGCGTGGCGACGATGCGTGTCGTCGGCGCCGGTCGTTTGAATAGTAATTGGATTCCAATTATAGTTAGCGCGGCCGAACGAGCTCGCCGGGCCCGTTAGCGGTTCCACCGGGCGGCGGCGCCCGGCGGCTGGGGGGCGATCCATGAATTTCCGAATCTCCGTGGACAGCGGTGGAACCTTCACCGACGGCGTCCTGATCGATGAGACGGGTACCGCGGTGTTGCGCAAGGCGCATACGACGCCGGCGGATCCGGCCCTCGGAACGCTCGATTGTATCGGTCGCCTGGCCGCGGCGAAGGGACTCTCGCTCGACGCGCTGCTCGCGCGCACGCATACGCTGGTCCTCGGGACGACGATGGCGACCAACGCGGTGGCGACCGGATCCGGTCCGGTTCTCGGCACGATCGCGACCCGGGGCTATCGGATGCGGATGGCGTTTCCGCAGGTCGCGAAGGCGGAATGGAAGGAAGGTCCCTCCGACATGTACGACTTTCGTGCCGATCCGCCCAAGCCGCTGGCCGCCTATCACTTGATGGCCGAGGTCACCGAGCGCGTCGACCATCGGGGCGAGATCGTCACTGCGCTCGACGAGGACGATTGTCGCCGGGCGGCACGCTACCTGAAGGCGCATGACGTCGGCACGGTCGCGGTGACTTTGCTGCACTCGCACGTGAATCCGACGCACGAGCGGCGCATTGCACGAATCCTCGCCGAAGAATGTCCGGACATGCAGGTGACGCTGTCGTCGTCGGTGCTGCCGGTCGGCGGTGAGGTCGAACGTTGGGGCACGGCGATGTTCGCGGCATACGTCGCGCCGATCGTGCGTCGTTTCGTCGAGCGCATCGAGGCGCGACTGCAGGAGAACGGCTTTCGCGGGCAACTCCAGTTCATCCAGAGCAACGGCGGCCTGGCGGCGCCGCCGATCGTCGTCGAAAATCCCGCGGTCCTGCTGCTCTCAGGGCCGGCCGCCGGACCGGCACTCGGTCGATCGCTCGGACTCGCGAACGAGTTCCGCAACGTCCTGTCCGTCGACATGGGTGGCACGAGTTTCGACGTCGGCGTCGTGCACGACGGGATCGTCGACACCGTCCGGCAACAGATCATCGACGGAAAGAAATTTGCGTTACCCAGCGTCGACGTGACCGCGGTCGGCGCCGGTGGCGGGAGCATCGCCCGGGTGGATGCCTCGGGTCGTTTGCAGGTCGGACCGAAGAGCGCGGGTGCCAGCCCCGGGCCGGCCTGTTATGGCAAAGGCGGCGAGTTCCCGACGGTCACCGACGCGAACGTGGCGCTCGGCTACATCGACCCCGACTTTTTTTTAGGCGGCGAGATGCGTTTGCGCAAGGATCTCGCCGAGGCGGCGATTCGGACCAAGGTCGCCGATCCGCTCGGATTGACGGTCGCCGAGGGCGCGGCGGCGATCTACGAAGTGATCAACGCGAACATGGCGAGCGGCACGGACGTGGCGTTCGCCAAGCGCGGCTACGACCCGCGGGACTTCGTGATGGTCGCCGCCGGCGGTGCCGCGGCGGTGCACGCCGTGCGCCTGATCCAGGAGCTGCGGATCGATACCTTGATCGTGCCGAAGGTGGGTCCCACGTATTGCGCCTACGGGATGATGTTCTGTGACCTGAAGCACGATTACCAACGCAGCTACCACAGCGAGACCGACCGCGCCGACCTGGGACGCATCCAGGGTGCGTTCGACGACATGGAGCGGGAGGCCCGCGCAACGCTCAGGCGCGAAGGCGTCGACGACGCGCAGATGGCGATCCACCGGTCGCTCGACATGCGTTACTACGGTCAATTCCGCGACCGCAACGCGCCAATTGCGGCGGGTGCGATCACGACCGGGACGCTGCGTGCGGCCGTGGAGAAATTCCATCGGGTGCACGAACAAACGGTCGGCTACGGTGATGCGGCGTACCCCACCGAGATCGTGCGTCTGCATTTGACCGGCAGCGCGCAGGTCGTACCCCCGAAATTGAAGCCGGTGCCGAGAGGCGCCGACGTTGGAGTCGCGCGCAAGGGCACCCGCCAAGCCTATTTCGCCCCGCGCGGCTTCATCGACGTCCCGGTCTACGACGGCGCAAGACTGGCGAGCGGCGTTCGCGTCACCGGGCCCGCGATCATCGAGGAGGTCTTCACGACCTTCGTGCTGCCGCCCGATGTCGGCACGGTCGTCGACGACTACGGCAATTTCATCACCAAGCTGAGGGAGGCCTGATCGATGGTCACCCACGAATCCGTCGCCCAGCGCTCGGGTCTCGACCCGATCACGTTCTCGGTCGTCTGGAACAAGTTGCAGTACCTGGCGGCGCAGGTTGGCGAGAAGATCTTGTACTCGACGCAATCGTTCGTGACCGCGCTCGCCCGCGATCTAGGCCAGTCGATCCTCGATCCACGAGGCAAGATCGTCGTGGCGGCGAGTAGCGCGCCGATTCACACGATGGTCGCGGAGGAGGCGATCAAGGGTTTGGAGTCGCGGTTCCACGGCGACTATCAGCCGGGCGATTTCATCGTCGCCAACGATCCCTATATCGTTCGCGGCGGCCATTTGCCGGACTGGAACTTCATTCGCCCGCTGTTCTTCGAGGGCGAGCACCTGGGATTCTTCCAGGCGAAGACGCACGTCAGCGACACCGGCGGATTCCTGCCGGGCGGCTATGGTGCGGGCGCCTACGACATCATTGCGGAGGGCCTGAACGTTCCGCCGCTGAAGCTCATGAAGGCCGGCGTCCTGCAGCAGGACGTTTGGAACCTCGTGCTGCGCAACGTGAGGATGCCGACCGAACTCGACATGGACACGCGGCTGATCAACGGCTGCATGGTTCATGCCGAAGAGCAGATCGGTTTCCTGTGCCGGAAGTACGGTCTGGAGACCGTCAGAACCTGCATGCGCGAAATCGTGGCCGCGGGTGAGCGGGCGATGCGCGCCGAGATCGCGCGGATTCCCGACGGCGTCTACGAAGGCGCTTCGGCCGCGGATTGGGACGGCCGCACCGATGCGCCGATCC
>JAJXTF010000197.1 GCA_021784125.1 Pseudomonadota bacterium | reverse complement strand
CGACGACGCACCCAACCACGCGTCGGCGATCGGCGCGCTGGCGGCTCCGAGCCCGGGCGATCTCGAAACCACCGACGCGGGTCGCGTCGTGCTTCAGAAGGTGGTCGTCGGCCGGCGCTGCCATCAGGAAGTCGCCGCATGGCAGGGCCGTGCGCTGGCGGCGTATGCAGGCGATTGCCTCGAGCCGCAGGAAGGAGACGCAGGTACGCCGGCGACCGTGGTCCATTTCCGGGACATCCCCGAACTGCGCGAGTTGCCGCAGCGCCTGGTCGCGGCATTCGGCATCAGTGGCCTGGTCACACTCGAATGGGTGATCGAGTCGGGGACCGACGTCCCCTGCCTGGTCGAGGTCCACCGCCGGATCGGCCCGGCGACCCATTACGGCGCACTGCTGGGCGTCGACCTGTGCGCGTCGCTGCGGGCTGCGATGCGCGAAGAGCCGGGGTCCGCGTCGGCAGCCGCATCGGCAAGCTTGGGCCTGGAGCCGGGCAGGGAGCGGGTCTACGTCGCATTTCCCGGCGAATGGCTGCGGGATCCGGCGAGCCCGTGGCTGCGCAAGCATCCCGTGGACATGCCCTGGGACGATCCGCGGCTGCTCGAGGCGATGCTCGCGTTGCGCCGAGGGGCCGCCAAGGCCTGAAGCCGCCGCGTTCCGCGATCCTTCGTCCCCCGGGCCGTCGCTCCTCGGCCCCGTCACTGCGTCCGCGCGCGGAATTTATTTCCGAAAGCGCGGGGCGCACGCGCCGACGCCCGCGGTCGAAAATCTCCTAAAAGACACGTTTATTCAGTCGGTTGCGTTTTGCCGATGTTCCGAGACTCCTGGGCCATGCCCCCGATGGGCGCAATGCAGCAGCAATTCGTCCGAGTTGATCCACCGGATTTTCCGCATCGTGGAATCGATTTCTAATAGATTGATTTTGCGTGAAAAAAATCATACTGCAATGCAGTAAAACCCCTTGTTACGGCCCGATCTCTTTGTTAAGTTGAGGCCGTGTCACGTCGAGCCGCGGAAGGATCACGCTGCGGCAAGTGTGCGAAGGGCAAGGGGCAACCCATCCATGCCCGCAGGCCGGTCGGGCGATCCCCGCCGGTCCCTGTTGCGACGGCGCGGGCAAGGCCAGGCGTCGATCGCGCGAAGGGCGGCCGCAGGTTGCGGACGTCGCTGACCAATCCGCCGGCGCGGTGTTGCCGGCAAGGCATCGATGGGAGCAGTCAATGAACTACGATCTGGAATCGGCAAGGCTCAAGAAGGACTGGGCGGAGAATCCGCGCTGGAAGGGCATCGAGCGCAGCTACTCGGCGGAGGACGTGGTCCGCCTGCGGGGGTCCCTGCACATCGAGCACACGCTGGCCCGGCGCGGCGCCGAGAAACTGTGGAAGCTGCTGCACGACGAGCCCTATGTGCATACGCTCGGTGCGCTGACCGGCAACCAGGCGATGCAGCAGGTGAAGGCCGGCCTGAAGGCGATCTACCTGTCGGGCTGGCAGGTCGCGGCTGACGCGAACGTCGCAGGGGAGATGTACCCGGACCAGTCGCTCTATCCGGCCAACTCGGTGCCGCAGGTCGTGCGCAGGATCAACAACACCTTCATCCGTGCCGACCAGATCGCGCATGCGGAAGGCAGGAACGACGTCGACTACTTCGCGCCGATCGTCGCCGACGCGGAAGCGGGGTTCGGCGGGGTGCTGAACGCCTTCGAGCTGATGAAGGCGATGATCGAGGCGGGCGCCGCGGGCGTGCACTTCGAAGACCAGCTCGCGTCGGTGAAGAAGTGCGGCCACATGGGCGGCAAGGTTCTCGTGCCCACGCGCGAGGCGGTGGAGAAGCTCGTCGCCGCCCGGCTCGCCGCCGACTGCATGGGCGTTCCGACGATCCTGCTCGCGCGCACCGATGCCGAGGCTGCGGACCTGCTGCCCTCCGACGTCGACGACACCGACAAGCCGTTCTGCACCGGCGAGCGCACCGCCGAAGGCTTCTACCGCACCCGCAACGGCCTCGAGCAGGCGGTGGCGCGCGGGCTGGCCTATGCCGCGGTAGCCGACCTGATTTGGTGCGAGACGGGCAAGCCGGATCTCGCTTTCGCCAAGGCCTTCGCCGAGGCGATCCAGGCGAAATACCCCGGCAAGATGCTGGCCTATAACTGCTCGCCTTCGTTCAACTGGAAGAAGAATCTCGACGATTCGACGATCGCGAAATTCCAGCGCGAGCTCGGTGCCATGGGCTACAAGTTCCAGTTCATCACGCTGGCCGGCTTCCACAGCCTCAACTACTCGATGTTCAACCTGGCGCACGGCTATGCGCGCAGCGGTATGAGCGCATTCGTCGAGATGCAGGAAGCCGAGTTCGCGGCCGCCGAAAAGGGATTCACGGCGGTCAAGCACCAGCGCGAGGTCGGCACCGGCTATTTCGACGCGGTGACCACGACGGTGCAGGGATCCCAGTCGTCGACGACGGCGCTCAGGCATTCGACCGAGGACGAGCAATTCTTCGACGAGGCGAAGAAGAAGCTGCAGGTGGCCAACGGCTGACGTCCCGCAGCGCGCAGGCGGAAAACGGCGGCCTCCGCAAAATCCGGGACGGACCCCGTTTTCTGCGCAAAACGGGGTCCGTCCCGGATTTCAGGCGGTCCCGGATTTTGGGTGGCTCCGCTACACTTTCGGGGATGGCGGCAGGCAACGGCGAGGCATCGGCGATTCGCGTTTTCTACGCGCTGGTGCTTGCGCCGGAGTTGCGCCCGCCGATCGGCGACATCGCGCGCGACACCGCCCGCCGCGTGCACGGGCGCCCGGTTCCCCCCGAAAACCTGCACCTGACGCTGGCCTTCATCGGCGACATCGCGCGCTCGCGCCTGCCGACCCTGCTCGACGTCGGCGCGTCGCTGCATGGCGAGGCGATGTCGCTGCTGCTCGACCGGCTGGGTGGCTTCCGCCGTGCCGGCGTCGCGTGGCTCGGGGCTTCCCGGCCCCCGCATGAACTGGGGGCATTTGCCGTCGCGCTGGCGCGTGCGCTGGCGGCGGCAGGCGTGCAATGCGACGAGCGGCCCTTCCACCCGCACATGACGATCGTGCGTCGCTGCCGGGTGAGCCCCGACGAGCAGCAGATCGGCCCCTATGCGTGGGCAATCGACGAGTTCGCCTTGCTGCAGTCGCAAAGCGGCACCGAGGGTGCCCGCTATCGCAGCCTTTCGAAGTGGCCGCTCACTGTCCTGCCGCCACTGCCGGGAGCCTAGATCTGCCCTTTGGCCACGGGCCGTTGCGGGTCCGAACTCCACTCGCTCCACGACCCGGGGTACAGGCGCGTCAGCGGGTAGCCGGCGATCGTCATCGCCAGCACGTTGTGGCAGGCGCTGACGCCCGACCCGCAGTAGTGAACGAGGTCCTCGGCCGCGCGGCCATGCAGCATGCCTTCGAAATCGGCGCGCAGCTCCTCGGGGCTCCGGAACGTCCCGTCGGCAGCGATGTTGCGTGAGTGGGGACGATTGAGCGCGCCGGGGATGTGGCCTGCGACGCGGTCGAGCGGCTCGACCTCGCCGCGATAACGCTCGGCGCTGCGGGCGTCGAGCAGCACCAGCGAGCGCCGCGAGAGGCTCGCTGCGATGCCGGTGGCGCTCACCGTGGGCAGCACGTTGCGCGGCGTGAACCGTGTGGGCTGCGGGCGTCCGGTCTCGGTCGAGACCGGGTGGCCGTCACGCTTCCATTTGGCGTAGCCGCCGTCGAGGATCGCGACGGCGTCGTGTCCCAGCCAGCGCAGCATCCACCACAACCTCGATGCGTACGCGCCCTGGTCCTGGTCGTAGACGACGACCTGCTTCGAGGCGTCGATGCCGAGGCGGCCGAACACCGCGGCGGCGAATTCCGGCGTCGGCAGCGGGTGGCGCCCGTTGCGTCCCGTCATCGGTGCGGAGAGGTCGGAGTCGAGGTGCGCGAAAGCCGCGCCCGGCACGTGGCCCTGCTCGTACTGCTCGATCCCGAATCGCTCGGGATGCATGAGGTCGTGGCGAACATCGACGATGACCAGGGACGGATCGCCGAGGTGACGCGCGAGCTCCGCCGCGCTGACCAGCGGCGAATGGAGGCGCGTGTCGCCGCCCCCTGCGCCAGGCGCGGCGGAAGGATGGGACGGATGGCGGGTCGTGCGCGGTGCCATCGACGGCTCAGAGGCCGACGAGATGCGTTTCCATCTCGCGGCGGTAGAACTCGTGGAAATGCTGCATGCCGTCTTCCATCGGCGACTGGTAGGGGCCGGTCTCGCTGCGTCCCTGCGCGTACAGCGCGCGGCGCCCGGCATCCATGCGCTCGGCGATCTCGTCGTCTTCCTTCGCGGTCTCGTGGTATGCCGCCTGCTCGGCCGCCATGAACTCGGGCTCGAACAGCGCGATGTCCTCGGGATAGTAGAACTCGACGACGTTGAGCGTGCGGTCGACCGCCTGCGGGATCAGGGTGCTGACGACCAGCACGTGCGGGTACCACTCGACCATGATGTTCGGGTAGTAGGTGAGCCAGACGGCGCCATGCGGCGGCCGCTCGCCGCGATTGTAGTCGAGCACCGCCTTGTGCCAGCGCTTGTAGGTCGGGGTGCCTGGCCTGGCGAGGCCGTTGTTGATGCCGACGAACTGGACCGAGGCCCACTCGGCGAACTCCCAGCGCAGGTCCTCGCAGCTGACGAAATGGCCGAGGCCCGGGTGGAAAGGCTCGACGTGATAGTCCTCGAGGTAGACCTCGATGAAGGTCTTCCAGTTGTAATTGCACTGGTGCAGGTCGACGTGGTTCAGCACGTAACCCGAGAAATCGAGGTCTTTCAGCGTAAGGCCCGCGAGGTCGCGCGCGACGTCGCGCTGCCCGTCGAACAGCAGGCCCTTCCAGTTGGACAGCGGCGAGCGGCCGAGCCGTACGCAGGGCTGCGTCTCGAAATGCGGCGCGCCCAGCAGCTTGCCGCCCAGGTCGTAGGTCCAGCGGTGGATCGGGCACACGATGTTCTGGGTGTTGCCCTTGCCGGTGAGCATGATGGCCTGCCGGTGGCGGCAGATGTTCGAGAGCAACTCGATGCCTTCGGGTCCGTGCACGAGTGCCTGGGCGTTGTCGCGTGCAGCGAGCACGTAATAGTCGCCGATCTCGGGCGTCATCAGTTCATGGCCGACATGGCCGGGAGCGCGGGCGAGCAGGTGGCTGCGCTCGGCCTCGAACACGCGAGGGTCGCAATACCACGAGGCGGGGAACTGCGATGAAGCTTGCCGCAACCGGGCAGCAGTGGCGAGATCCGACATCGACCATCCTTTCAAGCGAAAACCAACCAACCCAACCCAACAACCCGGAGATCCCGCTCGGGACAGGCACGAAGTACCCCCGGACCGCTTTGCTAAGTCGACCGCGCGAAAGAAAGGATCGCGTGAGCGCCTGCCCGTCGATCATCGACCGATGATCCCGGGATCGCCCAAAAGGCCGCGTCGTCAAACGTGTTATTATACAAAGCTTTTCTTCTCATGGTCAAGGTCGCGTGATCGCGGTCGCGGCATCGACGTCCGGCGATTCAAGCTCCGGCACATCCAACGTCCGGCAGACCCGCGTCGAACGGGCGTTGCGACCCGCTGCCGCAATCGCATTTCCCCGATGCGCGCCCGATCGTGCGGAAGCGCATTTGACCTCGCGCCGAACGCCGCCGTAATCTCGACGTCTTCGCCCGCAAACCTCGCCGCCTGCGATCTTCCATTTCCGACCGTCCAATGACCGAGACAACCGAAACGCCTTCCAGTTTCGAAGCT
>JAJXTF010000196.1 GCA_021784125.1 Pseudomonadota bacterium | reverse complement strand
GGATCTGGTGGGTGCGGCCGGTCTCGAGCTCGGCCTCGAGCAGTGCCAGCGGCGGGTCGTGCCGCGGCCAGGTCCGCTCGCGGCGAAAGGTGGTGACGGCCGGACGCCCGGCGTCCTCGACACGGACGCGGCGCTCGCCTTCGCGGGTCGAGAACTTGAACAGCGGCAGGTCAACTCTGCGCTTGGCGTCGCGCCAGGGCCCGCGGACGAGCACCAGGTAGCGCTTGTCGACCCGGCCTTCGCGCAGCTGCGCGTGCAGTGCGGTCAGCGTCGAGCGCTTCTTGGCGACCAGCAGCACCCCCGACGTGTCGCGGTCGAGACGATGGACGAGCTCCAGGAAAGGCGCCGCCGGCCGCGCCGCGCGCAGCTGTTCGATCAGGCCCAGCGCGATGCCGCTGCCACCGTGGACGGCGAGGCCCGCCGGCTTGTCGACGGCGATCAGGGCATCGTCCTCGAGCAGGATCGGCACACCGAAGCGCCGCGGGCGCCCAGAGGCACGCGCCGTCGCCTGCGCGCCGGGCGCCGGAGCCGCGGTGCGGATCGGGGGGATGCGCAGGACGTCGCCGACCGCGAGCCGGGTGTCGGGCCCCACGCGGCCCTTGTTCACCCTGACCTCGCCGCTGCGCAGGATGCGGTAGACGTGGCTTTTGGGGACCCCTTTGAGGCTGCGGATCAGGAAATTGTCGATCCGCTGGCCGGCTGCGTCGTCCCCGACCGTGAGCCAGGTGACGGCGTCCTTGCTTAACTCGTTCATTCGCTTATAATTATGTCGGTACCGCGCCCAGGCGCTGCCACCCCGCCGCGGACGTCGACCCGACGTCCAGGCCCGGGTGCCGGCACCACTGCGGGCCTCGCGCCGCAAGGCGAGAAGCGAGGCAAAAAACCGGTTAAGTCGCTCACCGGGCGGGAAAATTTCCCGCAGGAGTAGCGATGGTAAAGGAATAGCGCAGCCCCCGCACCCGGCAACGGCCGGTTCGAAGCGACCGCTGCGCGGCGCCAAGGCGAATCGATCTGTCCCGGCCGCTCCGCCCACGATGCGTGGAAGCGACCGTGGAGATACTCCGCTAGTTTGCGTAGAAGAAGACCCCCCGACGAGAGCCTCCGGCAATGGGCCGGAGCCGCGGATCAACATGCGTAAACCATCTCGCCCCTCCGACCTGTCCCGGCCACGGCCCGGACGTCGTCCGTCTTCGCACGCGATCGCCGCGTAAGCACCACCCGCGCCACGGCTCGTCCGCGGCGCGTCGCTCGTTCCAGCTGCTTGCCCGCGGCGCGTTGCGCCGGGGACCTAGCCCATGAAACGCATGCTGTTCAATGCCACCCAGGCGGAAGAACTCCGGGTGGCGATCGTCGACGGTCAGAAGCTGATCGATCTCGACATCGAATCCGCCTCCAAGGAACAACGCAAGAGCAACATCTACAAGGCCGTCATCACCCGCATCGAGCCCTCGCTCGAGGCCTGTTTCGTCGATTACGGCACCGATCGCCACGGCTTCCTGCCGTTCAAGGAAATCTCCCGCCAGTACCTCAAGTCCAGCCGCAAGGGCGGTGACGGCGAGGAAGGCGAAGGCGAATCGCGCGGTCGCATCCAGGACCAGTTGCGCGAGGGCCAGGAGCTGATCGTCCAGGTCGACAAGGACGAGCGCGGCAACAAGGGCGCGGCGCTGACGACCTACATCTCGCTCGCCGGCCGCTACCTGGTGCTGATGCCGAACAACCCGCGCGGCGGCGGAGTCTCGCGCCGCATCGAGGGCGAGGAGCGCAACGAGCTGCGCGAAGCGGTCTCGGCACTCGAAGTCCCGGCGGGCATGAGCGTCATCGCGCGCACCGCCGGCATCGGCCGCACGCCCGAAGAGCTGCAGTGGGACCTGAACTACCTGATGCAGCTGTGGACCGCGATCGAGGACGCCGCGAAGCTGCAGTCGGGCGCCTATCTGATCTACCAGGAATCGAGCCTGGTGATCCGTGCGATCCGCGACTATTTCCATCCCGACATCGGCGAAATCCTGATCGACACCGAGGCGATCTACGAGCAGGCCCAGCAGTTCATGGGCCACGTGATGCCCGGCAACGTGTCGCGCGTCAAGCTCTACAAGGACGACGTCCCGCTGTTCTCGCGCTTCCAGATCGAGCACCAGATCGAGACCGCGTACGCGCGGCAGGTTCCGCTGCCGTCGGGCGGCGCGATCGTCATCGACCACACCGAGGCGCTGGTCGCGGTCGACGTCAACTCGGCGCGCGCCACCAAGGGCGGCGACATCGAGACGACGGCGTTCAACACCAATCTCGAGGCGGCCGAGGAAATCGCCCGCCAGCTCAGGCTGCGCGACCTGGGCGGTCTGATCGTCATCGACTTCATCGACATGGAGAGCTCCAAGAACCAGCGCGACGTCGAGAACCGCCTGCGCGATTCGCTGAAATACGATCGTGCCCGCGTCCAGCTGGGCAAGATATCGCGCTTCGGCCTGATGGAGCTGTCGCGCCAGCGCCTGCGTCCGGCGCTCGCCGAATCGGCGTACATCCCCTGCCCGCGCTGCCACGGCATCGGCCACATCCGCGGCACCGAGTCCACCGCCCTGCACATCCTGCGCATCATCCAGGAGGAGGCGATGAAGGACAACACGGCGCAGATCGTCGCGCAGGTGCCGGTCGACGTCGCCACGTTCCTGCTGAACGAGAAGCGCACCGAAGTGCTGACGGTGGAGACGCGATTCAAGGTCAACGTCCTGCTCGTTCCGAACCGCCATCTCGAGACGCCGAACTACAGCGTCGAGCGCCTGCGCCACGACGATCTCAACCAGGCCGAGCCGCTGCCCCCGTCGTTCCAGATGGTCGAGCAGCCGGAAGAGATAGACGCGGCCAAGGCCCGCAAGGAAGAAGCGAAGGAGCCGCGCCAGGAAGCGGTGGTCAAGGGCATCACCCCGTCGCAGCCCGCGCCGATGCCGGCCGAGCCGCGTGCGGCGGCGCCGGCGCCCGCCGCAGCTGCGGCGCCCGCCCAGGGCGAATCATGGCTGGGACGCATGCTCCAGTGGTTCCGCAGCCCGCCGGCGCGCACGCCGGAGGCGCCCGCAACCGCGGCAGCCTCCGCGACACCGACCCGTCCACGCGAGCAGCGTCCTCCGCGCGAGCGCGAAGGCTCGCGCGAAGGCCGGCCGCGCGGAGAACGCGGCGAGGGTCGCCGGGAGGGACCGCGTGATGGCGGACCGCGTGATGGACAACGCGAAGGCCAGGGGCGCCGCGACGAGCGCCGGCCCGACCGCGAGCGTCGCGGTGAAGGTCGCGGTGCCCAGCACGGCGCGATCGAATCGGGGCGCCAGCCCGCGTCCGCCGAACGCCGGGAAGGCAAGGACGTGGAGCGCAAGGACGGCCGCAGGCCGCCACGCGAGGCCAAGCCGCAGCCGGGGCAGCCGCGTCCGCCGCGTGCCGCCGCGCCGATCGCCGCAACAGAGGGTGTCGCGGCTTCGATGCCGACGCCCGAAGCCGTCGCAGCACAGGCAGCGACACCCGCGGCAGGCACCGACGAGCGTCGCGACGGCAGTCGCCGCCGGCGTGGTCGCCGCGGCCGCGGAGGGGACCGCGCCGAGCGAGGTGAGACGTCCGGGACCGAGGCGGGCGACATCGAGTCGCCGATGGCGGACGTGACGTCCTCCGAAGCGCCGCCGGTCGAAGCCGCTGCCCCGGCAGAAGCATCGTTGGAGCAGCCGATGGCAGCGCCCCCGGCAACACGGGTCCGAGCCGCGGCGCCTGCGGTCGCCGAGACCGCGCCCGAGGCCCCTGCAGCCGTCGCAGAAGCCCCGGAGCACGCGCCGGTGCCCTACGTCGCCCCACCGGTTCCGATGGTCGCGCCGCCGGTGGCAGCACCGGCACCCGCGCCGGTGACGCCAGTGGTCGAGCCGCCGCCCGCGGTCGAGGCGGCGCCAGTGGTGGCGCCGCCGACGGCGCCACGCAAGCCCTTGCCGGCGGTGACGCCGCTGCCCTCGCCCGATTCGGGCCTGGTGCTGGTGGAGACCCGCCACGCCGCGCCGGCAATCGAAGCGGAGGACGCCCCGGCGGCGAGGCCGCGCCGGGCACGCCCGCCGCGCGTCAGCATTCCCGACGAGCCGCTGCAGATCGTCGAGACGCGCAAGGAGCAGTGATCAGGTGGCGCGCTCGCTCGCGCGGATGCGGGCGAGCAGCGCCGCGCTGGCGCGCTCCATCAGGTCGAGCACCTGCTCGAAGCCTTCCGGGCCCCCGAAATAGGGGTCCGGAACTTCGCGCGAGCCCACGTCGGGAACGAAGTCGAGCAGCAGTCCGAGGTGCCCCGCGTAGGCTGCGGGCCGCAGTGCAACCAGGTCGCGAAGGTTGTGCATGTCCATCGCGAGGATCCACGCGAAGCGCGTGAAATCGTCGCGCCGAACTTGCCGCGCGCGCAGTCCGGCGAGATCGTAGCCTCGGCGCCGTGCATGGACGATCGCCCGGCGGTCGGGCGGCTCGCCCACGTGCCAGCCGCCGGTGCCCGCCGAATCGATCAGCAGGCTCGCGCCCAGGCCCGCGCGCGCCGCGTGCTCGCGGAACACCGCCTCGGCCGTCGGCGAGCGGCAGATGTTGCCCATGCAGACGAACAGCACCGATGCGCCCGGGGCGCCGGTCATCGGCGCGCCTTGCGCCGGCATCACTGCATGAACCATCCGTGGCTGACGACCAGCGACTGCCCGGTGAGCGCGTTGCTGGGAAAAGCCGCGAACATGAACGCGACCTCGGCAACGTCCTCGACGGTCGTGAACTCGCCGTCGACGGTCTCCTTGAGCATCACCTTCTTTATCACGTCCGCCTCGGAAATCCCGAGCGCCTTCGCCTGCTCGGGTATCTGCTTCTCGACCAGCGGCGTGCGCACGAAACCGGGGCAGATCACGTTGGCGCGCACGCCGTGGCTCGCTCCCTCCTTCGCCACGACTTTGGCGAGACCGATCAGCCCATGCTTGGCCGTGACGTAGGGCGCCTTCAGCACCGATGCCTCCTTCGAGTGCACCGAGCCCATGTAGATGACGCTGCCGCGGCCGGCACGGTACATGTGCGGCAGGCAGGCGCGCGTCGTCAGGAACGCGCCGTCGACGTGGATCGCCATCAGCTTCTTCCAGTCCGCATAGGTGAATTCTTCAAGCGGATGGACGATCTGGATGCCGGCATTGCTGACAAGGATGTCGATGCGGCCGTATTTAGCGACCGTCGCCGCGATGCCGGCGCTCACCGCCGCTTCGTCGGTGACGTCCATCGCCACGCCCATCGAGCGCCCGGTCGGGTCGATCTCGCGCGCGGTCGCATTGGCGGCATCGGGATTCAGGTCGGCGATGACCACGCGCGCCCCTGCCTTGATGTATCGCGTCGCGATCGCCTTGCCGATGCCGCTGGCGGCACCGGTCACGATCGCCACCTGGTCGTTGAGATCCATGCGCTGTTCTCCTGGTTGTGGCCGCCGCCCGGGCGGGCGGCAGTCGTGCCATCATGACGTCGAACGCCGGCAGTCTGCGGCTGCGCTCCGACCTGCGCCTGTGTCATAGGGAAGCGCAAGTATAAGACGCAGCCGACGGCCCGCCCTCGCTCGTTGCCTGCTCGTTACCGTCCCGACAAAACCTGCCGAGGAGAATTCGATGCGCTGGAACGCTTTTGGTTCAGGCGTCCTCGCCGCGATGTCCGCATTGCTGCTCGTCGCACCGGCAGCCGCGCCCGCCTTTGCCGCGGACATGCACAAGGTGCTCCGGATCGCATCGAACGACATCACGAGCCTCGATCCGC
>JAJXTF010000195.1 GCA_021784125.1 Pseudomonadota bacterium | reverse complement strand
GCCACCAGGTTGATCGTGGCGGGCGCGACGAAGGTCGCGCCGTCGGCTGGCGTCGCCAGCGCGACCGAAGGTGCTGCGTTGGGAGCGATCGTCACGCTGGCCGCGGGTGATGTGGTGGACGCACCGCGGTCGTCGTAGGCGACGGCGACCAGCGTGTACGTCCCGATCGCCATGCCGCTCCACGCGACGGCATAGGGCGCGGCCGTGGCGCGACCGATGATCGCGCCTCCGACTCCGATCCGGTATTCGACGGCCGTGATGGCCCCATCCGCATCGGCGGCGCTCGCCGTCAGGCCGACGCTGGTCCCGATCGGGTAGCGCGCGCCGTCGCTCGGCGTGACCAGGGACACGGTCGGCGGCTGGTTGGCGCCCCGCACCTCGACCACGGCCGCTCGCGAGATCGTCGCGAGTCCATGACTGTCGGTCGCACGGGCCGTAATCGAGTGGGTTCCGGTCCGGGCGTTCGCGAGGGTCGTCCGCCACGGGGCACTGGACACGGCGCCCACGGAGGTCCCGCCGTCGAAGAATTCCACGCGGACGATCGAGCCGCCGCTGCTCGCCGCCTCGGCAGCCAGCGCGAGCTCGACAGGCCCGTCGACCTGCGAGCACGCTGCGGGCTCGGTGACGACCACCTTCGGCGCGTCGCCGATGACCACGTAGGTGATCGCCGAACTCCCTGTTGCGCCGCGATCGTCGGTCGCGCGGGCGCCGACCGCGTGGCGACCCGTCCTCGCATCGGGCCAGGTCCACGTCCACGGTGGCGTTGCGACCGTCGCGAGGAGGGTGGTCCCGTCGAAGAACTCGACCCTCGCGATGCTTCCGTCGCTGTCGCTCGCGTTCGCCGCCAGCGCGATGGGGCTGCCGCTGACATGGAAGCTTCCGTCGGGAGGCGAGGCCAGCGAGACGATGGGGCGCTGGTTGTCGACCACGGTGACGGTGACCGGTGCCGACATCGTCTTGCCATTTCGGTTGTCGTAGGCCCTGGCGGTGAGCACATGGCTGCCGGAAGGAATGTTCGCCCATGCCGACGCGTAAGGCGCGGACACGGCGGCGCCGATCAGCGTCGACGCGTCGAGGTAGAACTCGACTCTGGCGATCGATCCGTCGCTGTCGCTCGCGGTGGCCGAGAGGGTGACGCTGCTGCCGGCGGTGAGGATCGCGCCGTTCGCAGGCGAGGTGAGCGCGACCGTCGGGGCCCTGTTCGCGGCCTTGATCACAGGCGCCGCGTCGAGCGACGGTACGAGGAGCGTCAGCGTCGCGTCGGTGAGGCTGGCGCGATGTCCGAAGCGATCGTTGACCGACGCGGTGATGCGGTTCGGGCCGGGCCGCAACGCGGTTCCGCCGCGGACAACCGCATGGCCGGTGGCGACATCGATCGCAGGATCGGCCAGCCGCAGGCCATTCACCTCGACCGACAGCTTCATGCCGGCCATGTATCCGGCCGGCGCCTGGCAGGGCAGCGCGCTGCACGACGCTCCCACGGCGAAGACCATCTCGATGACGGATTCGTCGGTCGCGGCTCCGTCGGGCGGCCGGATCAATTCGAGCGTCGGCAGGACCGAGAACGGTACCGGGTCCACGTATGCGCCCGCCTCTGCATCGCCGGTCATCTCGAAGCTGGTCCCGGCTACCGCAATTCGCAAGGTTCCAGATGGACCCGACACCAGAACGGTGTCCGTGGCACCGTCGTACGCGACTGCGTCGATCGCATCCAGGCCGGCATCGCGCAGCGCCATGTCGACGTCGACACCACCGTTTCGGTTGAATGCGTACAGCCTTCCGGCGCAGGACACGAACAGCTGCCCCGTCCGTGGATTCAACGTCGAGGCGTCGACCTCGCAATCGAGGGGAATGTGCATGCCCGTCGGCGTGCTCCTCGGGTCCAGCGCGATCTGGAGCAGTGCGGTGCGCCCGGTGATCCACAGTCTCTCTCCGAGCGAGTCGACGGCGATCGTCATCGGTCCCGCGTCCGGCATGCCCGGTACCGCGCGCGTTTCGAGCCAGCGGCCGTCACGCCCGTGATGAGAAAGCGTGCCTCCGGCGATCAACCAGATGCTCTGGTCGAGTGCGACGGACATCGCATCGGCGAGCGTCGGCAGCGTGGTTCCGCCGAGCACGCTCGCATCGGCGCCAACATGCAGGAGCAGGCGCGATCGGGTGGCGACCCAGCTGCTGCCGTCGTAGGGGTCGACGGCGAAGCTCACGGCTTCGCCATGGCCGAGCGCGGTCGGTTTGCCCATCGCGGCTGGGCTCGCACCGCAGTGGAACGTCGCGCCGGAAAGCAGGATTGCGATCAGCCATCGCATCAGCCTGTGCATCGCCGTGCCCCCGTATCCGGTGATCATCTGACGCAGGCGAGCGGGTTGTCGACGACCTGCTGCACCGGCGCGGAGTCGAGGAACGAGCCGGGGGTGGCCAGCAGGGCGCCGAGATTGTGGATCCCAGCCGGCAGCGCCACGTCGAACACTGCGCGGCCCCCCTCCAGCGGCGCGTACGCGATGATGTTCGGCCCCGACAGCAGCGCGACGCTTCCCGACGCGGAGGACCCGGTCAGCGTGGCAATCAGCGAGGCACCGGTTTGCGCGTCGGCGATCGGATTCGTTGTTTCGAGAACCAGCGCCCCCTGAGGCGCGGCGAACTTGACGACGACGGCGTCCAGGCCGCCTTCGTTGGCTGCCTGGAAAGCGCCCGACGTTGTCTGGAAGTTGCTCACCGCGTCGGCATTTCCGGTGACATACGCCGCGCCATTCGCGTCGGTGGCGACCGCGGTGGCCGATCCGGCCGGGAAACGGGTGGAACCGCTGTTGAACTCCGCATATCCGGTACGTGTGAACGTCGAGAACAGGAGCCTGCCGCCGGACGTCGAGACCTTTGCGACGAAAGCCGAGTCCTGGTTGTCCTCCTGCTTGCGCACTGCGGACGAATCCACGAGGGGAAACGTGTAGGTCCGGGCGAGCCCGGTCACGAAAGCATGACCGGCGCCGTCGACGGCAAGGCCATAGGCGGCATCGCCGGAGAACTGGGGGATGTCGAAGACGGACTGGCAAAGGCTGGTGCAGATCTCGCCGCCCAGGAACGACGAGTAACGGACGCTGGCGCCGGTGGCGTCGAGCTTGGTGACGAAGGCATTGCCGAGGCTCGAATTGACGAGCCGGTAGCCGGATTTCCCGGGCTGGAAGCCATTGACGGACGGATAGTCGGTGGAGTACGTCTCGCCCGCGACATAGACGTCGCCTACCGCGTCGACGGCGATTGCGTTGATCGCATCGTCGAGCGATCCTCCGAGGAATGTCGAATAGAGGAGACGCCTGCCGGCGGCATCGAGCTTGGCGACGAATCCGTCCTTCATCCCCTTGAGGGCAGGCTGGAACGCGCCTGCGGTCGGAAAATCGGCGGAGTTCGTCCAGCCGGCGACGACAGCATTCCCCTGCGCGTCGACGGCGATCGCATTGGCGCCGCCCGCAGCGCCGCCCCCCAGAAAAGTGGCATAGACGGGTGCGGATCCGGTCGCATCGAGCTTCAGCACGAAGCCGGTGGTGACGACACCTGGAGCAATCGTCCGCTGGAACGCTTCGGCAGTCGTCGTGAAAAGTGACGAAGCACTGCCGGTGACGAAGGCATTGCCGGATGCATCGACGGCTATCGATGCGATCGTCGTGCCCCACAGATAAGTCGAATAGAGCAGTGCGTTGCCCGCGGGAGCGAGCTTGGCGACGAAGCTTCCTCCGCCCGCCGTGGCCGGCTGGTAGGCATTTGCGCTGACGGGAAAATCGCTGCCGGAGGTGATCCCGGCGATGTAGGCATTCCCCGCGGGATCGATGGCGATGCCGAGCGCCCGGTCGATGCCCGTCGAACCTCCGAGGTAGGTCGCATAGACGAGTCCGGTGCCGGCCGGATTCATCTTGGCGACGAAGACGTCCATGTCGTTGCGTTTGCCCAGCGATCGGTCGTAGGCGGAAAGCGTCGGGAGGTCCGTCGACGTCGTGTGCCCGGCGATGTAGACGCTGCCGGATGCGTCGACGGCGATCGCCGTCGCGTCCTCGGACGAGGTGCCGCCGAAGAACGTCGCGTAGGACACCACCGGGTCGATGACCAGCTCGCGGGTGGGGTCGTAGCTGCCCACCGCGATGCGCACCGTGCGCAGGCCGTCATGCACGTACGCGCTCTCGACCGGCTCTCGCTGGCCGTCGCGCTGCTGAAAGGCGAGCGGGCGGTGCAGGGTCATCGACCCGTGGCCGGTGTCGATCCTCAGGTCGCCGCCTTCGACGAGCATCAGTGCCCGGATGCCGCCGATTTGAAGCCGGATCCTCGATGGATCGGCTCCCGGCGCCACGATCAGGTCGTATTCGAGCCGCCGTCCGTTGCCATAGAAGACGGCGTCGATGCCGGGGTAGAGGCCGTCGATCGCCACCCGTGCGTAGGTGGCCGCGTCGATGCTGTCGGCAACGCCCGCGCCACCGCGCAGCCGATGGATCCGGGTCGGCTGTTCGTCGACACCGCGGATCGCGGCGGCGGGGTCCGTCCCGGAGAATGCGAGATTGACGATGGCCATCGTCCTGCCATCGGCTGTGCCGCCGGCGGAAACACCCGGGACCGGGAGCGCGATCAGGGCACCGCGCGTCGAGATCGCCGCGTGGTAGCCGGCGCCGCGCGCGCTGAACGAGCGGCCTTGCACCGCATCGTCGTCGGTCGCCTCGAACAGCATCGGCAGGCGGCCATAGGCGCCGAGCGCGCTTGCGCGGGCGGCGTCGGGACCGGCGACAGTCGCTGCCGTGGCGCCATCGGCGAGGGCATTCGCGAGGGTCGTTGCGGCGAAGGCCGCCAGCATGCCGGCGACCAGCATCATCGCGAGTGAGGGCTTCAGGGCGGCAATCGAATCGACCACGGCGGCTCCTCCGGTCGTTTGATCCGGAGCCTAGGGAGTTCCCGGCGTTCGGGTCACTGTCAGTTTTCCGCGGTCATCCAAGCGGCCGATGGCTGCCCATCGGAACTTGTGCTACGCGCATTCCGATTCGGCGCGGGGAGGACGACTCGGCACCCCGACTAGAATCCCGCCATGCCCGCCCTGCGCTCCCCCGTCCCGCTGTTCCTCATCTCCACCGCGATCTGGGGCTCGACCTGGCTCGCGATCAAGTTCCAGCTGGGTGTCGTCGCCCCCGAGGTCTCGGTCGCCTACCGGTTCGCGATCGCCGCCGTGCTGCTCGCCGCCTGGTGCATGGCGACCGGGCGCTCGCTGCGCTTCTCCGCGCGCAGCCACGCCTTCATCGCGCTGCAGGGCGTGCTGCTGTTCGGCTTCAACTACGTCGCGGTCTACGAAGCCGAGCGCTACGCGACCTCCGGACTGGTCGCGGTGCTGTTCTCGACCATCGTGTTCATGAATCCGATCGGCGCGCGCCTGCTGTTCGGCACGCCGCTGACGGCGGCGATGCTGGGCGCGGCGGCGCTGGGCGTGTTCGGCATCGCGCTGCTGTTCCTGCCGGAGCTGCTGCAGGCGAGGCACGGCGGCGACGTCGCGCTGGGGATCGTGATGGGATTGACGGCCACTGCGATCGCCACCGGCGGCAACCTCGCCGCGGTGCGCAACCAGCGCGCGGGCATCCCGGTGATGTCCGGTGCGGCCTGGGGGATGGCGTGGGGCGCGGCGGCCGCGGCGCTGGTGGCGCTGGTCCAGGGCGCGCCGTGGACTTTCGATCCGCGCCCGGCGTATGTGCTGTCGGTGACGTACCTGGCGGTGTTCGGCAGCATCGTCGCTTTCGGCGCCTACCTGACGCTGCTGGGAAGCGTGGGGCCGGGCCCCG
>JAJXTF010000194.1 GCA_021784125.1 Pseudomonadota bacterium | reverse complement strand
ACTGATGTTCGGCTACGCCTGCGACGAGACGCCGACGCTGATGCCTTTCCCGATCTACTACGCGCATCGCGTCGTGCAGCGCCAGAGCGAGGTGCGCCGCGACGGCCGCCTGCCGTGGCTGCGCCCCGACGCGAAATCGCAGGTCACCGTGCGCTACGTCGACGGCAAGCCGAAGAGCGTGGACACCGTCGTGCTCTCGACCCAGCACCATCCGAGCATGAACGACCGCCAGAAGGAGCTCGCCGAGGCGGTCATCGAGGAAATCGTCAAGCCGGTGTTCCCGAAGGACATGCTCGTCGGGACGCGCTTCCTCGTGAATCCGACCGGGCGCTTCGAGATCGGCGGTCCCCACGGCGACGCCGGCGTCACCGGGCGCAAGATCATCGTCGACACCTATGGCGGCGCCGCGCCGCACGGCGGCGGCGCGTTCTCGGGCAAGGACCCGTCGAAGGTCGACCGCTCCGCTGCCTACGCCGCGCGCTACGTCGCCAAGAACGTCGTCGCTGCGGGCATCGCCCGCCAGTGCCAGGTCCAGGTCTCGTATGCGATCGGTGTCGCCAAGCCGATCAACGTGACCGTCTACACCGAGGGCACCGGCGTCATTCCCGATGGCCGCATCGCCGAGCTGGTGCAGACGCATTTCGACCTGCGGCCGAAAGGCATCATCCGGATGCTCGACCTGCTGCGGCCGATCTACCGGAAGACCGCTTCCTACGGCCATTTCGGGCGCGACGAGCCCGAGTTCACCTGGGAAGCCACCGACAAGGCCGAGGTGCTGCGCGAGGCCGCGGGCCTGCGCACCGCCGTCGCCGCCGACTGAGGTTCCAGGCATCGTCAGGCTGTTCGAGCCGTCCGCACTGCGCGGGCTTCGGCTGCCCAATCGCATTGTCGTCTCGCCGATGTGCCAGTACTCGGCCATCGACGGTCGAGCCACCGACTGGCACCTCGTCCACTGGGGACAGCTGCTGATCTCGGGGGCGGGGCTGCTCACGATCGAGGCGACCGCGGTCTCCCCCGAAGGTCGCATCACGCCCGGATGTCTCGGGCTCTACGACGATCCCTGCGAGGAAGCTCTGGCGCAGACCCTCGCCCGCGCGCGGGCGCTGGCGCCGCCGATGCCGGTCGCGATGCAGCTCGCCCATGCCGGTCGCAAGGGCTCGTCGCAGCGGCCCTGGGAAGGCGGGAAGCTGCTGCCGCCGGAACTGGGCGGCTGGTTGCCGGTGGCGCCGTCGGCCCTCCCGCACGCCGCCGGCGAGCCACCACCGGCGGCGCTTCACCCCGACGAGCTTGCGCGCATCCGCGACGCCTTCGTCGGCAGCGCGAGGCGCGCGGAGCGCGCAGGCATCGACGCCATCGAGGTCCACATGGCGCACGGTTACCTGCTGCACGAGTTCCTCTCGCCGCTCGCCAACCACCGCAGCGACCGCTACGGCGGCAGCTTCGAGGCGCGCCTGCGTTTCCCCCTCGAAGTGTTCGACGCGGTGCGCGCCGCGTGGCCCGAGTCCAGGCCGCTGGGCGTGCGCCTGTCCTGCACCGACTGGGTCGACGGCGGCTGGACGCTTGCGGAATCGGTCGAGCTCGCAGGCCTGCTGGTCGCGCGCGGCTGCGATTACATCGACGCATCGAGCGGCGGCGTGTCGCCGCTGCAGAAGATACCGCTGGCACCGGGCTACCAGGTCGGCTTCGCCCGCGAGATCCGGCGGGCTACTGGCGCGGTGACGATGGCGGTCGGGCTCATCACCGGGGCGGAGCAGGCCGAGGCGATCCTCGCTGCCGGCGACGCCGACCTGATCGCGATGGGCCGCGCGTTCCTGTGGGATCCGCGCTGGCCCTGGCATGCCGCGGCCGCGCTCGGGGCGACGGTCCTGCCCCCGCCGCAGTACACGCGCAGCGCACCCCGCGACGCCGCGGCGCTGTTCCGCGGTCCCAAGGCAGGACAGCGCTAGCGGGTATAATGGCGGGCTTCCCGCGATCGACGTCGCGGGCCCCGACCCACTGGAGAATCACGATGGCCGAACGCAGCCGCACCCGCCGCAACACCCTCGAGCGCCGTTGCCTGCCGAAGGGCTTCAAGCGCATGTTCGTCGGCGCGCCGAAGGGGATCTTCAAGATGCTGGAAAAGATCAAGAAGGCGTAACCTGGCGCGCAGCCACGCGCTCCGCCGTACACCGGGGCCGCCGTGGCGGCCCTGTTCTTTTGGCCGCTGCGCGTCTCCCCCCAGCGCGCGTTCCCGCCCGTGCCTTTCGCCTACTACGATCGCCTGTCCGAGGCGCGCAAGCGCATCTACCGCGCGAGCGATGCGATCGACACGCTCGGGCTGCCGCCGGGCGTGGCGGCCGGCGAATGCGTCGCAAGGATCCGGAGTGCGCTGGCAGGCGATGACCGCGGCGCGCTGCGTCGCGCCTGCCGGGAACTGGCCGACCTGCTGACCCGCGGCTACCACGTGCCGCCGCTGGCCATCCGCGTGCTCGCCCAGCGCCCCGCCGACGATTACGGCGAGCTGCACGGCCTCTACGAGCCGGAAGACGGGGGCAGGCCGGCGACGGTCAGCGTCTGGATGCGCACCGCCGCACGCCGGCAGGTCGTCGCGTTCCGGACGTTCCTGCGCACCCTCTGCCATGAAATCTGCCATCACCTCGACTACGAGCTGTACGCGCTCGAGGAAACCTTCCACACCGAGGGTTTCTACAAGCGCGAGTCGGGCCTCGCCAACGCGCTGCTCGCGCAGGAACCGCCGCCGGCTTCGACCGCGGCGTCGCCTGTCGGGCCGGATGCGCATCCGGCCGCCGCGCCCAAGCGCCGGCGGCCTGTCGGCGGCGGAAGGGCGCGATGACCGACGAGGGTGACGGCCAGGCCATCTGGCTGCCGCTGCTGCTGCTGTGGCTCTCCGGCATTGCGCTGCGGCTGACGATTCTCGCCGTTCCGCCGGTGATCCCGATGATCCGCAGCGATTTCGGGCTCTCGGCGACCGAGGTCGGCGTCCTCGGCAGCATCGCGCCGGCATTGTTCGCCGTCGCGGCGCTGGGTGGCGCGCTGCTGGTCGCGCGCATCGGCGTGCGCGGCGCGCTGGTCGGCGGACTGGCGATCGTCGCGGCCGGCACGGCATTGCGCGGACTCGCGTACAGCTTCCCGCTGCTGCTGGCGGCGAGCATCGCGATGTCGGCGGGGGTCGCGATCATGCAGCCGGTCATGCCCACGACGGTGCGCCACTGGATGCCGCTGTCCCACATCGCGCTCGGCACGGCGATCTACACCAACGGGCTGCTCGTCGGCGAGGTGATCCCGGTGCTGCTGATGCTCCCCGTCGTGCTGCCGCTGATGGGCGGGAGCTGGCGCGGGGCGCTGGCACTGTGGGCGATTCCCATCGCACTGACGGCGCTGCTCGTGCACCTGCGGGCACCGCGCTTCCCCGATCCGTTCCTCGCGATGAAAGGCAAGCCGCGGCGCTGGCTGCCCGACTGGCATCGCGGCCTCGTCTGGCGGCTGGGCGTCATGTTCTGCTGCGTCAACGCGATCTATTTCGGCACCAACGCGTTCATTCCGATCTACCTGACGAACCAGGGCCGGCCGGACCTGATCAGCGCGACGCTGACGGCGCTGAATTTCGGACAGATCCCGGCGTCGCTGCTGCTGCTGGCCGTCGCCCGCAGGCTGGAGCGCCGCACGTGGCCCTACGTGCTCTCGGGACTGCTGTCGCTCGCCTCGATCGCGGGCCTGGTGTTCGCCGTCGGACCGGCGACGCCGCTCTTCGCCGGGCTGCTCGGATTTTCCGACGCCTCCGCGCTGATCCTCGGGCTCACGCTGCCGGCACTGCTTTGCCCGCCCGAGGACGTCGCGCGCACATCGGCGGGCGTGTTCACGCTGAGCTACGGCGCGGCCGTCGTCGTGGCCGTCGTCAGCGGCGCGCTGTGGGACGCGACGGGCGTCGCCGGACTGTCGTTCGCGCCGATGGCGGGCTGCGCGGGCGGGCTCGCCGGCATCGCGCTGCTGCTGCGGGGCAAGCGCGAGTTGCGCTGATCGGGGCTGCGGTACAATCCGGGTTCCATTGCGCCCCGAGGAGCGTTGCAACCCGCGCCGGCATTCGCCGCCCGGGCCAGGCTCGGGGTGGGCATGGCGCCCAGGCGTGTTGCCTCGGGATCCTGCCCCTTTAGCAACTGCGCTCGTTGAACCGCGACGAAGTCCGCGGCCAACGGGCAATCGCATCGCCCGGCCATCGGCCTCGTCGCACGTTTCCAACGGAGTGACCGATGAATGCCGTGAACGAGACTGGCAAGTTCGCCGACTGCGAAGTCGCCGACCTGTCGCTTGCCGACTGGGGTCGCAAGGAGATTGCGATCGCCGAAACCGAGATGCCGGGCCTGATGGCGATCCGCGACGAGTTCGCGCCGGAGCAGCCGTTGCGCGGGGCCCGCATCGCCGGCAGCCTGCACATGACGATCCAGACCGCGGTGCTGATCGAGACGCTGCAGGCGCTGGGCGCCGAGGTGCGCTGGGCGTCGTGCAACATCTATTCGACGCAGGATCACGCGGCGGCGGCGATCGCCGCCCGCGGCACGCCGGTGTTCGCCTACAAGGGCGAAACGCTCGAGCGCTACTGGGAGTTCACGCACCGCATCTTCGAATGGGGCGGCGGGCAGGCACCGAACATGATCCTCGACGACGGCGGCGACGCGACGCTGCTGGTGCACCTGGGCGCGCAGGCCGAGCAGGACCGGGCGGTGATCGCGCATCCTGCGAACGAGGAGGAGGCCGCGCTGTTCGCAGCGATCGCGAAGCGCATCGAGGTCGACCCGAAGTTCTACTCGCACCTCAAGGCCGGCATCAAGGGCGTCACCGAGGAAACGACGACCGGCGTCAAGCGCCTCTACCAGATGCACAAGGAAGGGCGGCTCGGCTTCCCCGCGATCAACGTCAACGATTCGGTGACGAAGTCGAAGTTCGACAACCTCTACGGCTGCCGCGAATCGCTGGTCGACGGCATCAAGCGCGCGACCGACGTGATGGTCGCCGGCAAGATCGCCGTCGTGAACGGCTACGGCGACGTCGGCAAGGGGTCGGCGCAGGCGCTGCGCGCGCTTTCGGCGCAGGTGTGGATCGCCGAGATCGACCCGATCTGCGCGCTGCAGGCGGCGATGGAAGGCTATCGCGTCGTCACCATGAACGATGCCTGCGACAAGGCCGACATCTTCGTCACGGCGACCGGCAACATCGACGTCATCACCTTCGAGCACATGAAGCGCATGAAGAACAACGCGATCGTGTGCAACATCGGGCACTTCGACAACGAGATCGACGTCGCCGGCCTCAAGGCCTGCAAGTGGGAGAACATCAAGCCCCAGGTCGACCACGTGATCTTCCCCGACGGCAAGCGGATCATCCTGCTGGCCGAGGGGCGCCTGGTGAACCTCGGTTGTGCGACCGGGCATCCGTCGTTCGTCATGAGCTCGTCGTTCGCCAACCAGGTGATGGCGCAGATCGAGCTGTGGACCGATGCCAGGCAGGGGTCGGGTCGCTACCCGGTCGGCGTCTACGTGCTGCCGAAGCACCTCGACGAGAAGGTCGCCCGCCTGCAGCTGTCGAAGCTCGGCGCAACGCTGACCGAGCTCTCCGACCGGCAGGCGCGCTACATCGGCGTCGAGCGCGCGGGCCCGTACAAGCCGGACAGCTATCGCTACTGAGACCCCCCTCTCCCGCTTGCGGGAGAGGGTTGGGGTGAGGGACCCATGCGCATCGCAGTGATCGGGGCCGGGGGTGTCGGCGGCCATTTCGGCGCCAAGCTCGCGAAGGCGGGGAACGACGTCGTCTTCGTCGCGCGCGGCGCG
>JAJXTF010000020.1 GCA_021784125.1 Pseudomonadota bacterium | reverse complement strand
GCCCAGGGGGCGGAGCGCGCCTACAAGGACATCAACCTGCTCGCCCTGAAGTTGCTTGCACCCGGCGGGCTGCTCGCGACGTACTCGTGCTCGGGCGGGATCGACGCCGCGCTGTTCCAGAAGATCGTCGCCGGCGCGGCCCTCGACGCCAGGGCCGACGCGGCGATCGTGGCCCGCATGGGCGCCGCAGCCGATCATCCGGTGGCCCTGAACTTCCCCGAAGGCGACTACCTCAAGGGCCTGCTCGTCCTGAAGCGCTGACGCGCCCGTGACGGGCAAAAAACAAGGCCGCAACGGGTTGCCCCATGCGGCCTTGTCATCTCGATCGGACGGACAGGAGATCGCCCGATCGTGTTTGGAAATCGTCGCGTTACGCGATGGCTCCCGGACTCAGTGGGCAGTCATGCACTCGGACATGAACTTCTTGCGCGCCTCGCCTTTCATGCCCTTGGACTTGGTGTTGCATGCGCCCATCTTGCTGTCGTAGGTCTTCTTCTCCGCGCTCAGGCATTCCTTCATGAACGCCTTGCGCGCATCACCCTTCTTGTCTGCGGCCTTGGCGTTGCAGGTCTTCATCCGTTCCTGCTGGACGTTCGCGGCGAACGTCGGGGTGGCAACGGCGGCAAAGGCGCCTATCATCGCAAGTGCAAGCAGTTTCTTCATGGAATGACCTTCCCTGGGTAAATTGCTGATGAGGTTGGACTGCGGTACCGGATCCGGAGCGCCAGTTTCGCGTGCCGGCGTAAACCTTGAAGCCAGTCTACGGCAACCCAAACGCGCGTCGCAACGAATTCGCCGACATGGAACACGCGCCTGTTGCGCCGGCCGCATCTTGCAGTGCAACATGGCGACTTGCCCGCGACGCAACGCGGCGCCCGCGCGTCGGGCCGCAATATCCAAGCCACTGAAATATCTGGAAAAACACCCACTCGATGATCCTCGTCCTCGAACCGAACACCCTTCCGGAAAGTGCCGACTACCGGATGCTGATCGCGCAGCTCGAGCGCCTGCCCAAGGTCGACTTCCGGGTTCACCGCGAGGTCGGCAGCGAAGTGACGCTCACCGAGATCTACCTGATCGGCAACACCGGCACTCTGACGGTCGAACAGATGCAGGTCCTGCCGGGCGTGGCCAAGGTCGTCCGCGTCTCCGAGGCCTATCGCGTGCTCGGACGCCACAAGCAGGGTGACGACCGGCCTTCGTCGTTCGAATACAACGGCGTTCGCTTCGGCCAGGACAGTCTGAACGTCTTTGCCGGCCTGTGCGCCGTCGATTCGTCCGAGTCGGTGGACGCCATGATGAAGGCATTGCGCGACCGCGGTCAGGTCTGCACGCGCATGGGCGCCTACAAGCCGCGCACCTCGCCCTACGCTTTCCAGGGCTTCGGGGCGCAATGCCTGCCCTACGTGTTCGAGCTCGCCGGCAAGCACGGCATTCGCGTCATCGCGATGGAGATCACCCACGAGTCGCACGTCGACGAGATCCGGGCCGCGCTCGCGCAGACCGGCAACCCCACCGGCGTGATGCTGCAGATCGGCACGCGCAACACCCAGAACTTCGAGCTGCTGAAGCAGGTCGGCAAGCAGCAGGAGTTCCCGGTGCTCATCAAGCGCGGTTTCGGCATCACGCTGGACGAATCGCTGAACGCCGCCGAATACCTCGCTACCGAAGGCAATCGCAAGATCGTCTTCTGCCTGCGCGGCATGAAGACCAACATGGGTGACCCGCACCGCAACTTCGTCGACTTCGCACACGTCCCGGTGGTCAAGCGCCTGACGCGCATGCCGGTGGGGATCGATCCTTCGCATTCGGTAGGAACGCGCGCCCGCGCGCCCGACGGGCTGCTCGACATCTTCCATGTCGTCGCGCAGGGGGTGATCGCCGGCGCCAACATGATCCTCGTGGATTTCCACCCCGATCCCGCGCGCGCGCTGGTCGACGGACCGCAGGCGCTGCTGATGTCGGAGCTTTCGCATTTCCTCGACGACGTCGCGCTGGCCCGCGAGACCTACGAAAGGCGCGCCGCCCTGGCGCGGCAGCGGGTCGCGGCTGCATGAACCCGCGCAACGGGCGGAACCGCCCCGGGAGTCGATGACAGCCCCGCGCCGACCTGCGCCTTACCGCGCGCCGCGGTGGCTCCCCGGCGGCCACGCGCAGACGGTGTGGCCCTACCGCCTGCGGCGCCCGCAATCGCCGCTGCGGCGCGAACGCATCGATACCCCCGACGGCGACTTCTGGGATTTCGACTGGCTCGATGCGGGCGACGACCTGCAGTGCCCGATCGTCGTCCTGTTCCACGGTCTCGAAGGCGGCTCGGGGTCGAACTACGCCCGCGCGCTGTTCGCCGCGCTGGCGCGCATCGGGTGGCGCGGGGTCATTCCGCATTTCCGCGGCTGCAGCGGCGTACCCAATCGCCTGCCGCGCGCCTACCACTCGGGCGATCATGCCGAGATCGGCGCGATGCTTGCAGCCCTGCGTGCGCGCATCGATCCGGCGACGCGCGCCTACGCCGTCGGCGTGTCGCTCGGCGGCAGCGCATTGCTGAACTGGCTGGGACGGGCCGGGGCCGATGCGGGCCGGACTCTGACCGCGGCAGCTGCGATATCCACGCCGCTGGACCTGATGGCGGCAGGCATCGCGATCGGCAAGGGATTCAACCGCGCCTACACCAGGCACTTCCTGACGACGCTCAAGCCCAAGTCGCTCGCCATCGCGGCGCGCTTTCCCGGGCTGCTCGATGCCCGGCGCATCCGGCGCGTGCGGTCGATGTGGGAGTTCGACGACGCCGTCACCTCGCCGCTGCACGGCTTCGCGGGAACGCAGGACTACTGGACACGCGCGTCGTCCAAGCCCTGGCTCAAGGACATCGCGCTGCCGACGCTGGTCATCAACGCGCGCAACGACCCGTTCATTCCTGCCCGGTCGCTGCCCGGACCCTCCGACGTGAGCAGTTCCGTCCTGCTCGAGCAGCCGCCGCAGGGCGGGCACGCGGGCTTCGCCAGCGGGCCGTTTCCCGGCAACGTCGATTGGCTCCCCGAGCGGTTGCTACACTTCTTCATCCACGGCTCCTGAACCCGACACGATGCATCCCGAGATCTTCAAGGCCTACGACATCCGCGGCGTCGTAGGCCGCAGCCTGACGCCCGAGGTCGTGCGCCGCATCGGGCAGGCACTGGGCAGCCTCGCCCGCGAGCGCCGGAGGACTGCCATCGCGGTCGGCCGCGACGGACGACTGTCCGGACCCGAGCTCGCCGGCGCGCTCGCCGACGGCATGCGCGCCGCGGGCGTCGACGTCATCGACCTCGGCATGGTCGCGACGCCGATGACCTACTTCGCCGCGCAGCACCTCGGCACCGAATGCGCCGTCATGGTGACCGGCAGCCACAATCCGCCCGACTACAACGGCCTCAAAATGGTGATCGACGGGACGACGCTGTCCGGCAGCGCCATCCAGGAGCTGCGCCAGCGCATCGAGCGCGGCGCGCTCGCGTCGGGCGCGGGCGGCATCCGCAGCGTCGACATCGCCCCGGCGTATCTCGATCGCGTCACGGCCGGCATCCACCTCGCGCGCCCGATTCGCGTCGCCGTCGATTGCGGCAACGGCGTGGCCGGCGCCTTTGCGCCGGAGCTCTACCGGCGACTGGGCTGTGACGTCGTCGAGCTGTTTTGCGAGGTCGATGGAACGTTTCCGAACCACCACCCCGACCCGTCGCAGCCGAAGAACCTCGAGGACCTGAAGCGCAGGCTGGCGCAGGGCGACTGCGAGCTCGGGCTCGCCTTCGACGGCGACGGCGACCGCCTGGGCGTCGTGACCCCCGCGGGCAACGTCATCTACCCCGACCGCCAGCTGATGCTCTTCGCGGCCGACGTGCTTTCGCGCGTGCCAGGCGCCACGATCATCTACGACGTCAAGTCGACGCGTAACTTGAAGCCCTGGATCGAACGCCATGGCGGCGTCCCGCTGCTGTGGAAGACCGGCCACTCGCTGATCAAGGCCAAGATGAAGGAAGTCGGGGCGGCGCTGGCCGGCGAGATGAGCGGCCACACCTTCTTCGGCGAGCGCTGGTACGGCTTCGACGACGGAATCTACGCGGGAGCGCGATTGCTCGAGATCCTCACCCGCGGCGACGATCCCGCAGCGGTCCTCGACGCCCTGCCCGACGCGGTGTCGACTCCCGAGCTCAACCTGCCCTGCGCCGAAGGCGAGCAGCATGCGCTGATCGCCACGCTGCAGGCCGATGCGAAGTTTCCCGGCGCTTCCGACGTGATCCGCATCGACGGCCTGCGCGTCGAGTATGCCGACGGTTTCGGCCTCGCCCGCGCGTCGAACACGACGCCGACGATCGTGCTGCGCTTCGAGGCCGACGACCGCGCGGCGCTGGAGCGGATACAGCAGGAGTTCCGTCGCGTGCTGACCGCCGCCAGGCCGGGCATCGAGCTGCCTTTCTGACGCGATGCTGACCATTGCCGACATCGAGGCCGCACGCGAGCGCATACGCGGCGGCATCTACGAATCGCCCTGCGTGGAGTCGATACCGCTGTCGCAGCTGACCGGCGCCCACATCCGGTGCAAGCTCGATTACCTGCAGCGCACCGGCAGCTTCAAGGAGCGCGGGGCGCGCAACGCCCTGCTGCAGCTGACTCCCGAACAGCGCCTACGCGGCGTGATCGCCGCCTCGGCGGGCAATCACGCGCAGGGGGTGGCCTACCACGGATCGCTGCTGGGCATTCCCGTCACCGTCGTCATGCCGAAGTTCGCCGCGCTGGTGAAGGTGACCAACTGCCGCCACCTCGGCGCGACCGTGGTCCTGCACGGCGCCGACCTGACCGAGGCGCGCGCCGAGGCCGAGGCGATCGCCGCGCGCGACGGACTGACCTTCCTGCATCCCTTCGACAACGAGCACGTGATCGCCGGTCAGGGAACGATCGCGTTGGAGATCCTCGAGCAGGCGCCAGACCTGCAGGCGATCGTCGCACCGGTCGGCGGCGGCGGCCTGATCGCCGGCATCGGCACCGTCGTCGCCGCGCGCCGACCCGAGGTGCGCGTCATCGGCGTCGAGCCCGAGCGGGCCGCGTGCCTGACGGCGGCTCTCGGCGCGGGTCACCCGGTGCCGGTGCGGCTGTCGCCGACGCTCGCCGACGGCCTCGCCGTCGCCCAGCTCGGGGCGCGACCCTACGAAATCCTGAAGCGCGTCGTCCACCAGGTGGTGACCGTCGACGAAGCCGCGATTGCGCTCGCCGTGCTGCGGCTGATCGAGCTCGAGAAGAGCGTCGTCGAAGGCGCCGGGGCCGCCCCGCTGGCGGCGTTCCTTGCCGGCAGGCTCGGCGCCCTCGCGGGGCAGAAGGTCGTCCTCGTGCTGTGCGGAGGCAACATCGACCTGACGATGCTCGATCGGGTGATCGAGGTCGGGCTGGTCGCCGACGGCCGGCTGTCGAGGTTCACCGTGTCGATCAGCGACCGCCCGGGGGGACTCGCGCGGCTCGCCGAGGTCATCGCCTCGACGGGCGCGTCGATCAAGGAAATCGTCCACGACCGCGCGTTCTCGGGGCCCGATCTGTCGGAAGTGCGCATCGTCTGCATCGTCGAAACGACCGGACACGACCACGTCGCGGCGCTGCACCGCGCCCTCGATGCCGCGGGCGTTCCCCTCGTCGGCTGACGCGGTGCCCCGGCGCGCGACGCGGCTCGCGCGTCAGTACGCGAGTCCGAGCTTGCGGTAGAGCTGCGCGAGCACCCAGGCCGGCCCCACCAGCAGAAACTGGACGTCCTGCAGGAACGAGGGCCTGCGCCCCTCGATCCGGTGCCCGATGAACTGTCCGACCCAGCCGGCCACGAATGCCGCGGCCGCGACCACCGTCAGATACGGCCCGGCGAGCAGAAAAGTCGCGGCCATCAGCGCCGTCGACGCCAACATGCCGGCCGCGAGCGGCCGGGACAGCGGTGCGTAGAAGGCCATCGCCAGCAGGATCGCTGCGACCGTCGCGACGGGTGTCCATGCCCACAGCAGGCCGAGCGCGCTCCAGCTGATCAGCGGAACGCAGACGCGATGGATCGCCTCGTTGACCGGATGCCGGTGGGACTCGCCGTAGCGGGCGAACCATGCATCGATGCCACGCATCTCTTCCCCTCCCTGTTCCTGCGTGTTCCTGCGCGGGCTCCCCTTGCACTATAATCCCCGCGCAGCGCGGGCGTCCCTGCCCGGCTTCGATCAACCAACGGACCCGCGTGGTCCGGCGCGCGAATGCGAGGGACAATCGCAGCGCGCACCCGCCGAGGAGGATGCATGAATCCGTTTCGCAAGACCCTGGGACTTCTGCTGGCTGGCGCCGTGGCGCTCGCAACCCCCGCCGCGTTCGCCGCGGAGACCTACGTCAACGTGCTGACTGGCGGGACCAGCGGCGTTTACTATCCGCTCGGCGTTGCGCTGGCCAACGTGATCGGCAAGCAGCTGCCCTCGGTCAAGACGTCGGTGCAGGCGACCAAGGCCTCGGTCGAGAACCTGAACCTGCTGCAGGCCGGGCGCGGCGAGCTCGCCTTCACGCTGGGCGATTCGCTGTCGGATGCATGGAAAGGAAACGCCGACGCCGGATTCAAGACCCCGCTCGACAAGCTCCGCGGCGTCGCCGCGATCTATCCGAACTACATCCAGATCGTCGCGCTGGCCGACTCGGGGATCAAGACGCTGGCCGACCTCAAAGGCAAGCGCGTCTCCGTGGGAGCACCGGCCTCAGGCACCGAGCTCAACGCCCGGGCGATCTTCAAGGCGGCCGGTCTCAAGTACGGGGATTTCAGCAAGACGGAGTACCTGCCCTTCGGCGAATCGGTCGAGCTGATGAAGAACCGCCAGCTCGATGCGACGCTGCAATCGGCGGGGTTGGGTGTCTCGTCTCTGCGTGACCTCGCGGTCTCGGTGGCCGTCGTCGTCGTGCCGATCCCGGCCGACATCATCAAGAAGGTCAACGACCCCGCGTACATTTCCGCGGTGATCCCGGCCGAGACCTACAAGGGCCAGACGACCGACGTCGAGACCGCGGCTGTGCCGAACTTCCTGGTGACCCGAGAAGGCGTCAGCGACGACATCGTCTACGGCATGACCAAGGCGCTGTGGACCCACCTTCCCGACCTCGTCGCCGCGCATTCGGCAGCGAAGGCCATCAATCTCCAGCACGCACTCGCCGGCATGCCGATCCCGCTGCATCCTGGCGCGGCCAGGTATTACAAGGAAATCGGAATCCTGAAGTAATGTCCCACGACGCCGCATTCGACGAAACCGGCGTCAAGCGCGAACTCACCGGCAACGCAGCGAAGCTCGTAGCCGGGGTCGCACTCGCCTTTTCCACCTATCAGCTGATCATCGCGGCATTCGCGCCGCTGTCCAGCCTGCCGACACGGTCGATCCACGTCGGATTCCTGCTGGCGCTCACCTTCCTGATCCACCCGATATCGGCCAGGGCGAACCGCCGGCGCATCGCGGTCCACGACGGGCTGATTGCGCTCGGCTGCTTCGCGCTCGCGCTCTATCACCTGGTGTTCGAGGAGGCGCTGATCCAGCGCGCCGGCGACCCCAACATGACCGACCTCGTCGTCGGTGCGCTGTTCATCATCCTGCTGTTCGAGGGCGCACGTCGCGTCCTGGGTTATGCGCTACCGACGATCTGCGCGATCTTCCTCGCCTACGGGATCTTCGGCCAGTACCTGCCGGACGCGATCGCGCATCGTCCGTTCGGCCTCGACCAGTTCATCTCGCAGCTGTTCCTCGGCACCGAAGGCATCTTCGGGATCCCGACCCTGGTCTCCGCGACCTACATCTTCCTCTTCATCCTGTTCGGGACCTTCCTCGAGCATGCGGGGATGATCAGCCTGTTCAACAGCATCGCACTGGGATTCGTCGGCCAGTCGCGCGGCGGGCCGGCCAAGGTCGCCGTCATCTCGTCGGGGATGATGGGAACGATCTCGGGCTCGGGGATCGCGAACGTCCTGACCGTGGGCCAGTTCACGATTCCGCTGATGAAGCGCTTCGGCTATTCGTCGGTCTTCGCCGGTGCGGTAGAGGCGACGTCGAGCATGGGCGGGCAGATCATGCCGCCGGTCATGGGCGCCGTGGCGTTCATCATGGCCGAGACGCTCAACCTGCCGTATATCGCAATCGTCAAGGCCGCGGTCGTCCCCGCCGTCCTCTATTACGCGACCGCCTTCTGGATGGTGCACCTCGAGGCGGGCCGCGTCGGCCTGATGGGCCTGCCCAAGGAAGAGTGTCCGAATCCCTGGCACGCGATCGCGCGGCGCTGGTACCTGATGCTGCCGCTTGCCGTGCTGGTGTTCATGCTGTTCGACGGCTTCACGCCGATGTTCTCGGGCATCATCGGCCTGGCGCTGACCGCGATGCTGATCCTCGGCGTAGGCATCGCGTCCGGATTCGGATCGATGGCGTTCCGAATCGCGTTCTGGATCGCGCTCGGGCTCGTCACTGCCTCGTTCTTCAAGTACGGCGTATGGCCGATCATCGTCGCGATCACGCTGCTCGTCGCCATCAATTTCTGGATCAAGGGCGGCCACGCGACGTTGCGCGTGATGCGCAACAGCCTGATCGACGGCGCCCGCCAGGCCATTCCGGTCGGGATCGCCTGTGCGATCGTCGGCGTCATCATCGGCGTGCTGACGCTGACGGGTAGCGCGTCGAATTTCGCCGAGTTCATCCTGGATGTGGGATCGAAGAGCCTGTTCCTGTCGCTGCTGCTGACGATGATCGTCTGCCTGATCCTCGGCATGGGCATCCCCACGATCCCGAACTACATCATCACCAGCGCGATCGCCGCGCCCGCGTTGCTGAAGCTCGGCGTGCCGCTGCTCGTGTCCCACATGTTCGTGTTCTACTTCGGGATCATGGCCGACCTGACGCCGCCCGTCGCGCTGGCAGCCTTCGCCGCGGCCTCGATCGCCAAGGCGTCGCCGATGAGGATCGGCTGGAAAGCGACCCACATCGCCATCGCGGGATTCGTCATCCCGTACATGGCGGTCTACGATCCGGCGCTGATGCTGCAGACCGCCAAGGCCGGGGCGAGCCTGTCGGTCGTCGCTGTCCTCTATGTCATCTTCAAGGCGATCGTCGCGATCGGCCTGTGGGGCGGCGCGGCCGTCGGCTTCCTGCGCGCACCGCTCAACTGGCCGGAGCGCATCGTCGCCTTCGCGGCGGCTGCGCTGCTGGTCGCCGCCGTGCCGTGGACCGACCAGGCCGGATTCATCGCAAGCGCTGCCTTCCTCGCCTGGCACGTCTGGCGTTCGCGCGGCGCAGGCGCATCGGTCAAGGCGCCCGCGTGAAGGCCCGCGTGAAGGCCCGCGTGGGAGCCGGCGGGAGCCCGCGCCGGATCCGCGATCGGATCCGGCTGGCGGCTTGAACGCTGCGTGCCTGCTGGTCGCCGGGTTGCTGCGCGCCAGCATCCCCGCGCAGGAGTTCACCGTCGCGTGGACGCACTCGGTCGAGAAGACACGCTGGGAAGAGCACTACCGGATCGAGGGCACGCACTTGGTCCTCGACCGGGCACGCGTCCAGGGATCCGGGGCGGGCATGGAACCCGGCCCCGGCGCAAGGCTGCAGGATGGCTGGTGGACCTGGCGCCCCGGGCTGCCGCCGCTGCCGCAGCTGCGCCTGACCCTGTCGCCGTACACGCGGGACTACGACATCTGCTGGGCCGGCCGCTGCACGCCGCTGCACCGCCTGGTCGGCATTCGCGACGGCGTCGACATCGTCGACGTCCGCCCCTGCCAGCGCTGAATCAGCCTGCGGCGAGCAGGTCCGGCGGCAGCGGCAGCCGCCGCTCCAGCGCGCTCAGCTGCAGTTCGAACGATCCCCTGCGCCGGTCGAGGAAGTAGTTTCGCAGCGTCCGCGCGATCGTCCGGAACGCGAGATCCTCCCAGGGGATCGCGCTCTCCTCGAACAGCGCGACCTCGAGGCTCTCCGGGCCGGGCGCGAAGTCGAGATCGCGCAATGTCGCGCGGAACATCATGTAGACCTGGTTGACCTGCGGCAGGCTGATCACCGTGTACAGCGGTCCGAGCTCCACGCGCGCCCCCGCTTCCTCGAGGGTCTCGCGCATCCCGCCCGCGGCGAGGGTCTCGCCGTTCTCGAGAAAGCCCGCCGGCAGCGTCCACAGGCCGAAGCGCGGCTGGATCGCGCGGCGGCACAGCAGAACCTTGTCCCTCCACACGGGAAGGCAGCCGACGACGACCTTGGGATTCTGGTAATGGATCGTGCCGCAGGCACCGCAGACGAAGCGCGGCAGCGAGTCGCCTTCGGGGACTCGGCTTTCGATGCGGTCCGAGCCGCAGTCACAGCAGAATTTCATCGGTGCACGATCCTGGCCTGGCTGCGAAGGATCCCATGGCGATCATGTCGCAGGCCTCGATTGCGGATTGTAAATCCGTCCGTCGTCTCCGAGCCGCCGCGCAATCAACGCCGTGAAGCGCGGAGCGATGGGCTCTCGTCCAAGGCCACGCCAGCGCAGATCGCGTCGTCGAGCGGGTCCCGGCTCGCGGCGGCCAGTCAACACACGACTGGCCGCGCACGAGCCACCCGCTTCACGACGACTGCGCCGCAGGCGCCTCGGGCCAGAGCCCATCACCGCGCGCCAGCCGATGCGGCAGCGTCGGTCGAACGTCGAAGGCAGCGCCCGAAAACGGGGTCCGAAAACGGGGTCCGTCCCGGATTTCCGGTCCCGGATTTCCGCCAAGGGGCGCGAACGCGCCTCAGAGCTTCAGCAGGTGCTCGCGGTAGTAGCGCAGCTCCGCGATGGATTCGTGGACGTCGGCGAGCGCTTCGTGCTTGCCTTCCTTCGGCACGCCTTTCATCAGCTCGGGCTTCCACCGCCGGGCGAGCTCCTTCAACGTCGACACGTCGAGGTTTCTGTAGTGGAACCAGTCTTCCAGCGCCGGCATGTGGCGCGCGAGGAAACGGCGGTCCTGGCAGATGGAATTCCCGCACATCGGCGAAGCCTTGGCGGGAACGTGCTCGGCCAGGAATGCGAGCGCGGCGGCCTCGACCTCGGCTTCGGTGGACGTCGAGGCCTTGACCTTGTCGATCAGGCCCGAGCGCCCATGCGTCCCCTGGTTCCACGCGTCCATCGCGTCGAGCACCGCGCTTTCCTGGTGGACGACGTAGACGGGCGACTGCGCCACGGTGTCGAGCTGATGGTCCGTCACCACCAGCGCCATCTCGATGATGCGGTCGGTGTCGGGCTTCAAGCCGGTCATTTCGAGGTCGATCCAGATCAGGCGATTGGCGTCTTGCGGCATGTGGCGCAGGGGTAGAATGAATCCTTCAATTTAGCACACGGTCCGCAGCGCCCGACGCCGGGACCGCATCGATCACGCGTGACGGCTACGCCTTTCACCATCGCCTTCATCCTTGCACTCGCGCTGTCCGTCGCGCTGCGCCTGTGGCTCGCCCGACGGCAGGTATCGCACGTGCGCGCGCACCGCGAGGCGACGCCCGCCGCGTTCGCCGGCCGGATCGACCTCGCGTCGCACCGCAGGGCAGCCGACTACACGGTCGCCAAGCAGCGCTTCGGCGTCGCCGAGACGGCGGCCGATGTCCTGGTCCTGCTAGCGCTCACCCTGGGCGGTGGGCTGGGGTGGCTGGTCCGCGCCACCGAGGCCCTGTCGATCGCCCCGCTGCTGCGCGACGTCGTGCTGCTGGCAGCGGTCGCAACGATCGGGGGCATCGCCGGGCTTCCGTTCGCGTGGTGGCGCACGTTCCGGCTCGAGGAACGCTTCGGCTTCAACCATACGACGCTGCGCGTCTGGATCGCGGACATCGCGAAGGGCCTGGCCGTCGGCGCCGTGCTCGGCCTGCCGCTCGCCCTCCTCGTCCTGTGGATGATGCGCGGGGCGGGCGAGCTCTGGTGGCTCCATGTCTGGATGGCGTGGATGGGGTTCCAGCTGCTGCTGCTGGTGCTGTATCCGACGGTGATCGCGCCGCTGTTCAACCGGTTTTCACCGATGCCCCCCGGCGCCGCCCGCGAGCGCATCGAAGGACTGCTCGCACGCTGCGATTTCCGGGCCGCGGGCCTGTTCGTCATCGACGGCTCGAAGCGATCGGGACACGGGAACGCCTATTTCGCCGGCTTCGGACCGGCGAAGCGCGTCGTGTTCTTCGATACCCTTCTCGCCCGACTCGCGCCCGAGGAGATCGAGGCGGTGCTGGCCCATGAGCTCGGGCACTTCCGCTTGCGCCACATCGTCAAGCGCATCCTCTGGTCGGCCGCACTGTCGCTGGTCCTGCTCGGGCTGCTCGGCGGGTTGATCAAGGCCGGCTGGTTCTACGCGGGGCTGGGCATTCCCGCCCCGGAGGTCGCGGTGGCAATGTCGCGGCCAGGGGTCGCGCTCGCGCTGTTCATGCTCGCGCTTCCGGTGTTCACTTTCATCCTCGCGCCGGTGGCCACCGCGTATTCGCGTCGCCACGAGTTCGAGGCCGACGCCTTCGCCGCCCGCAATGCGTCGGCGACCGCACTGGTGGCAGCGCTGATCAAGCTCTACGAGGACAATGCGTCGACGCTGACTCCCGACCCGATCTATTCGGCCTTCTACGATTCACATCCGCCGGCAAGCCAGCGCGTCGCGCGCCTCGTCTCGCTGGCGTCCGCCCCTGCCACTGCCTGAGGAACCACGATGATCATCCGCATCTGTGTCGCTGCGCTGCTCGCCGCCTTCGCCGCCACCGCTTCGGCGCAACAGCCCGCGCCTTTCGCCAACGCCGATCCGCACAAGGGCGAGAAGCTGGTCACGAAGGACTGCCAGTCCTGTCACGCCAGCAAGTTCGGAGGCAACCCCGACGCGATCTACACGCGCAAGGACCGCCGAGTGAAGAGCGCATCGCAGCTGCTGTCGCAAGTCACGATGTGCAATACGCAGCTCAACTCCGGGTTCTTCCCGGACGAGGAGAAGGACGTCGCCGCCTACCTGAACCAGCACTACTATCACTTCAAGCCATGACGCGCGACGCCGAGGCGGCCGCGCTCGCCGCGATGCGCTGCACGCCCGGCGCCGCAAGGCTGCCGGCGGGCGAGATCGCGCGCGGTCTCGCGGCACTCCCCGGCTGGGCGCTGCAGGGCGACGCCATCGCGAAAGCGCTGACCTTCGCCGATTACCACGAGACCCTCGGGTTCGTGAATGCGCTGGCCTTCGTCGCCAACCGCGAGAATCACCATCCCGACCTCGCGGTCTCGTACAACCGCTGCCTGGTCGCGTGGTCGACGCACGACGCCGGCGGCGTGACGCGCAACGACCTGATCTGCGCCGCCAAGGTCGAGCGCCTGCTCGCAGGGTGAGCGCCCGGCGCGAAATGCCCGCCACCCGGCAGCCGCAGCGCGTTGCAGAGCTCGTCTCCGGGCTCGTCGTCGCGGCCCATCGCCGGCATTACCTGGTCGACGTCGACGGCCACGGTCCGCTCGAGTGCGTCCTGAAGGGACGCAAGACGACGCTGGCCTGCGGCGATCGCGTCGACGTGGAGCGCGCCGTGACAGGCGGCGCCATCGTCGACGTCCGGCCCCGCGGCAACCTGTTCTACCGCTCCGACGGCTTCAGGGAGAAGCTGCTTGCCGCCAACGTCACGCAGGTGCTGGGTGTGGTTGCGCCGGACGTTCCGGTCGACGAGCACCTGCTCAATCGCTGGATCATCGCCGCCGAAACCGAGGGCTGCCGCTTCGTGCTCGTCGTCAACAAGGCCGATCTCGCCGGCGCCGCGGCATTTGCCGAGCGCTTCGAGCCCTACGCCAGGCTCGGCTACCCGGTGGTGCGCGTATCCGCCACCCACGACGTCTCGCCGCTGCGGCCATGGATCGCCGGCCAGCACAGCGTCGTCATCGGGCAATCGGGCATGGGCAAATCGACGCTGATCAACACCCTGCTGCCGCAGACCCGGGCGCGGACGGGCGAAATCTCGCAGGCGCTGCGCAGCGGGCGGCACACGACGTCGTCGACCGCACTCTACCGGCTGGCCGACGACGACGGCTGGATCGTCGACTCCCCGGGAATGACGATTTTCGGCCTCGCCCACTGCACGGCGTCGGCGATCGAGCATGCGTTCGTGGAACTGCGCGAGCTGGCCGGGGAATGCCGCTTTCGCGATTGCCGGCACGACACCGAACCGGGCTGCGTCGTGCAGGCAGCCGTGCGCGCCGGGCGCATCGCAGCCCAGCGCGTCGAATTGCTGCGGACGCTGCTGCGCGAAGCGGCTGCCGCGCGCGATCCCGCCCGCTGACGCCGCGCCGGGACCCGCTACGGCGCCCAGTTCGCCAGCGACAGCAAAAACACGAGCAACAGCCACAGCACCAGCGCGCGCCAGACGAGGCCGACCGCCGACGGCAGCACCTCGACCTCGACCGCATCCCCGGTGCCGATGTCGGGGCGAAGCTCCGGCTCGCCGCCGATCCCGGGCAGCGGCCCGCCGAGTTGCACGCCGAGCGCCCCACCCCCGGTGGCGAGCAAGATTCCCATCGTCTCGCCGCCCAGCGCAGCGGGCCAGTGGCGCGCCTGCGTGCGCCAGCAGTAAATCGCGTCCTCGAAATCGCCCACGGCCGCAAACGCCAGCGCGGTCAGCCGCGCCGGAACCCAGTCGAGCAGCCACAGCAGGCGCCGCGCGGGCTGGCCGAAGACCTCGAGCGAGCGCGCGATGACGCTGGTTTCGTCGCCGGGAACCAGCCCTTTCCACTGCGCCGCGAGCAGGGCCGCGATGCGATAGAGCACGGCCCCTGCGGGCCCGGGGAGGACCACGAACCAGAACAGCACGGCGAACACCTGGCGATACGCGTCGGTGAAGCCGCGCTCGATCGCGAGCCTCGCCACGTCCTGACTCGACAGCTCGGAGGACGACACGCCGCGCCACGCGGCAAGGGCGCGGCGTGCCGCGACGAGATCGCCGCCTTTCAGCGCCACGATGATCAGCGATATCGCATGGCTGAAATGCCGGAAACCCATCAGCAGATAGAGGATGGCGAAATCGAGCAGCAGCCCGAGCACCGGGTGCGCGCGGTCGAGCAGCGCCCAGGCCAGCGCCACGGCAGCCACCGGCGGAAGGATCGCGAGGGTGGCGGCCACGCTGCCCTGGCCACGCGTACCGCCGTTGAACCGCTGCTCGATGGCGCGGGCATATTCGCGGAATCCACGCTCGAACGCGGCGCGCCATTCGAATGCCCGCCACTGCTCGAAACCCAGCGCGGCGAGGATTGCGAGGAGCTTCATGGCTGCCGGCCGCTTCGCCGGGCCCCCGTCACGACGCCGGTCCCTGCATCGGTGCCGGCACGGACGCTGGCAACGGCACCGGACGCCCGCTGCGCCGGTCGACCCACTCGATGCGTCCCTGCTCCATGTAGCGGAAATAGACGGTGTTGTTGTTGACGTGACCGAGCATGTCCATGTCGCCCCAGCGAACGGACTGCAACGACGTGTGCACGAGGACGCGCTGTTCTGCCAAGACTGCGGGCTTTCCTGGTCGACGGGTCATTATAATTGAGGCCCTCTTCCTACTGGCGCGCCGCGGCGCCCGAGGTCCCCGATGACTCGCGAAGCGATGGAGTACGACGTGGTGATCGTCGGCGGCGGCCCCGCGGGCCTCGCCTCGGCCATCCGCCTCAAGCAGCTCGCCGCCGGCGCCTCGCGCGAGGTGTCGGTATGCGTCCTCGAGAAGGGTTCGGAGATCGGTGCCCACATCCTCTCCGGCGCCGTCATCGATCCGCGGGCGCTCGACGAGCTCGTCCCGGACTGGAAAGCCCGCGGCGCGCCGCTCGACACGCCGGTCGGCGAGGATCGTTTCCTTGTCCTGACCGAGCGCAAGTCCTGGCGCATCCCGAACTGGGCGCTGCCGCCGCTGATGGGCAATCACGGCAACTACATCGCGAGCCTCGGCAATGTCTGTCGCTGGCTCGCGACCGAGGCCGAGGGGCTCGGGGTCGAGATCTATCCCGGATTCCCCGCGGCCGAGGTGCTCTACGACGAGCGCGGCGCGGTGACGGGGGTCGCGACCGGCGACATGGGCGTCGCCAGGGACGGGACGCACAAGGCCGACTACCAGCCCGGGATGGAGCTGCGCGCGCGCTACACGCTGTTCGCGGAGGGCTGCCGGGGGTCGCTGTCGCAGGAGCTCATGCGCCGGTTCAACCTGCGCGATGGCGTCGATCCGCAGAAGTACGGCATCGGGATCAAGGAGCTGTGGCAGGTCGCGCCGCAGCGGCACCAGCGCGGCCTGGTGATGCACAGCCAGGGCTGGCCGCTCGACGACGCGACCGGTGGCGGGTCGTTCATCTATCACTTCGGCGACAACCTCGCCGCCGTCGGCTTCGTCGTTCACCTGAACTACGCGAACCCGCATCTGTCGCCCTACGACGAATTTCAGCGCTTCAAGCTCCATCCGGACATCCGCCCGCTGCTCGAGGGCGGCAAGCGCATCGGCTACGGCGCGCGCGCGATCAACGAAGGCGGATTGCAGTCGGTGCCGAAACTCAGCTTCCCCGGGGGCGCGCTCGTCGGCTGCGCGGCGGGTTTCGTCAACCTCCCGCGCATCAAGGGGTCGCACAACGCGATGAAGACCGGCATGCTCGCCGCCGAGTCCGCGTTCGCCGCCGTCGGCGCCGATCGCTCGCACGACGAGCTCGCCGACTACGCGTCATCGTGGCGCTCGTCGTGGGTCTACGAGGACCTCTACAAGGTGCGCAACGTGAAGCCCGGGCTGCGCTACGGAATGTGGGCCGGCACGCTGCACGGCGGCGTCCACATGTGGCTGAACGACATCGGTCTGGGGGCGCTCGTGCCGTGGACGCTGCGCCACGACAAGCCCGACAACGAGGCGCTGCGCCCGGCGGCGGAAATGGCGCCGATCGCGTATCCGAGGTACGACGGGGTCCTGAGCTTCGATCGCATGTCGTCGGTCTACCTGTCGAACACCAACCACACGGAGGACCAGCCGGTCCACCTGCAGCTGCGCGATCCGACGATCCCGGTCGACGTGAACCTGCGGATCTACGACGGCCCCGAAGCGCGCTATTGTCCCGCAGGCGTCTACGAGTTCGTCGATGCCGGTCACGACGGCACTGTCGATGCCGCAGCGCCGGCCGCTGCGGCGCGCCGCCTGCAGATCAACGCCCAGAACTGCGTGCACTGCAAGACCTGCGACATCAAGGATCCGCGGCAGAACATCCGCTGGGTGACGCCGGAGGGCGGCGGCGGACCGAACTACAGCGGCATGTGACCCGTCATCGGCGCCGGCGTTCGGGCCGATTCGGGAAGAGGAAGCGCCGGGACGTCGTCGGGGCGCGTCTAGGCAGCGATCCAGGCCGCGCCGCGCACGCCGCTGGAGTCGCCGTGGACGTTGCGCAGAAGCCGGGTGTCGACGCGATCGGAGAAGACCCAGCGGCCCCACAGCCGCGGCACCGTCTGGTACCAGCGATCGACGTTGGACAGGCCGCCGCCCAGTACGATGACGCCGGGATCGAGAATGTTGATCAGGTGCGCGAGCGCGCGGGCGAGCCGTTCTTCGTAGCGCGCAAGCGTGGCCTCGCAACGTCCATCCCCGGCGCCGGCCCGGGCGACGATGTCCTTCGCGGTCAAGTTCGCGTCCGAAGCCCCGGCCGAGCGATGATCGCGCACCAGCCCGGGGCCCGACAGCCAGGTTTCGATGCAGCCGCGCCGCCCGCAGAAACACGTCGGACCCGGGCATTCCTCCGCGTGCGGCCAGGGCAGCGGATTGTGGCCCCATTCACCGGCGATGCCGTTGGGTCCATCGATCAGTTCTCCCCGCACCACCACCCCGCCACCGACACCGGTTCCCAGGATGACCCCGAACACGACGTCGGCGTCACAGCCCGCACCGTCGGTCGCTTCGGAGAGCGCAAAGCAGTTCGCATCGTTGGCGATCGCTATCGGGCGCGCGAGGCGCGCCTCCAGATCGCGCCGGACCGGCATGCCGTTCATGCACACCGAGTTCGAGCCGCGCAGCAACCCGGTCGCGCGCGACAGCGAGCCCGGCGTGCCGATTCCCACGCGCGCGCTGCCGGCCGCCGCGCCGCAGGATCGCTCCGCTTCCGCGACCAGCGCCACCACGAGGTCCAGCATGGCGGGGTAGTCGTTCTGCGGCGTCGCCTCGCGCCGGCGCAGGCGCTCGCCGCCGTCGGCATCGAGGGCGACGACCTCGGTCTTGCTGCCGCCGAGATCGACACCGATCCGCAGCGTCCCGGTACCTGCGCGCCGCTCGCCGGTCGCGAGGTCGAACACCTCGGCACCGCGCAATGGTCGTGGTTGCGACTTGATGCTCACGATCCGGAACAGGCGCAGTTGCCCGTCAGTTTGGGGTTGCAGCGTCCATGCCTAATATTACCGCCACGATCGGCCTGCGAGCCCCCGGTCCCGCGCCCGGTTTGATCCGGGTCAACGCCCCTGCGCGCCATGGCGAAAGGGCGACGGTCGCCCGCCGGCGCCATCCGCGGTAGAGTTCCCGGTTTTTGCCGGAGGTTTCCGATGACCACGATGGCTTGTGCCGACATCCTGGCCGGTCGCGCACCCGCTGACCGCCCCGTCACCCTGCGCGGCTGGGTGCGCACCCGGCGCGATTCCAAGGCCGGCATCTCGTTCGTTCACGTCGGCGACGGCTCGGGTTTCCATCCGGTGCAGGTCGTCGTGCCGAGCTCGCTTCCGAACTATGCGAGCGAGGTGCTCCACCTCACCGCAGGCTGCGCGGTCGAGGCGACGGGCAACGTCGTCCCCTCGCCCGCGAAGGGCCAGCCTTTCGAACTGCAGGCGGGCGCGTTGCGCGTGATCGGCTGGGTCGAGGATCCCGATTCGTATCCGATCCAGCCGAAGCCGCACACCCTCGAGTTCCTGCGCGAGGTCGCGCATCTTCGGCCGCGCACCAATGTCATCGGTGCCGTGACGCGGGTGCGGCACACTGTCGCGCAGGCGATCCACCGCTTCTTCAGCGAGCATGGTTTCTTCTGGGTCAACACGCCGATCATCACCGCCTCCGACGCCGAAGGTGCCGGCGAGCTCTTCCGGGTCTCGACGCTGGACCTGACGAACCTGCCCCGCCGGCCCGACGGCGGCATCGATTTCGGGGCCGACTTCTTCGGCCGCGAAGCCTTCCTGACCGTGTCCGGACAGCTGAACGTCGAGACCTATTGCATGGCGATGTCCAAGGTCTACACCTTCGGTCCGACCTTCCGCGCCGAGAACTCCAACACCAGCCGACACCTCGCCGAGTTCTGGATGATCGAACCGGAGATCGCCTTCGCCGACCTCGCCGACGACGCGACGCTCGCCGAAGCCCTGCTCAGGCACACGTTCGACGCGGTGCTGACGGAGCGCGCCGACGACATGGCGTTCTTCGACGAGCGCATCGAGAAAGGCCTGATTGCCAAGCTCCAGGGCATCGTCGACTCGGAGTTCGTGCGCATGGACTACACCGAGGCGATCGGCATCCTCGAGCGCGCCAAGCAGAAGTTCGAATTCCCGGTCCGCTGGGGCATCGACCTGCAATCGGAGCACGAGCGCTATCTGGCCGAGACCCACGTCGGCAAGCCGGTGGTCGTGATGAACTACCCGAAGGAGATCAAGGCGTTCTACATGCGCGTCAACGACGACGGCAGGACCGTCGCTGCGATGGATGTGCTCGCACCGGGGATCGGCGAGATCATCGGCGGCAGCCAGCGCGAGGAGCGCCTCGACGTGTTCGACGCGCGACTGTCCGAAGCGGGGCTCGACGCGGCGCACTACGGCTGGTACCGGGACCTGCGCCGCTACGGCAGCGTCCCGCACGCCGGCTTCGGCCTTGGATTCGAGCGCACGATCGCCTACGTGACGGGGCTCGCCAACGTGCGCGACGTCATTCCGTTTCCGAGGACGCCGGGCAACGCCCGGTACTGAGCGCAGCGCGATCCGCGTCGCCTTCAGCGGAGCCCGTGACCGTTGTACCAGTACTCCTGCAGCCCCACGATGTCGCGGTGCGCGTCGGGAGGAAATCCGCTCCGCCCGCCACGGCGATCGCCCATGAGCTCATCGAGCAGCAATGGACAGCCCGCGCGATCGGTCCATTGCGCGGCGATCAGGTTGACGATGCGCGGGTAGCGGGCCACCAGCGTGACGGGATAGACGTCGGCCGGAAGGCCCTGGATCCATTTCAACGTGGAAGGCAGCAGGTAGTTGGCCGGCGCCGCCTTGCGCAGGGCCAGCCACTCGTCGCTGGCCACCGCGGCCCGGGTTTCCCGATGCGCCGATTCGCCAACGACCGTCTTCTGGTAGATGTCGTTGAAATCCTTCCAGGCCCTGCGTCCGCCATAGATCGACATGGTCTTCTCCCCGAGACGTCACTGCCGCCAGTGCCGTCCGCAACGCGCGATGCCCCAGCATTGCAGTCCGAGAATACGCCGCGATCGATGCCCGGACAACGCGATTCGTCGGCAGGCGCTCCCCGGGGACCGCTCAGCTTCCCGATCCCGGGAGGGGCCAGTCGCGCGGAATCGCCTCCCACATGTGGGCGACAAGTCCCTCGAAATCGAACTGCGGGCGCCAGCCCCAGTCGCTGCGCGCCTCGCCATCGTCGATCGTGCGCGGCCAGGAATCGGCGATCGCCTGCCGGAAATCCGGCGCGTAGGTCACCTCGAAGCCCGGTGCGAAACGGCGGATCGCCGCGTGAAGCTCGGCGGGCGTGAAGCTCGACGCCGCGAGGTTGTAGGAGGCGTGCACACCAAGTTGCGCCGCGTCGGCTTCCATCAGCTCGAGGGTCGCACGCAGGACATCGGGCATGCCGATCATCGGCAGCCGGGTGTCGGGCCCGAGGAAGCACCGGTACGGCTCGCCGCGCTTTGCCGCCTGGAACATCTCGATCGCGTAATCGGTGGTCCCGCCTCCGGGCGGGGTCCTGCTGCCCAGCACCCCGGGATAGCGAACGCTCCTGACATCGACGCCGAACCTGCGGAAGTAGTACTCGCACAGGCGCTCGCCTGCGACCTTGGTAACCCCGTACATCGTTCCCGGATCCATGACCGTCGCCTGCGGCGTGTCGTCGCGCTGGCTGCGGGGGCCGAAGGCGGCGATCGACGATGGCCAGAACACGCGCGCGACCCGTCCCTCGCGGGCGAGTTCCAGGACGTTGAGCAGCGCGTTGACGTTGAGGGTCCAGGTCTGGAGGGGCGCCGCCTCGCCGACCGCCGACAGCAGTGCCGCCAGCTGGTAGACGTGGTCGATGCGGTGCTGCGCAACGACCTCGCGCAGCCTTGCGGCGTCGAGCGTGTCCAGGGTGACGAACTGCACAGCCGAAGGCGTCGCGGCGGCGCGCAGATCGCCAGCGACCACGTTCGCTGCGCCATGGGCGTCGACCAGCGCGTCGACCAGCTCGCTGCCGATCTGGCCGCTGGCCCCGATCACCAGGACGCGATGCATCAGCTTCGGCCCGGCCGCAGGATCCCGAGCTCGCGGCCGGCGGCGGAGAACGCCTCCATCGCCAGGTCGAGCTGCGCGCGCGTGTGCGCCGCCGAGACCTGCACGCGCACGCGGGCCTGGCCGAGCGGCACCACCGGATGGAAGAAACCCGTGACGAGCACGCCGTCGCGATACAGCCGGTCGGCGAGCTGCTGCGCGAGCGGCGCCTCGAAAACCATCACCGGGATGATCGGATGCGTGCCCGGCTTGAGCGTGTAGCCCATGCCACCCAGCGCAGTTCGCACCTGGGCCGCATTGTCGAACAGCCGGTCGCGCAGCGCGGTCGATGCGGCCAGCCGGTCCAGGACGTAGAGCGAGGTGCCGACGATCACCGGCGCCAGGCTGTTGGAGAAGAGGTAGGGCCGCGAGCGCTGGCGGAGGATCTCGATAAGCGGCTTGCGGCCCGCCGTGAAGCCTCCCATCGCCCCGCCGAGTGCCTTGCCCAGCGTGCCGGTGACGATGTCCACGCGCCCGATCACCCCGTGATGCTCGTGCGTGCCGCGTCCCGTCCTGCCCATGAAGCCGGTCGCGTGGCTGTCGTCGACCATCACCAGCGCATCGTGGCGATCGGCGAGATCGCAGATCGCGTCGAGCCGCGCGATCGTCCCGTCCATCGAGAACACGCCGTCGGTCGCGATGATCCGGTAGCGATACGACGCCGCTGCTTCGAGCTTCGCCTCGAGATCCGCCATGTCGTCGTGGGCGTAGCGGAACCGCTGCGCACGACAGAGCCTGATGCCGTCGATGATCGACGCGTGGTTCAGCTCGTCGGAGACGATGGCATCGCTGTCGTCGAACAGGCACTCGAACAGTCCGCCATTGGCATCGAAAGCGGCGGCGTAGAGGATCGCATCCTCGGTGCCGACGAAGCGCGCCAGCCGCGCCTCGAGCTCCTTGTGGATGGTCTGGGTGCCGCAGATGAAGCGCACCGAAGACAGGCCGTAGCCGTAGCGCCGCAGCGTCTCGGCTCCCTGGGCGACAAGCGCATCGTCGCCCGAGAGTCCGAGGTAGTTGTTCGAGCAGAGGTTGATCCGCGTGACGCCGTCGTCACCGGTCACCTCGGGGCCCTGTCGCGACACCAGGACACGCTCGGTCTTGTACAGGCCGCTCGCGCGCGTCTCGCCGAGCCGCCGCTCGAGGTCGGAATAGAAGGCGGATCGATCGAGCTTCGGCATGGCGCAACCTCCGTCCGTCACCGCTGCGCAGCGATACGCCGGCGCGATGCGCGACGTCAGAACTGCTCGTTCGCGAGCGCCAGCGCGCTGGCGCTGCCCTCGGTCACCGCGTGCGCGCAGGCCTCGGCCTGCGGCAGCAACGCCTCGGCGTAGTAGCGCGCGGTCACGAGCTTGGCATTGCAGAACCCTGCGTCGCCGCCGCCCTCGTCGCGCTGCCGGACCGCGATCTGCGCGGCCCGCGCCATCTGCCACCCGCCGGCGACAAGGCCCCACAGCTTGAGATAGGGAACCGCACCGGCATGCGCAGCGCGCGGGTCGGCGGCACTGGTCTTCACCACCCAGTCGATCGCGCCCTCGAGGGGGCGCAGCGCCGACGCGAGCCCCAGGCCGATCGCCTCGAGCGATGGGTCGGTGCTCGCGGCGCAGTCGGCGGCCACCCTGGCGGCCCGGGACGCGATGGCACGCGCGACCGTACCGCCATCGCGCGCAGTCTTGCGTCCGATCAGGTCGTTGGCCTGGATGCCGGTGGTCCCCTCGTAGATCGTGATGATGCGCGCATCGCGATAGTGCTGCGCCGCACCGGTCTCCTCGATGAAACCCATGCCGCCGTGCACCTGGACACCGAGGTAGGTCACTTCCTGCGCGGTCTCCGTGCACCAGCCCTTGACGATCGGGATCATGAAGTCGACGAAGGCTTGGTGCTGCCGCCGCGCGTCGGGTTCCGGCGAGCGCCGCGCGTTGTCCATCGCGGCTGCGGTCACGTACCCGACGGCGCGCATCGCTTCCGTGTACGCCCGCATGGTCATCAGCATCCGCCTGATGTCCGGATGCTCGATGATCGCCGCGGGCTTCGCCGCCCGGTCGGCGCCGACCGGCCTGCCCTGGACGCGATCGCGGGCGTAGGCCACGGCGCGCTGGTAGGCGCGCTCCGACAGCCCCACGCCCTCCATCCCCACCGAGAAGCGGGCAAAATTCATCATGATGAACATGTATTCGAGGCCGCGATTCTCCTCGCCGACCAGGTAGCCGACGGCACCGCCGCGATCGCCATAGGCGAGGACCGCGGTCGGACTCGCGTGGATGCCGAGCTTGTGCTCGAGCGATACGCAGCGGACGTCGTTGCGCGCACCGAGCGAGCCGTCGGCGTTGACCAGCATCTTGGGAACGATGAACAGCGAGATGCCCTTGACGCCTTCCGGCGCATCCGGCGTTCGCGCAAGCACCAGGTGGATGATGTTATCGGTGTAGTCGTGCTCGCCGAAGGTGATGAAGATCTTCTGGCCGCTGAGCCGGTAGCTGCCGTCACCCTGGGGGACCGCGCGCGTGCGAACCGCGGCGAGGTCGGATCCCGCCTGCGGCTCGGTCAGGTTCATCGTCCCGGTCCACTTGCCGGAGACCATCGCCGGCAGGAAGCGCGCCTTCTGCTCCGGCGTCCCGCAGAGCTCGATTGCATCGATCGCGCCCTGCGTCAGCAGCGGGCAGAGGTCGAAAGCCATGTTCGATGCATGCCACATTTCCTCGACTGCCGTCGCGACGAGCTGCGGCAGTCCCTGGCCGCCGAACTCGACCGGCTTGGTCAGGCCGTTCCAGCCGTTCTCGGCGTACTGCCTGTAGGCGTCCTTGAATCCCGCAGGCGTCTTCACCGTGCCGTCGGGAAGAAGCACCGCGCCTTCGCGGTCGCCGCTGGCGTTGAGGGGATCGAGGATCTCGGTCGCGAACCGGCCCGCCTCCTCCAGGATTGCGCTGACGGTGTCCGGCGTCGCGTCATCGAAACCCGGAAGCTTCGCGACCTGGGGCAATCCCGCCAGTTCGTTCAGCACGAACTTCATGTCGGCGAGGGGGGCGTGGTAGGTGCTCATGGCAATCGGCAGCGGAGGATGAACGCCATAGGGTAGCGCATCCGGCGCGCGCCCCGCGGCCTCAGGCCGACAGCTCTCGCGTCAGGGCCGGGATGATCTCGAACAGGTCGCCGACCAGGCCGTAATCGGCGATCTGGAAGATCGGCGCCTCGGCATCCTTGTTGATCGCGACGATGACCTTGCTGTCCTTCATGCCGGCCATGTGCTGGATCGCCCCCGAGATGCCGACCGCGACGTAG
>JAJXTF010000193.1 GCA_021784125.1 Pseudomonadota bacterium | reverse complement strand
GAGATGCACGCGTCTGTCGTGATGGCGCCGTGCAACGGCTGCTATCACAACCTGAAGAAGGCGGAGCACGACCTCGCGCACGACGAGTCGTCGCGCGAGGTCGTCGGCCGCATCTCGGCGAAGGCCGGCCACGCGACGTACCAGGCGGGGCAGCTCGAGACGATCCACGCACTGGACTGGATCAAGCACGGCATCGGCGAAGGCGAGCTGCGCAGCCGCGTGTCCAATTCGCTGAAGGGACTCAAGGTCGCCAACTACTACGGCTGCATGTACACGCGGCCGCGCCACATCTTCCCGGAGAAGGACAAGGGGCCCGGCACCGAATCGACGTCCCAGCCGCACTTCATGGACGACCTGCTCGAGGCGGCGGGCGCCACCAACGTCGACTTCCCGCTGAAGACCGCCTGCTGCGGCGGCGCGCACACGCTGTCCGACAGCGACACGTCGACGAAGCTGGTGCTGAACATCCTGCGCGCGGCCGAAGCCGCCGGCGCCGACGTCATCGCCACCGAATGCCCGACCTGCCATTCGGGCCTCGAGATGCACCAGGTCCGCGCCGAGAAGGTGCTGGGCGAGAAGACGAAGGTGAAGATGCTCTACTTCACGCAGCTGCTCGGCATCGCCCTCGGCCTGTCGCCGCGCAACGTCGGCGTGCAGGAGAACGTCTCCGATGGCCTCGAGGCGCTGAAGGAAAAGGGATTGGCGTGAGCGCCGAAGGGCCGGCCCGAGGCGCGAACCTGCCTTCACCGGGGGCGGCGCAGCGGCGCGAGCCGCAAGCGGGGGGGGCGCGTGCGATTGCGGATTTCGACGCCGCGATCGACGCGGCCGCGGCACTGCCGGATGCGCCCGCCGCGGCACGGGCGATGCTCGACCTCGCCGAGGACGTGCTGACGCAGTGGGTCGAGACCCGCGGCGAGGTTCCGACGACCGACACCCGCGAGGGCTTCCGTCTCCTCGCCCTGCACCGCCAGGGTGCGCAGGACCTTCCGAGCTTCAACGCCTGCCGCGAGACCTGCCGCGAGATCGCCTACCACTACAACCTGCTCGGCCTCGAACCCGCGAACGAGGCGAGCGCGCAGCGCCAGCGAATGATGGCGATGCTCGTGCGGCACCTGGTCCTGTTCGTCGGCGGCAAGATGGAGGTCGAGGGATTGGGCGAGTTCTGTTGTGCCTCGCGTCCGCTGCGCCTAGAATCCTGACGAATTCCGTATCGATAGAGGAGCGCCCATGGCCACTGTGCGCGGCTGCAACATGCCCGACGAGCTGCTGTACGACGTCGAGAACCACATCTGGTTCAAGGAGCAGGGCGACGGCAACGTGAAGCTGGGAATGACCACCGTCGCGACCGCGATGGCCGGCCAGCTCGTCGCGTTCACGCCCAAGAAGGTCGGGCGGCCGGTGCAGGCCGGCAAGTCCTGCGCGACCGTCGAGTCCGGCAAGTGGGTCGGCCCGGCCAAGTCGGCGGCCGGCGGCGAGATCGTCGAGATCAACGAGGCGCTGGTGAACAAGCCTTCGCTCGCCAACGAGGATCCCTACGGGGCGGGCTGGCTGATCATCCTCAAGCCCGAGGACTGGGCTTCGGCGAAGGGGACGCTGACCCCCGGCACCGCGGTCGCCGGACCCTACGAGGCGAAGATGGCAGCCGACGGCTTCGCCGGATGTGCCTGAACGCCCGGGACCCGCAGGGATTCGACCGTCGGCAATGAAGGATCGATCGGAAACAGCCACGGTCGATCGCGTCCGCGAAGGCTCCGGCGCACGGCTGTCGGAGCTGGAGCAGAACGCGCGTCGTGCGGCCAAGCTCCTGAAGGCGATGTCCAATTCGGCGCGCCTGGTGATCCTGTGCCAGCTCGCGGATGGCGAGCGGTCGGTCGGGGAGCTCGAGCGCGCGGTCGGGTTGAGCCAGTCCGGCATTTCGCAGCACCTGGCGGTGCTGCGTCGCGAAGGCGTCGTGTCGAGCCGCCGCATCCGGCAGACGGTGCTCTACTCGCTTGCGAGTCGCGACGTCGTCACCGTGATGGGAACTCTGCACGCAGTGTTCTGCGGCCCGCACGCGATGGCCCAGGCGTCCGCCGCCGAGGTCTGAACCCGGCGCCGGACCGCGCAGGAACCACGACCGTCAATCGGTCGGCCTGGGCACCGGGTTGGACAGGCAGCCGACCAGCCTTTCCATCCTCACGCGGTGCAGCTCGTGCCAGGCGGCGGCGATGCGCGCTTCCTGGGCCGCATCACGCGGCTGCATCTGCGTCGTTCCGGCAGCCTCCCCGGCCGCTTGCGTCGCCGCTGTGTCCCCGCCCCCTCCACGGTAGTACGCGTAGACCGCGTCGAGCAGCGCCGTCAGCGGCCCCGCGAGCTCCTGGGTGCGTGCGTCGCCCTGCGTCCAGCCCAGGCGCATCGCGGCCTTCGTGAATGCGCCGTACTCGTCGGCAGCGTGCGCGAGCTCGCCGAGCTTCGACAGGCGCGCGATGTCCTCGCGCAGCAGTTGCGCGCGGAAGAGACTCGATTCGCCTTCGAGCCGCCGCTGCAGTTCATCCATCAGTTGCATGTTCTCCACCCCCACGCGTCATTCTATTACCCCCGCGATCTCGCGCCAGTGCACATGGCGGGGACGCCAGCCGAGCACCGCGGCGGCGCGGCTGCAGTCCAGCGTCAGCGATTCGCCGATGCCGTCGAACCATCCCGGCTCGCCCCCCCAGCCGGTCACCCGCCAGAGCAGCGCAAGCGCGGTGCGGGCGAGCGCGGGGGGCACGCCGGGTGCACGCGGTCGCCGCGCGCGCACCAGCTCGCGCAGCGTGAACGTGGTCGGCGCGGCCAGGTTGAACGCGCCCGACGCGCGCCGCACGAGTGCCTGCGCGATCGCCTGCGCGACGTCGTCCTCGTGGACGCACTGCAGCTGCGGCTGGGGATCGGGCAGCCGCGGATAGCATGGCGCCGCGGCGAGCTGCTTCAGCAGCGGCTGCGCATGGGGACCCAGGATGATCGTCGGGCGCAGCACCGCGGCGCGCGGCAGCGCCTGCGCGATCCAGGCGTCGACTTCGGCCTTGTGCAACGCATAGTGGAAGCCGGGCAGCGGCGCGAGCGGCGCGTCCTCGGTGATGTCGGTGCCTCGGCCGTAGACCGCGGCGGAGGACAGGTGCAGGATCGGTCCCACACCGGCGGCATCCGCCGCCGCGAGCAGCGCACGGGTTCCGTCGACGTTGTCGCGCCGCATGTCCTGCACGGCGCGGTGCCCGCGCAGCAGCACGAATGCGAGGTTCACCAGCGCCTGCGCACCGCGCAACGGCGCATGCGCGGCAGCGCCGGCGATGTCGGCGACGACCGCCTCGAATTTCGCGTGCCGGAACGCGGGCTGCACGCGATCGATGCCGGTCACCTGCCCGATGGCGGCGTCGGCACAGAGCATCGGGAGCACGACCTGCGCGAGCCGGCCCGCGGCACCCGTCACGACGACGCGCATGAGCCCGGTTTCACGGCTGCGCGAGCGCCGGCAGGACGTCGGCGGCGATGCATTCGAGGGATTCGCGAACGACGTCGGTCGGCAATGCGCCCGCGCCGACCGCGCACAGCAGGTGGGTGACGCCGGCATCACGGTAGCGGCGGATGCGGGCGAGGCATTCGTCCGGCGAGCCCGCGACGGTCAGCCCCGCGAGGTCGAGGATGCGCGGCCGCGCGCCCCAGCGTGCGAGGCGCCGGAAGCGCCCCAGGTCGTGGAACTGCTCGTAGCTCGGCAGCAGGTTCTCGAGCACCGGCGCGGTGACGCGCAGCAGCTCGTCGTAGAACCACCGGAATGCCGGCGCCGCCAGCCGGCGCGCCCGCGCACCGTCGCGCAGGCACAGCATGCCGATGGTCATGCCGATGCGCATCGGCGCCGCGTGCGTCCACAGCGCGCGGTAGCGGCGGATGTCCGACGCCACCATGAACCAGGGCTTGAAGGGACCGGCGAGGACGCCCAGGCCGTTTCGCGCAGCCCATTCGAAGGTCTCGGGACTGACCGCGGCGCTCCACAGCGGTGGATGCGGGCGCTGCACGGGTTTCGGAACGACGCTCACGCCGTCGAGCCGGTAGTGCGCGCCGTCGAACCGTACCGCTGCGTCGCCTCCGGCCGCGCGCAGGATCGCGAGCGACTCGTCGACCCGCGCGCGGCTGTCCGCCATCCGGACCCCGAACGCCGCGTATTCCGGCGGCGAGAAACCCCGTCCGACGCCGACCTCGAGCCTGCCGTCGCAGAGCAGGTCCAGCGTCGCGACGCGCTCGGCGACGTGCACCGGGTGGTGATAGGGCAACGGGATGACGCCCAGTCCCAGCCGCAGCCGCGACGTGCGTCGCGCGAGCGCGGCGAGGATCAGCTCGGGCTTGGACGAATGCGAATAGCCCGGCATGAAATGATGCTCGACCAGCCACACGCCATTGAATCCCAGGCGGTCGGCGAGCTCGATTTCCTCGAGCGTTTCCGCGTAGGTGGCGGCCTCGCCGCGGGCCAGCTGCGGCGGCACCGCGAACTCGTGGAACAGGTCGAGTTTCAGCTCACCACCCCGATGGTTTGCCGCAGGCGTGCATGCCGGTATATTGCCAGTGATCGGGCCCGATCCGCCGGGGTCCGCAGGCCGAGCCGGATTTCCCCGACGTGCAGCTCTCCGCGAACACCACCGCTCCCTACGAAGACCCTCTGTTCCAGATCGACTGGGACGCGGTCGATCACCAATGCTGGTGGCTGCCGCCCGACGCGCTGTCGCTCGCCGGGGTGCCCGAATTCGAGGCGCTGCCGCTGGCCGATCGCCAGCGCTTGTCGCACTGCGAATACCTGCACCTGCTGCAGACCGGGCTCTGGCTCGAGGCGCTTTTCGTCGAGCGGCTCGCGCTGCTCGCGTGGCGCAGCGGCGATCCGCACACGCGCGCCGCGTACCTGCGCGAGATCCGCGAGGAGGCCGGGCACAGCCTGATGTTCGTCGAGCTGATCCGGCGCAGCGGCATCGCGCTCGCGCTGCCGCAAAGCGCCGGGGTGCGCCTCGGCCATGCGCTGGGGCGATGGATACCCCCCGGATCCGCGCTGTTCTGGGCGATGGTCGTCATCGGCGAGGAGCTGCCGAACCGCCTGAACCGCCAGTTGCAGCGCGGCGTCGAGGACGTGACGCTGAGCTCCGTCGTGTTCCGCATCGCGCGCATACACAGCCGCGACGAAGCGATGCACGCGGCGCTCGCGCGCAGGCAATGCGAGGAGGCGACGCGACGGTCGGCGCCGTGGCGCCTCGCCCTGCTCTCGCGCGTGCTCGCGCCGATGCTCGGCGCGTTCACGAGGCACGTCCACTACCCGCCGGCGCCGGTGTACGAGACGGCGGGATTGCGGCCTGCGCGGCGCTGGCGCGCGCTCGCCCTGCGCAATCCGGTGCGGCGCGCGCTCGCGAGGCAGACCGCGGCGCCCACGCTCGAGTTCCTGCGGCGCATCGGCTGGAACCTGCGCCAGGACGACGCTGCGCGACACCCCTGAAGCACGAGCCCCGCCAGCGGCGGGGCCCGGTACTGCATGGAACGCGAATCAGGTCAGAAGTGGTGCGCCCACTGCACGCCCAGCGACCATTCGTACATCTGGATCTTTTCCTGCATCGACGCCATCATCGACGGCGGGAAGAAGTTGTTGAGCAGGCTCGGGCCCTGCACGTCGTTCTTGAACGCGTACATGAATGCGCCCGTGATGTCGTTCTGCGCGTCGAGCTTGTAGGTCGCGCCGAGCGTCGCGTGGTCCTTGACGACACCCGGGGCGATGATGTTGAAGGTCACGTCGCGCGCCTGGATCGGATTGTCGGTGTGGTTGTAGCCCGCGCGCAGCGTCCACTGCGAGTTCAGCGTGTACTGGACCCCGAGCTTCCAGATGTCGACGTCCTGCCAGCCGAAGCCCGCGCCGTTCGAGCCG
>JAJXTF010000192.1 GCA_021784125.1 Pseudomonadota bacterium | reverse complement strand
CCGCTGATGCCCGACCAGGAACTCGATGCAAGGGCGAGCGTCGGCACCGTGTATTGGGAGGGTGCGGTGCGCGCCACAATCGGCGGACGCGATGCCGGCCGCGGCTATCTCGAGCTCACCGGCTACGGCGAGCCGCTGCGGCTCTGACCGCCCTCGCCCGCCGCACTTTCCCTCCGCACCCTCTCCCGCGTGCGGGAGAGGATCGGAATGAGGGCCCGGATCAGGCTTCCGCCTGCGGTCGCCTCCGCAGCGCCAGCAAGCCGAGACCAAGGCCCAACAAGGCCAAGCTCCCGGGCTCCGGCACGACCCTCGCGTCGTGGCTGAACCAGTAGGTCCCCGCCTGAAGGGTCAGCGGCGTGTTCAGCGTGTAGGTCAGCCGGTAGATGTTCTGCGCGCTCGAGCTCCCCGTCCGGTCGTATCCGGTGTCGGCCCAGGAGAAGCTGCCGGGCGTCGCCAGCGACGAGAACACGTCGCCTGTGAATCCGCCTGTATCGACCGGCAGCAGGTCGTTGGCCACGTTGGACCAGATGTTCATGTCGTAGCGGAACGCCGGATTGTTCGGATCGAACGGGCCGGTCAACGCATCGTTCGGATCCCCCGAATAGACGAAATAGCCTTCGAGCTGGGTGATCGTCGTCGCTGCGGTGAGCTGAAAGTATCCGGCATAGATGAAGTCGTAGTTGTTCGGCATCGAATACCCGACGACCGCACCCGCGGTCCCCGCCGGATTGCCGACGTCGTAGGTGTAGAAACCCGTCGGGAACGTTCCGTTGTCGAGGCCGTTGTTGTCGTAGACGGTCGTCGACCCGTTCTTGAGCGTCAGTGCGATGCCGGAGTTGGTGGCGTACCAGTCGTCCTTCTGCCACGCGTCCATCGGCAGGCCCCAGTACGGCGCGTCACTGAGATACCGCAACGTGCCGCCGCTCGCGTTGTCGCCGTTGGGAGTCGTGCCAGTGGGGAAGAGGCCGCCGCTGACCTCGAAGTAGCGGCCGTAGGCATCGACCTGCAGATCGGCATGGCCGTTGAACGCTGGATAGGCCAGCGCCGCAGGCGCCGCCAGCAGCAGGCAGGCGGCCGCCGCGATCGATCCGGTAGTCGCAAGCAGCCTGGCCACGATCCCCTTGCATTGCGAATTCGAAACGCGAACGCAATCCATTTCGGGTCCTTTCTTCTTGTACATCGCCGATGTATCCCGCCGGGCGGGTGGGCGGTGCGGAACGACGTGAAGACGTCAAGACTTGCGCGCCTTGGCAAGCAAGAAGCGTGAAATTCCACCGAATGCAAGTGCAAACAATGGCTTGGGCGCAGACGAAAATCGCAGCAGCCGCCATCTGTAAGAAAACTCGACAGATCGCTCTGCGATGTAAAAGCGTCGAGGCGAGGGCGCCTAGCGCCGCTGCGCCGAGAAGACGCCGGGGATGTCGCCGGCGAGGCGCAGTGCCCGCTGCAGCTGCGCGATGCTCTGCACCTCGAGGGTGAATGCCATCCGCGCCTGGTGCTGACGCGTCGCGGTGTTGACGGCGATGACGTTGATCTTCTCGCGCGCCAGGAGCTCGGACAGGTCGCGCAGCAACCCTTGCCGATCGCTCGCCTCGACGACGATGTCGACCGGGAACACCTCCTCGCGCGGCTCGCCCCAGTCCGCATCGATCAGGCGCTCGGGCTCGCGCGCGCGGATGCGCGCCACGTTCGTGCAGCCGGCACGGTGGATGGTGATGCCCTTGCCGCGCGTGACGAAGCCGACGATGGGATCGGGTGGTGCGGGCTTGCAGCAGCGAGCCAGCCCCGTCATCAGCCGGTCGACTCCGACGACGAGGATGCCGTGGTCCGCCCCGGTCGCGCGGCTGCGCTTGGCGATGACCGCCGGCTGCGCCTCGGCCGGCGCGGCCGCGGCCGCGGGCTGCGCCACGGCGGTGATCGCCGTCTGCACGTCCTTGCTGCCGATGTCGTCGCGCGCGAACGCGGCGAAGAAATCGTCGGCCTTCGCGAATCCCGCCTTGGCGGCCACTGCGTCGAGCTTCAGCGCGGTCTGGCCGAGGCGCGCGAGCTCGCGCTCGACCATCGTGCGTCCCTGAGCGACAGTCGCTTCGTGTTGCTGGGCCTTGAACCACTGCCGGACCTTGGCCCGCGCGCGATGGCTGTGGACGTAGCCGAGATCGGGATTCAGCCAGTCGCGCGAGGGCCCGGCGGCGGCGCTGCCCTGCTTCGCCGCTATGATCTCGACCTGCTGGCCGTTGCGCAGGCGATAGTCCAGCGGGACCATCTGGCCGTCGACACGCGCACCGCGGCAGCGATGGCCCAGGCCCGTGTGCACCGCATAAGCGAAATCGATCGGCGTCGAATCGCGCGGCAGGTCGATGACCTTGCCCTGCGGCGTCAGCACGTAGATCGATTCGGTGAACAGGCTGCTCTTGAATGCCGACAGCCACTCGCCGGTGTCGGCGACCGCGTCCTTCCAGTCGAGGATCTGGCGCAGCCAGGCGATCTTGTCGTCGAAACCCGCATCGCGCCCGGTCGGCGCCGCGGCCTCCTTGTAGCGCCAGTGCGCGGCGACGCCGTATTCGGAATGCCGGTGCATGTCGTGGGTCCGGATCTGGACCTCGAGCGCCTTGCCCTCGGGACCGATGACGGCGGTATGGAGCGACCGGTAGTTGTTGGCCTTGGGTTTCGCGATGTAGTCGTCGAACTCACCCGGCAGCGGCGTCCACAGCTGGTGGACGACGCCCAGCGCCGTGTAGCAGTCCCGCACCGTGTCGACCAGGATGCGCACGGCGCGGATGTCGTACAGCGCCTCGATGCCCGAGCGCTTGCGGCGCATCTTGTTGAAGATGCTGTAGATGTGCTTGGGCCTGCCGCTGACCTCCGCCGCGAGACCGACCCCGGCCAGCTCGCGCTTCAGCACGGCGAGGACGTTGTCGATGTAGCGTTCGCGATCCTGCCGCCGCTCATCGAGCAGCCGGGCGATGCGCCGGTACTCGTCGGGCTCCAGCGCCCGCAACGACAGGTCCTCGAGCTCCCACTTGAGCTGCCAGACGCCGAGACGGTTGGCGAGCGGCGCGTAGACGTCCATGACCTCGCGTCCGGCGGCGCGGCGGCGCCCCTCGTCGCCGGCCATCAGCCAGCGCATCGCCTGCGTCCGCTCGGCGAGCTTGATCAGGACGACGCGGATGTCCTCGACCATCGCCAGCAGCATCTTGCGCAGGTTCTCGGCCTGCAGCGCACGCTCCTGCGCATCGGCGCCCGCGGCGACCGCATGCACCGAGTCCATTCTCGCCACCCCGGTGACCAGTGTCGCGACGTCGCTGCCGAATGCGGCTCCGATCGCCGCGGCATCGAAGCCGGGCAGCGCAGGCAGGCCGAGGAGCATCGCGGCGGTCAGCGAATCGGGATCGAGACGCTGCGCGGCGAGGATCGTCGCGGTGCCCAGCGCGGTCTCGATCAGCGGCTCGCCGTCGGGACCGCGTGCATCTCCCAGGCGTGCGCGGGCGAGCTCGTGGGCCGCGGCGATGCGCTCGCGATCGGCCTCCGTGTAGACGGATGCGAGCGAAGCGAGCCACGCGGCCACTGCCTGCGGCGCAGCGGCTTGCGGCGCGGCTTGAGTGACCGCAACCATCGCCGGGTCCTAGAGCGCCTGCCCCGCGGCCTCGGCAATCACGTGCGCGAGGGCCTCGGCCTGGCCGTCGGCCATCCCGCGCTCGCGCGCCTCGACCATCACGCGCAGCACCGGCTCGGTGCCCGAGGGACGCAGCAGCACGCGTCCGGCGTCACCCAGCTCGGCGATGGCGGCGCGCTCGGCATCCTTCACCGTCGCGCTGCCCCGCCAGTCCCAGCCGCGGCGCACCGGGACGTTGATCAATCGCTGCGGAAACAGCGCGACTTCCGCCGCGGCTTCCGCAAGCGACCTCTCCTGTTCGATCAGCGCGCGCAGGACCGCGAGCGCGGCGACGATCCCGTCACCGGTCGTGTGCTTGTCGCGGCAGATCAGGTGCCCCGAGTTCTCGCCGCCCAGCTGCCAGCCGCGCTCGACCAGCTGCTCCAGCACGTAGCGGTCGCCGACCTTGGCACGGACCAATGCAATGTCCGCCCGCGCGAGCGCCTGCTCGAAACCGAGGTTGCTCATCAGCGTGCCGACGACACCGCCCGCGAGCACGCCGCGTCGCTGGTAGTCGCGCGCGATCACGTAGAGCAGCTGGTCGCCGTCGTAGAGCCGGCCATCGCGGTCCGCCATCACGAGCCGGTCACCGTCGCCATCGAGCGCGATGCCCAGATCCGCGCCCCGCGCGCGCACCTGCGAAGCGAGGTGCTCCGGATGCGTCGCGCCGACGCGATCGTTGATGTTCGTGCCGTTCGGCGCGTCGCCGACGGCGATCACGTCGGCGCCGAGCTCGTGGAAGACCGGGGGCGCGACGTGGTACGCCGCGCCGTGGGCGCAGTCGACGACGATCTTGAGCCCGCGCAGGTCGAGCTCGTTCGGAAACGTGCTCTTGCAGAACTCGATGTAGCGCCCGGCCGCGTCGCCGACGCGAAACGCCTTGCCCAGGTCCGCCGGCGGCGCGCAGGCGAGCGGCGCGTCCATCGCCGCCTCGATCGCGAGCTCGACGTCGTCGGCAAGCTTGGCGCCACGCTGCGAGAAGAACTTGATGCCGTTGTCGTCGAACGGATTGTGCGACGCGCTGATCACGATCCCCGCGGACAGCCGCAGTGCGCGCGTCAGATACGCGATCGCCGGCGTCGGCAGCGGACCGCAGAGGTAGACATCGACGCCCGCGGCGGCGAGCCCCGCCTCGAGCGCCGCCTCCAGCAGGTAGCCCGAGATGCGCGTGTCCTTGCCGATCAGCACTGCCGGCCGTTCGCCGCGCGCGCCGTCGCCGGCCGCCAGCGTGCGTCCCGCAGCCCAGCCGAGCTTCAGGATCAGCTCCGGCGTGATGGGGTCCTCGCCGACGCGCCCGCGCACCCCATCGGTGCCGAAATGACGGCGTTGCTTTCCGCTGCTGTCGCTCATTGCAGGCCCTTGTGCAATTGGAGTTCTGTCCAGGGTTCGACCGCACGCCAGACGGCGAGCGCGTCGACCGTCTCGCGAACGTCGTGCACGCGCAGAATCCGCGCGCCGCGCAGCGCAGCGGCGAGCGCCGCCGCCACGCTCGCCGACAGTCGCTCGCCGACATCGCGCCCGGTGATCGCTCCGAGCGTCGACTTTCGCGACAGCCCCGCCAGCACCGGGAATCCGAGCTCGGCCAGCCTCTCGAGTCGCCGCAGCAGTTCGAGATTATGCGCGACGGACTTGCCGAAACCAAAGCCCGGATCGACGACGATCCGGTCGCCCTCGATGCCGGCGTCGCGGCAGGCCCGGGCACGCGCCGCGAGGAAGGCGCGGACCTCGCCGACCACGTCGGCGTAGTGCGGCGCCTGCTGCATCGTCCGCGGCTCGCCCTGCATGTGCATCAGGCACACCGCCGCGCCGCCTGACGCGACGGCCTCCCGCGCGGCCGGAGCCGCGAGCGCCGTGACGTCGTTGATCATCGACGCGCCGGCGGCGATCGCGGCGCGCATCACCGCGGGCTTGATCGTGTCGACCGAGACGATGGCGCCGTCGGCCGCGAGCGCTTCGACGACGGGGATCACACGGGCGAGCTCGACGTCCTCGGGCACGGGGGCCGCACCCGGCCGCGTCGATTCCCCACCGACGTCGACAATGGCGGCGCCGTCCGCGCGCAGGCGGCGCGCGTGGGCGATCGCCGCCCCCGGGTGGATGCGCCCGTCCGCGGAAAACGAGTCGGCCGTGACGTTGACGATCCCCATCACGCAGGGCGACGACAGGTCGATCTCATGGCGGCCGCAGCGAAGGAGGGTCATCGGATGCCTGCGTCGGAGGGTGCGAATCGAGGATGCGAATCGAGGGCGCAAAACAAGAAGGAG
>JAJXTF010000191.1 GCA_021784125.1 Pseudomonadota bacterium | reverse complement strand
GCCGGTGGGGGCATTCACGCTGCGCTTCGGCGACGGGGCGAACGGGACGTTCGCGTACACGGTGAACGGGGTGGCGCAGGTGAAGGCGATCACGCGCCAGGTGTTCGTCTCCCCGGGCACCGTCTGCAGCTGATCGTGCTGCACGCTTTCCGCGAATGCCCGGCAGCGGCTCGCGGCAGGCGTGGCGCTGCGGGGGCGTTTCGATCCCGCCCGGGGAAGGCGCAATCGCGAACGCGTTAACATCGCGTCTGCGATGACGAAGTCTGCAAGCACGGGCGGTAATGGCCGCAATGGGCGCAGGGGCATGGCGTGAGTGCCGACCGCGAGGCGACGCGCCAGGCATTCCGCCGGGTGTTTCCCGGCATCATGGTCGCGATGTTCCTGGCCGCGGCCGACCAGACGATCCTCGCGAGCGCGCTGCCGACGATCGCCAGCTCGCTGCACGGCTTCGCCGACCTGTCTTGGGTCGTCATCGCCTACCTGCTCGCGGCGACGATTGCGGCCCCGTTGTACGGCCACTTGAGCGACCATTTCGGCCGCCGGCGGATGCTGATGACGGCGCTCGCATTGTTCACGCTGGCGTCCGCCGCATGCGCCTTCGCGCCGACGCTGCCGGCGCTGATCGTCGCGCGCGCGCTGCAGGGCTTGGGCGGGGGCGGATTGATGACGCTGGCCCAGGCGCTGATCGGCGAGCACGTGCCGCCGCGCGAGCGCGGGCGCTTCGCCGGCTATTTCGCGGTCCTGTTCACGCTGTCCTCCACCGCGGGGCCGATCCTCGGCGCCTACCTGACCGAGCATTTCGGCTGGCGTGCCGTGTTCACGATCAACCTTCCGCTGGGCGTGGTCGCGTGGCTGCTCGCGATGCGCATTCCGGTGATGCACGCGGCGCGCAGACCGAAGTCGTTCCGGCTCGATTTCGTCGGCGCGATCCTGTTCGCGGTTGCGACTGCGGCGCTGCTCTATGCGCTGTCGTCGGCCGGACATCGCTACGGGTGGGGCGACTGGCAGCTGCTCGCTCTGGTCGCCGTCGCGGGCTTTGGCTACGTCGCGCTGTGGTCGTGGGAGACGCGCGTCGAGCACCCGGTGATTCCGGTGCGCTTCCTGCGCTATCCGGCGATCATCCGCTCAGACGTGGTCGTCTTCTGCTTCGCCGCGACGCTGTTCGGGACCGTCCTGTACCTGCCTCTGTACCTGCAACTGGGCCGAGGTGTGGGCATCGGCACGTCGGGCCTGCTGCTGCTGCCGATCACGCTGACGATGGCACTGGTGTCGTCGCTGGTCGGCAGGTTGATTGCGCACACCGGCAATACGACACTGTTCCCGCAGGCCGGGCTCGCGCTGGCGTCGGTCGCGTTCCTGCTGCTCGCCGCCAGCGTGGTCAGCGCGCCGACCTGGACGGTGATGACACTGACCGGATTCGTCGGCATGGGGCTGTCCATGGTGATGCCGCCGACCCAGGTAGTCGTGCAGCACGCCGCCGGGCGTGACGCGCTGGGGGCGGCGACGGCGACGATCGCATTCTCGCGCTCGGTCGGCGGCGCGGTGGGGACGGCGATCGTCGGCACGCTGCTGGTGGCGCTGCTCGGCGCTTCCGGCACCGGGCTGCCGGTGAGCATCGATCGCGCGATCGAGGCCGGCGGCGGCAATCGCGAAGCGCTGTCGCAGGCCGACCGCGAGGCACTGGTTTCGCGGCTGGACGGCAGCTACCGCGTGATCTTCCTGGTGCTCGCCGGCATCGCCGCGGCCGGTGCGGCAGTCGCGCGCACGGTGCCGCAGCCGGACTGGGATGCCGAAGACGCGGTGCCGGCCACGGCAGGCCAGGGAGGGGAACGCACATGAAGCTCTCGGTCCTCGATCAGTCGACGTCCGCGAAAGGGGCCACGCAGGACGTCGCGATCCGCGAGAGCCTGGCGCTCGCGCGGCATTGCGACGCGCTGGGCTATCACCGCTACTGGGTGTCGGAGCACCACAACAGCGACAGCATCGTCGGCACCGCGCCCGAGGTGCTGATGGCCGCGATCGCCGCGACGACCTCGCGCATCCGCGTCGGCAGCGCGGGCGTGATGCTGCCCCATTACTCGGCATTGAAGGTCGCCGAGCAATTCCGCGTGCTGGAGGCGATCGCGCCGGGACGCATCGACCTCGGCGTCGGCCGCGCGCCGGGATCGGACATGCGCACCGCGTATGCATTGAATCCGCATGCGGACGCCGCGAGCGAGTTTCCGCAGCAGGTGCAGGACCTGCAGGCCTGGGTCGGCGGCAGGCCGTTGCAGGAGGGGCACCCGTTTGCCGCGATCCGCGCGCACCCGATGGGCCCGACCACGCCCGAGATGTGGATCCTCGGCAGCTCCGACTATGGCGCGCAGCTCGCCGCGCACTTCGGGTTGCCCTACGCCTACGCGTATTTCTTCAGCGACGGGCGCGGCGTCGAGCAGGCACTGGATCTCTACCGGCGCCACTACCGGCCGAGCGAACGCCATCCGCGGCCGCAGGCGACGATCTGCGTGTGGGCACTTGCCGCGGACAGCGAGGCGGAGGCCTGGCGGCTGTTCAAAACGCGCGAATTCTGGCGCATCGGCTTCGAGCAAGGCATCCGCAAGCCGCTGGTCACGCCCGAGGAAGCGGGCGACTGGCCCTACAGCGACGCCGAGCGCGCCACAATCGACGCGCTGCGCCGCAAGGCGTTCGTCGGCACGGCGGACGCGCTGCACCCGCGCCTGGCCGGGCTCGCGACCGGGCTGGGCCTGGACGAGCTGGTGATCGTCACCTGGACCCACGACGCCGCGCCGCGGCATCGCTCCTACGAGCTGCTGGCGCAGGCATTCGGACTGCCGAAGGAGGGAAGCGATGAAACGGAGAAAGGCGAGTGATTTTCCCCAGGAAGTCCTGAAGCTTTTCGACGGCTACATCCACGGCATGCTCTCGCGGCGCCAGTTCCTCGACCGGGCGGCCAGATACTCCGTCGGCGGGTTCACCGCAGCCGCGATGCTGGAGAGCCTGAGCCCGAACTACGCGCTCGCCGAGCAGGTGAAGAAGGACGATGCGCGCATCCACGCTGGATACCTGGACTACCCGGCGCCGCAGGGATCGGGAAAGATGCGCGGCTATCTCGCGCGTCCCGCGAACGGCGCGGGCCCCTGGCCCTGCGTCGTCGTCGTCCACGAGAACCGCGGACTCAATCCCTACATCGAGGACGTCGCGCGCCGCCTCGCCGTCGACGGTTACGCCGCGTTCGCCCCCGATGCGCTGACGCCCGTCGGCGGCTATCCCGGCAACGAGGAGAAAGCGATGCAGCTCTTCGCCGGGCTCGATTCGAAAAAGCGCAGCGAGAACCTGCTCGCAGCGGTGCCGTTCCTGAAATCACGTCCCGAATGCAACGGGAGGATCGGCGCCGTCGGATTCTGCTACGGCGGCGGGATCGTCAACCTGATGGCGGTGCGCTTCCCCGACCTCGCGGCCGCGGTGCCTTTCTACGGCGTGCAGCCTTCGGCCGCCGACACTGCGAAGATCAAGGCGCCGCTGTTGATTCACTACGCCGGGCTCGACGAACGCATCGACGCCGGCTGGCCGGCGTGGCAGAAGGCGCTGGACGCGAATCACGTCCGCTACGCGATGCACATGTACGAAGGCGTCAACCACGGCTTCCACAACGACACGACGCCGCGCTACGACGCAGCGGCGGCGACGCTCGCGTGGTCGCGCACAGTCGCGTTCTTCGACGAGCACCTGAAGCGCTGAGCGCGGCGCCGGGCCCGCGCTTGGTCAGCGGCCGTTGGCGCGTTCGTCGAGCGCGATGTCGACCATCATCTCGCTGGCGAGCGCCTGCAGCGTCTGGCGCAGGCTCTCGTTGGACAGCGCGTCGGGGACGACCAGCAGCGCCTTCACCTTGAACAGGTGCTTATCCGGCGCCGCCGCGCCGACGATCTCGGTCTGCAGGTCCTCGATGCTGACGCTGCGCTCGGCGAGGTTCTTCGACAGGTCGCGGACGATGCCCGGGCGGTCGGGTGCGACGAGCTCCAGCCCGACGATGCGCTGCCCGGCAGGAACCACCGGCGCGTCGCTCCTTGCGATGACGATGCGCAACCCTTCGGACTCCAGGCTGCGCAAGGCCGCGGTCAGCGCATTCGCGTTCTCGGAGGCGACCTGGAAATGCACCATGCCGGCGAACTGTCCCGCGATGTTGGTCATCCGGCTTCCCGCCCAGTTGGCGCCGAAACCCTGCGCACGCTCGGACAGCAGGCTCACGATGCCGGGCCGGTCCTTGCCGATCGCGGTGACGATCAGCGAGGTGTCGGGCAACTTGCGTTCGTCGGTCAGCGAGATCGAGCGGCGGATCATCGGTGCGCGCGTGGCGAACTGCTCGTCCTGCCTGTGCGCGGGCAGGACGCCGTGCTCGGCCGCGTGGCGGACGACCTGCGCGAGCAGCTTCAGTCCCATCGGTGCCAGCGCGCGCTCCCACAGCTCGCGGGCAGTCTCGCCTTTTTTCACGAAGCACCAGTCCTGCGCGGCGATCGCACCTGCGTCCCAGCCGTCGGCGAGGTGATAGACCGATCCGCCCGCGATCGGGTCGCCTTCGAGGACCGTCCACTCGACGGCGGCGATCCCGCGGTGCCGGGGCAGCAGCGACGGGTGGTAACCGATTCCGCGCAGCCGCGAGTGGGCCAGCGCCTCGTCGCTGACCCGCGCGTGCGTATGCGCGGCGACGATGAGATCGGTGCCTTCGGCGATGGCCTCGCCCGGAACGTTCTTCGGATTGTCGAGGACGTGGACGGGCACGCCCGCCGCCTTCGCCGCGACGGCGAGGCGGTCTTCGGCTTCGGGCGCGACGACGCGCGCGATGTCGACGCCTTCGTTGCGCAGCGCCTCGAACACCGTCGCGCCAAAATAGCGCGATCCCACCAGCGTGATCTTCATCGGAGTCCTCGTGGTTTCCGGCGGGCCCGGCGCCGCAGTCGAGCCCAAGATTACCTCAATGCCGGGGCCCCCTGGCGCGCAGGCGGCAGGGGGCCCGCCGCAGTCGATGGCAGAATCGCGCCGATGGCCCCCCTGCAGCAGCTTCGGTTCTGGCGCCGCATCCCCGCGTATGCCGTCAACGGCATCGAAGTCGCGGTCGGGGTCGGCCTGATTCACGCGACCGTTGCGGCACTCGCCGGAGCGCAGGCAGGGCTGCTCGCGAGCACCGGTGCGATCTGTGCGAGCCTCGCCGACCTGCCGACCACCGTCAGCCGGGCGTGGCAGCGCGTCGCGTTCGCAGCAACGCTCGCCTGCGCGGCCTCGGCCGTCGTCACGGCGCTGATCTCGCATCCGCCGGCGCTCGGTCTGGCGATCGGGGCGATCAGCTTCGTTTCGCTGCTGACCCTGGGCTGGGGCCCGCGCGCGGGGCCGATCTCCTTCGCGCCAATCCTCGCGATCGTGTTCGCGATCGCCGCGCCGGCACCCTCCGCCGCCGCAGCCCTGGCCTGGAACGGGACCGGCGCGCTCGCCTATCTCGCCTGGGCCGTGCTGGCGACCTGGGGCCTGCAGGGCTACTACCGATGGAATTCGCTCGCCGAGGTGATGGGCGCGACCTCGCGGCTGCTGCGCTCGCGCGCGGGCCTGCTGGCGGCACCTCGGCTGCAGGCGGCCGACATCGCGACGATGCGGGCGTGGATCGCTGACGAGACGGTGCTGGCCGAGCGCCTGCAGGCCGCACGCGATTTCGTGTTCGTCGCGCAGGACGCGCGCGGATCGGCCATGCATACGGCGATGCTGCTGCGCCTGATCGAATTGCGCGAAGTGCTGCTCGCGAGCCGTCTCGACCTCAACCTGCTGGGCGCGGACGACGCGGGCATCGCCGTGCGCGGGCGCCTCGCCGAGGCCCTGTCGGCGATCGCCGGCGTGCTCGACGCCGCGCAGCTCGCGTATCGCGGCAAGCCCGCGGCGCTCGACGGGAACCTCGCGGCGCTCGACGGGAACCTCGCGGCGCTCGACGGGAA
>JAJXTF010000190.1 GCA_021784125.1 Pseudomonadota bacterium | reverse complement strand
GCAGGTTCAGCCGCAGGTTGGTCGCATCGGTCACGCAGCTCAGCAGGTCCGGGCGCGGCTCGTCCGCCTTGGTGCCGAGGACGACGTCGCGCGTGATGGTTTCGTCCTGGCTCAACGGGTTCAGGCTGCAGGCGCCCGGCAGATCGAGCACCCGCGCGCGTTGCCCCATCGGCGTGTCGAACAGCCCTTCCTTGCGCTCGACGGTGACGCCGGCGTAGTTCGCGACCTTCTGCCGGCTCCCGGTCAGCAAGCGCAGTCTTGCCGCCGTTGGGATTGCCCAGCAGCGCGATGCGCAGTGCCGATGCGGACGCTTCGGTCACGGCTTCGGTCCGCTTCCCGGAGCAGACACGACCAGCACGTGGTCGGCCTATTCGAGCGCCATGGACGCGGCGAAGAACTGCGATGCCGTCGATGAGACGGAAGGCCGCGTTCGCGACTTGCTCGCCGCGTCGGCACCCCCCGAGAAGAATTTCGTGGCCAAGGTGCTGGGTCGAACAAATGGCATGAAGCAAGCACCGGGGACCGACCTACTCCCACTCGATGGTGGCAGGGGGCTTGCTGGAGACGTCGTAGACGACGCGATTGACGCCGCGCACTTCGTTGGTGATCCGGTTGGAGACGCGGGCGATCAGGTCGTGCGGCAGCTGCGCCCAGTGCGCGGTCATGAAGTCGGTCGTCTGCACGGCGCGCAGCGCGATCGCGTGCTCGTAGCTGCGCCCGTCGCCCATGACGCCGACCGAGCGTATCGGCAGGAACACCGCAAACGCCTGTGAGGTCTTGTCGTACCAGGACTCGCCGCGCTCGTCGACGGCGCTCCTCAATTCGTCGATGAAGATCGCATCGGCGCGGCGCAGCATGTCGGCCGCGTCGCGCTTCACTTCGCCGAGGATGCGCACGCCCAGTCCCGGGCCCGGGAACGGATGTCGGAACACCATCTCCCGCGGCAGCCCGACCTCGAGGCCCAGTGCACGGACTTCGTCCTTGAACAGCTCGCGCAGCGGCTCGAGCAGCTTGAGGTGCAGCGTGTCGGGCAGCCCCCCGACGTTGTGATGCGACTTGATCGTGTGCGCCTTCTTGGTCTTCGCACCCGCGGATTCGATGACGTCCGGATAGATCGTGCCCTGCGCGAGCCAGCGGACGCCCTCGAGCTTCGCCGCCTCGCGCTGGAACACATCGACGAACAGCTTGCCGATCACCTTGCGCTTCTGCTCGGGATCGTCGACACCGGCGAGGGCGGCGAAGAATTCCGCGCCGGCATCGACGTGGACCACGCGCACCCCGAGGTGCGAGGCGAACGTGTCCATCACCTGCTCGGCCTCGTTCTGGCGCAACAGTCCGTGATCGACGAACACGCAGGTCAGCCGGTCGCCGATCGCGCGGTGGATCAGCGCCGCGGCCACCGAGGAATCGACGCCCCCGGAGAGCCCGAGCAGCACCTGGTCTTCGCCGACCAGGGCGCGTATCGACGCGATCGCTTCGCCGGCGTAGTCGTGCATGTTCCAGTCGTGGGCGCAGCCGCAGATGTCGTGCGCGAAGCGGGCGAGCATCGCCGCGCCCTGCCGCGTGTGCGTGACCTCGGGATGGAACTGTACGCCGTAGTAGTGCCGCGATTCGTCGGCCATCGCCGCGATCGCGCAAGCAGGCGAGGAACCGGCGAGCTTGAACCCCGGCGGCAGCGCGGTGACCTTGTCGCCGTGGCTCATCCAGACGTCGAGCAGCCCCTGCCCTTCCGCATTGCGCCGGTCCTCGAGATCGCGCAACAGCGGGGTGTGGCCGCGCGCCCTCACCTCGGCATGACCGAACTCGCGCACCCGCCCCTGCTCGACGCGCCCGCCGAGCTGCGCGGCCATCGTCTGCATGCCGTAGCAGATGCCGAGCACAGGCACGCCGGCCGCCCACACGGCGTCGGGCGCCCGCGGCGTGTCGCCTTCGGTGACGCTCATCGGACCGCCGGAGAGGATGATCCCCCGGGCACCGAAATCGCGGATCAACGCGTTGCCGACGTCGTACGGATGGATTTCGCAGTAGACCTGCGTTTCGCGCAGCCGGCGCGCGATCAGCTGCGTGTACTGCGCCCCGAAGTCGAGGATCAGGATCTTCGAGTGCGAAGCTGCTGCCATCGGCTAATCGACCCGGTAATTGGGCGCTTCCTTGACGATCTGCACGTCGTGCACGTGCGATTCGCGCACGCCGGCGAACGTGATCTCGACGAACTCGGCGCGGGTCGACAGGTCGCGCACCGTGGCACAGCCGCAATAGCCCATCGCGGCGCGCAAGCCCCCCATCAGCTGCAGGATCACCGGCGACAGCGCGCCCTTGTAGGGCACGCGCCCCTCGATGCCTTCGGGTACCAGCTTCTCGGCGGCGCCCTCGCCCTCGGCATCCTGGAAGTAGCGGTCCGAGCTCCCCTGCTGCATCGCGCCGATCGAACCCATGCCGCGATAGCTCTTGTACGAGCGGCCCTGGTAGAGCTCGATGTCGCCCGGCGCTTCCTCGGTGCCGGCGAACAGGCTCCCCAGCATAACGGCCGACGCGCCGGCGGCGATCGCCTTGGCGATGTCGCCCGACCAGCGCACGCCGCCATCGGCAATCAGCGGGACGTCCAGCCCCGCAACGCCTGACAGCGCGTCGTGGATCGCGGTGATCTGCGGAACGCCGACGCCCGCGACGATGCGCGTCGTGCAGATCGACCCGGGCCCGATCCCGACCTTGACTGCATCGGCGCCGTGATCGGCCATGGCCTTGGCGCCTGCGGCGGTCGCGATGTTGCCGCCGATGACCTGGACCTGCGGATAGCGCTTCTTGACCCACTGCACGCGGTCGAGCACGCCCTGCGAATGGCCGTGCGAGGTGTCGACGACGATCACGTCGACGCCGGCGCCGACCAGCGCCTCGACGCGCTCGTCGGTGTCGCCGCCGGTGCCGACCGCGGCGCCGGCGCGCAGCCTGCCATGCTCGTCCTTGGACGCACCCGGATGCTCGGTCGCCTTCAGGATGTCCTTGACGGTGATGAGCCCCCGCAGCTCGCGCTCGGCATTGATGACAAGCACGCGTTCCAGCCGGTGCCGGTGCATCAGCTCCTTGGCCACCTCGAGCTCGGTGCCCTCGGGAACGGTCACCAGCCGGTCGGCCGGCGTCATGATGTTGGAGACCGGCTGGTCGAGGTTGGTCTCGAAGCGCAGGTCGCGGTTGGTGACGATCCCGACGACCTGCCTGCCGGAGACGACGGGCAAGCCCGAGATCCGGTGCTGCTGGGTGAGCGCGAGAACCTGGCGCACCGACATCGACGGCGGGATGGTGATCGGGTCCTTGACGACGCCGCTTTCGAAGCGCTTGACCTTGGCGACTTCGGCGGCCTGCCGTGCCGGCGGCATGTTCTTGTGGATGATGCCGAGGCCGCCTTCCTGCGCGATGGCGATCGCGAGGCGCGACTCGGTGACAGTGTCCATCGCCGCCGACAGCAGCGGCACGTTGAGGGTGATCGTGCGGGTCAGGCGAGTCGCGAGCGAGACGTCGCGGGGAACGACCTGCGAATGGGCGGGAACGAGAAGTACGTCGTCGAACGTCAGCGCCTTGCGGACGACACGCATAGTTTCTCCTGTGCGCAAAAACCGATTATACCGGGGGTGCCGCGACGGCAGGACCGGCCTGTGCAACGGCGCCGACGCCCGCCTCCGGATCCCGTGTCCTAACCGACACATCCCGACGCGATTTGCGGGCTCCGCCCACCCGGACGATTGACGCCGCCCGCCCCCGGCGGTAACTTGCCAATGTCATAAATCCGCGGAGTCCGCCATGCATCGCCATCTTGCTGCCGCATCGCTGCTTTTCGTCCTGGCGCTGACCTGCGCGGGCACGGCCGCGGCCACGCTCTACAAATGGACCGATGCGCAGGGCCGCGTCGTATATTCGGACCAGCCGCCGCCGACCAACGTCAAGAGCGAGCAGCTGCGCGCGGCACCGCCGCCCGCCAACCCGAATGCGGCCAAGGAGCTCGCGCAAAAGGAGGCCGATTTCCGCAAGCGGCAGACCGACGAGGCCAAGGCGCTGGCCAAGGCCGACCAGACCCAGGCGACCGATGCGCAGCGCAACGCGGGCTGCGCGCAGGCGCGCTCCAACCTGCAGCAACTCGCCGACACCCAGGTCGCGATCTACCGCTACAACGCCAAGGGGGTGCGCGAGGCGATGGACGACGCGTCGCGCCAACGCGAACGCGACCGGCTGACCGCCTGGATGCGCGACAACAAGTGCGGCGCCTGAGGCCGCGAACGCGCGCCGGTCACTGCTGCTTCTTCTCCAGCGCCGCCTGATCGATCTTCACGGCAGTGCCCGCGCGCAGGCTCGCGAGATAGGCGGTCATCAGCTCGCGACCGATCTCCGCACCCACGCCCGCCTCCGCGCTCGCGAGCTTGGCGGCATCCGGCGCCGGCGGTTCGATGAGCTTCACGATGCGGTAGATCGAGTAGTCGCCGCCGGCGTCGGTCATGCCGACATAGGCCGGGAGCTTGCGCACATCGGCCTCGAAGATCGACTTCAGCGCGTCCGCCGGAAAGTCCGGCTGCGCCTGGTTGCGACCGAGGGTCGCCGGCTTGCCGAAGGTGACGCCTGCGGCGGCATCCGTCCTGCCCTGCTCCAGGACCGCCAGCTTCTCGCGACCGGCCTTGGCTGCCAGCTCGCTCGCCGCCCGGCGCGTCAGCAGCTTGCGGATGTCGGCCTCGACGTCGGCGTAGGGACGCAGCTTCGCCGGCTTGTATTCGAGAATGCGCCCTGCCATCAGCGTGCTCGGGGCGACCTCGATCGCCTCGGTGTTGCGCTTGGCCTGCAGTGAATCGGGCGAGAACAGCGCCTGCACGAGCTTCGCGTTGCCCATCGCCAGCTGCTGGATCTGCGCCCGTGTCATCAGGGGCGTGGTCTCGACCTTGAGGTCGAGCGCCTTGGCGGTGCCGGCGAGCGAGTCGGCCTGTTCGTAGACCAGGTTCTGGAACTGCTCGGCGGCGGCGGCGAATTTCTGTGTCGCCTTCTGGCGCCGCAGGTCGGCTTCGATGCGCCCCTTCACCTCGTCGAAGGTCTGCACGTGCGCGGGCGTGATCCCCGTCACCTTGATGATGTGGTAGCCGAAGTTGGTCTCGACGGGTCCGACGATGTCGCCGACCTTCGCCGCGAACACCGCGTCCTCGAATGGTTTCACCATGGATCCGCGCGCGAACGAACCCAGATCCCCGCCCTGCGGGGCGGAGCCCGGGTCCTGCGAGTATTCCTTCGCCAGGGCCGCGAAATCGTCGGGCTTCGCGCGGACCTTTTCGAGGATCGTCTCCGCCTTCGCCTTCGCCGCGGCCTTGTCGGCGGCCGTGGCGTCGGGCTTGACCGCGATCAGGATGTGCGAGGCCTGGCGCTCCTCGTTGGTCGTGTACTGCTTGGCATTCGCCTCGTAGGCCTGCCTGACCTCGGCCGGGTCGACCTTCATCTGCGCGGCGAGCGCATCCTGCGACAGCGTGAGGTACTCGATGCTCGCCACCTCCTGCGTCTGGAACGCCGACGGATTCTTGTCGTAATACGCCTTCATCTGCGCATCGGTGACGTCGACCGACTTCTCGAATGGCGCCGCGGCGACCGTGGCGACGTCCACTTCGCGCTTCTGCTCGGAGAGCGCAAGGAAGTTCCGCACCGACGCCGCGGGAGCGAAGCTTCCGCCGACGATCGGGTCCTGCAGCGGCGACAGCTGGAGCTCCCCGCGCACGCGCTGCTCGAACATCAGCGGCGTCATTCCCTGCTCGGCCAGCACCTCGCCGTATCGGGTCGCGGAGAACTTGCCGTCGACCTGGAACGGTGGCAAGCCGGCGATGAACTGCGCCAGCTGCGCGTCGCTGACGCTGAAGTGCTCGGCGCGCGCGCGATTCTCCAGCAGCCGCTGGTTCACCAGCTGGTCGAGCATTGCGTAGCGCACGGCGGGCGTGTCCAGCATCGCCGGATCGTAGCGGCTGCCCAGCGCCTGGCGCAGCCGCGCCTGCTGCTCGCGCATCAGGTTGTCGAACTCGGGC
>JAJXTF010000019.1 GCA_021784125.1 Pseudomonadota bacterium | reverse complement strand
GGTCGGCATCGCGGGCGCAATGGCGATCGTCGTGTCGGGCCTGTTCTGGCGCGACGCGCTCGACTACATGATCGACGTCCAGTTCATGATCGCGCAGCGCGCCGACGCCCAGGTCGCGCTGACCGAGCCCATGCCCTCGCGGTCGCAGCGGGAGATCGCACGCATGCCGGGCGTGCTCCAGGTCGAAGGCGCGCGCGAGATCCCGGCGCAGCTCGTCGCCGGCACGTCGGCGGACCTGATCGGACTCGCCGCCTACATGCGCCTGCCCCTGCTGACGCGGCTCGCAGGCGAGCCGGACACGCTGTCGTCGTTCTCGGTGCAGGTCGATCGCGCCCACGAAGACGCGCTGTTCCGCGCCCTCAAGGCCTATCCGCGGATCGCGACCGTCGCCAGCAAGGCCGCGATCCTGCAGAATTTCCGTGACACCCTGGCGCGCAACGTCCTGTTCTTCACCTCGGTGCTGACGGTGTTCGCCGCGGTGATCGCGGTGGGCGTCGTGTACAACAATGCACGCGTCGCGCTGCAGGAGCGTGGATGAGAGCTGGCGAGCCTGCGGGTGCTCGGCTTCATGCGCGGCGAAGTGTCGGTGTTCCTGCTGGGCGAGCTCGCGTTCGAGCTTGCGCTGGCGTTGCCGCTGGGCTGCGCGCTCGGGTACGCGTTGGCGTGGACGATGGTGAAGATGACGCACAGCGACCTCATCGCCATTCCGCTGGTCGTCGCGCCGCGAACCTATGCGCTCGCCGCGCTCGCGGTCGTGGCCGCCGGCGTCGCCAGCGCGCTGATCGTCCGCAGTCGCATCGACCGCCTCGACCTGATCGGGGTCCTGAAGACCCGGGAGTAGGATGCGGAGCGACGAAATGGGCGAGGTCTGGATGCGCAGGAGCCTATGGGCGCTGGTGACGATCGCGGCCGTGGTGGCGCTCGCGTGGGCGCTCTACCCCAGGCCGACGCCCGTCGACGTCGGCAGCGTCATGCGCGGACCCTTCGTCAAGACGATCGACGATGATGGCAAGACCCGGGTGCGCGAGCGCTACGTGGTGTCGGCACCGCTCGCAGGGTGCCTGTTGCGCATCGAGCTCGACCCGGGGGACGCCGTCGGGCCGGGCAGCCTGCTGGCGACGCTCGTCCCGGCGCATCCCGCGCTGCTCGACGCCCGGACCGAGGGCGAGCTCACCGCGACTGCGCAGGCATTGCAGCGCCTGGGCGACGGCTACCGGGTCGACGCACACATCCTGGTGGCGCGGCTGGATAACGCGCTCCAGGTTCCCGTGGCCGCGCTGTTCCATCACGACGACGCCTGGGCGGTCTTCGCGCTCGCCGGCGGGCGGGCACGGCTGACGGACGTCCGCATCGGCCCGCGCAACGCCATGCACGCGATCGTCAAAGCGGGTCTCGCGGAGGGAGCGAAAGTGATCGTCTATCCTGCCGATGCCGTCCATGACGGCGCGCGGGTGACCCCCCGGTGACGCGTCGCCTGCGCGGGCGCGGTCAGCCCGTCAGGACCAGCTGGTGCAGCGCGTCGCGATCGACGAGCTTGATGATGCGCCCGTGCACCTCGATCATCCCCTCCTGGTGGAACCGGGAGAACAGCCGGCTGACCGTCTCGAGCTTGAGGCCGAGGTGGCTGCCGATTTCCTCCCGCGTCATCCGGAGCAGGAATTCGGTGGACGAGTAGCCGCGCGCCTGGTAGCGCTGCGACAGGTCGAGGAGGAACGACGCCAGCCGCTGCTCGGCGCGCATCGTCCCCAGCATCAGCATGACGTTGCGCTCGCGGACGATCTCGCCGGCGAGCATCCGGTGCAGGCTGCGCTGGAACGCCACGTCCTCGCGCGCCAGGGCTTCGACGCGGTCGAAAGGCAGCGCGCAGACCTCGCCATCCTCGAGCGCGATCGCCTGCGATTCGTGGACGTCGAGGCCGATGCCGTCGGTGCCGATGATCTCGCCGGGCATGTGATAGCCGGAGACCTGCTCGTGGCCATCGTCGGTCACCATCACCGTCTTGCAGGATCCGGTCCGGATCGCGTACAGCGCGGTGAAGCGGTCGCCGGCGCGGAACAGCGTGTCGCCCTTGCGCAGCCTGATACGGGTTGCGGGGATCTGGCCGAGCCGCGGCGACGCCTCGGTATCGAGCCCGGCGCGCGCGCACAGCGCGTGCTGGTGGCAGGTCGAGCAGGCCAGCGCGGGACGGCTGACGTCGCGCAGCACCGGCCGCGCGGCCTTGATCTGCTCACGTCGGAACCCTGTCACGGCAGGAGAGGCAATTGCGGCTTCCATCGCTGGCTTCCTCGGGTGATTGTCCTGCTGGGTAATGGCCGATGCCATCGCTAGTGCAACGTCGCGTCGATTTCGGCGATGGCGGACTTGATCCGGCTGAACTCGGTGCTCTTGTCGAAGAAATATCGCGCGCCCGCATCGAGGCAAGCGTGCCGGTGCTGGTCGGTCGCGTGATTGGTCAGCACGATGAACTGGACCTGCGGCGACTGTGCGCGCACGGCGCGCAAGACCTCGACGCCCGTCCCGCCGATCAGCTGGTAGTCGAGCAGCACGCAAACCGGGTGCGTGCGCAGAATGCCCGCAATGGCGTCGGCCGGCGTTCCGGCATCGCCGACGACCTCGACGCCCTCGATGTCCTGGATGAGCTCGCGGAGACGGTCGCGCATCGACGGGATGTCGTCGACGATGAAGATTCCCATCGGTGAGGCGGCGTTCATGGACTGGGATTGTCGGCGGACGTGCCCGCCGCGCCCATCGGGGCTGCCTGACAAAGGGGGTCGGAATGCCCCGATTCCGGGGGTAGGGAACGGCCGAGGCCGTGTAGGAATCGCCCTACCGACCGGCGTCAGCCGGAGACGCTCGGATCGTCCGCCAGGCGGTGCCGATGGGCGTAGTGGACGAGGTCGGCGTTGCTGGCCACCTGGAGCTTCTCCATCAGCCGCGCCTTGTGCGTGCTGACGGTCTTTGCCGACAGGTGCAGCCGCTCGGCGATCTCGGAGACGCTGCAGCCCGCGACCAGCAGGCGGAACACCTCGTACTCTCGGTCGGACAGCGTTTCGTGCAGCGGGCCCCCGCTGTGCGGCATCGCGTCCAGCGCGAGGTGCTCCGCGACCTCGGCGCTGATGAATGCGCCGCCGCTCGCGACCTTGCGCAGCGCGGCGACGAGCTGGGACGAAGCGCCTTCCTTGGTCAGGTAGCCGGATGCGCCCGCACGGATCGCCCGCACTGCGTACTGGTGCTCCTCGTGCATGCTGAGCACCAGGATGCGCAGCCGGGGGCGCTCGGCCTTCACCTGCTTGATCAGCTCGACGCCGCTCTTGCCGGGCATCGACATGTCGAGCAGCAGGACGTCGAAATCCTTGCTGCGGATGTGCTCCAGCACGCCATGGCCGTCGCCCGCCTCGGCGACCACCTCGATGTCGCCGGGGGCCTCGAGCAGCTGCTTCAGACCCTCGCGCAGGATCTGGTGGTCGTCGGCGATGACGACCCGGATCATGCGGCCCCCGCTGGCGCCGACATGGGCAGGCGAAGCTCCACCGTCGTTCCCTTTCCCGGCGTGCTGACGATCGTCGCTTCACCCGACAGCAGCGACGCGCGCTCGCGCAGGCCGAGCAGGCCCAGGGAACCCGGCTTGCGCGGTGCCTCGATCGCGAAACCGACGCCGTCGTCCACGACGCGCACCGTCAGCATCCCGGCGTCGCTGCTGATCTCCACTTTCACCTGCGAGGCCTGCGCATGCTTGGCGATGTTCGTCAGCGATTCCTGGACCACGCGAAACACCGCCGTCGACTGCTCTCCGGGCAGCTCGAGCTGGGGATCGTCGACGGCAAGCGCGCAGGGCAGGCCCGTGCGCTGCGTGAAGCTCTGCACCAGCCATTCGAGCGCGGGGGCGAGGCCGAGATCGTCCAGGACCAGCGGCCGGAGGTCGGAGGCGATGCGCCGCGTCGCGGCGATCGTGCGCTTCAGCAGCCCTTCCATCCGGTCGAGCTTGACGGAGACGCCAGGCGCATCGGCAGGAATCTTCTCCCTGAACCAGGCGACGTCCATCTGCAGCATCGTCAGCGCCTGGCCGAGCTCGTCGTGCAGCTCGCGGGCGATCCGGCTCTTCTCCTGCTCGCGCGTCGTGTGCGCCGCCGCCCCGAGCTCCCGCAGCTCGTTGCGCGACTGGCGCAGGGCTTCCTCCGCCTGCACGCGTGCGGTGACGTCGCGCAGGATCACGGTGTAATACTTCGTTCCCGACTCGATGATCTGCGATATCGACGCGTCGATCGGGAACTCCTTTCCGTCGCGCCGCAGGCCGGTGACGATCCGCAGCGCCGCGCCCATGCGCCGCGACAGCGTCCCGGACTCGCCGAATTGCGCCACGTGCCGCGAATGCGCGGCGCGCTCGCGCTCGGGGACGAACCACGCGATCGGGGCGCCGATCGCCTCGTCGCGCGGGCAGCCGAACATCGCTTCGGCCGCCCGGTTGAACAGCACGATGTGCTGCCGCTCGTCGATCGTGATGATCGCGTCCATCGCCGAGTCGAGTATTCCGCGCAGCCTCGCCTCGCTGCTCGACAGCGCCTGCTCGGCGCGGACCCGCTCGCTGACATCGCGCAGGATCGAAGTGTAGCGCCTGCCGCCGTGGTCCTCGTACTGCGAGATCGATGCCTCGATCGGGAATTCCTGCCCGTTCGCCCGCAGCCCCGCGAGCACGGTGTGCGGTGCCATTCGCCGGGCGGTACCCCCGGTCAGGCCGAAGCGCTCGATGTGCTCCCGGTGTGCGACCCGGAACCGCTGGGGAATCAGGTGGTCCACCGGCTGGCCGATGACCGCCTCGCGGGGCCAGCGGAACGCCTGCTCGGCCGCGGCGTTGAATCCGACGATCCGCTGGTCGGCGTCGATGGTGATGATCGGATCCATCGCCGATTCGACGATGTTGCTGACCTGCACCTCGACGTCGTGGAGCTCGCGGCTCGCCACGAGCCGGCCGCGCGACTGACGATAGAGCTGGAGCAACCCGAGCAGGCCGGCAAGCACGCCGCTGACGTCCGACGCCATCAGAATTCTTGCCCGGTAAGGCGGTTGCAGCAGCCAGCCGGCGCCCGCGAACACCGCGGCGGCAGCGAGCAGCACGACGATCGGGGCGAAGACCGGCCACAGCCCTTCGCGCCTGACGCGCAGCCAGCGGGGTGCCGGCCGGCGGAAAGCCGCTGGCCTTGGGGACTGTCCGGGGGTGTGAGGTTCGGGCATCCAGGAGCGCGCATTGGGATGCGGGGCCTTGATCGGCGTCAAGCGGCGCCCCGTTCATGCGCGGGAAAATTATAGTCGTTGCGGGAAACGGCGCGAATGGGGATTTGAACCGATGACCGAAGGACCGATGCCGCGCAAGCGGGGAACCAAGCGCGCCGACCCGGGCCGCAGCGGGCGGCGGGTCCGGGCCGCAGGCGCCCGTGCGGGCGAGGCCCTCCCCGCGCCTCCGGCGCCGGCTGCCGATTCTGCGCCGGACGAGTCGTTCCTTCGCGACTCCCATGCGGCGACCGCATTCGCGGAGATCGTCGACCGCTCGCTGCATGCCGGGGTGGCGCGCTTCACGGCGGGACTGTCGCCGATCGCGCTGGCCGATGCCTACCAGGACTGGGCTTTCCACCTCGCCTCGCTCCCCGGCAAGCGCATGCAGCTGGCCGAGAAGTTCGCCAAGAAATGGCTGCGCTTCGCCAATTACGCTGCCCGCCACCTGTCGCAAGAGGATACGACCGCATGCATCGTTCCGCTGCCCCAGGACCACAGGTTCGACGCCCCGGGCTGGCAGAGGCCGCCCTTCGACCTGATCTATCAGTCGTTCCTGCTGACACAACAGTGGTGGCACAACGCGACGACCGACGTGCGTGGCGTCACGCGGCAGCACGAGAACATGGTCGCGTTCACGACGCGGCAATGGCTGGACGTGTTCTCGCCGTCCAACCTCGTGGCGACCAATCCCGAGGTGCTCGCGCGGACGCAGCAGGAGTTCGGTCTGAACCTCGTGCGCGGCTGGCAGAATTTCCTCGAGGACTGGGAGCGGGCGGCCGGGGGCCGGAAGCCGGCGGGCGTGGAGGCTTTCGAGATCGGACGCAACGTCGCGGTGACGCCGGGCCAGGTCGTCTGGCGCAATCGGCTGATCGAGCTGATCCAGTACGCGCCCGCGACGGGCAGCGTGCACCCCGAGCCCGTGCTGATCGTGCCGGCGTGGATCATGAAGTACTACATCCTCGACCTTTCGCCCCGCAACTCGCTGGTCGCGCATCTCGTCGGCCGGGGATTCACCGTCTTCATGATCTCCTGGCGCAATCCCGGTCCCGAGGACCGCGACCTGGCCTTCGAAGACTACCGGACGCTCGGCGTCGGTGCCGCGGTGGATGCGATCGCTGCGATCGTACCCCGGCGGAAGATCCACGGCGTCGGCTACTGCCTTGGTGGCACGCTGCTCGCGATCGCGGCCGCCGCGATGGCGCGTGACGGCGACCAGCGCCTCGCCACGCTGAGTTTCTTCGCCGCGCAGGTCGACTTCACCGAAGCGGGCGAGCTGACGCTGTTCATCAACGACAGCCAGCTCGCCTTCCTCGAGGACACGATGTGGGAGCAAGGCTTCCTCGACGCCCGCCAGATGGCCGGCGCGTTCCAGCTCCTGCGGTCGAACGACCTGATCTGGTCGCGCATCATCCGCGAATACCTGATGGGGGAGCGCCCCGCGATGACCGACCTGATGGCCTGGAACGCCGACGCGACGCGGATGCCCTACAGGATGCACACCGAATACCTGCGCAAGCTGTTCCTCGACAATGACCTCGCCGAAGGCCGCTACGTCGCCGGCGGTCGGCCGGTAGCGATTTCCGATCTGCGGCTGCCGATGTTCGTCGTCGGCACCGAGGCCGACCACGTCGCGCCGTGGCGTTCGGTCTACAAGTTCCACCTGCTGACCGAGGCGGAGATCACCTTCGTGCTGACCAGCGGCGGCCACAACGCCGGCATCGTTTCCGAGCCCGGCCACCCCCACCGTCACTATCGGATCGCGATGCAGGCGGCCGACGGGCACTACGTCGACCCCGAGCTCTGGGCCGCCGACGCTACCCGGAAGGAAGGCTCGTGGTGGCCGGAGTGGACACAGTGGCTGTCGTCGCGCTCGGCACGGCCTGCGGCTCCACCGCCGCTCGGGGCAGCCCGGGCGGGCTACGCCCCGATCTGCGACGCTCCCGGGACCTACGCAAGGATCCGGTGAAGGCGCCGCCCGCGTGCCGCGAGCGATTGCCGCAGAATAGGCGCCTGCCGACGCGAGCCGCGTCGACGAGAAGCCCTTCCACGGAGAAACCATGAACGAGATCCGGCGCGCGAGCGAGCGCGGTCACGCCAACCACGGCTGGCTCGATTCGTACCACAGCTTTTCCTTTGCCGACTATTACGATCCGCGCCACATGGGCTGGAGCGCGTTGCGCGTGATCAACGAGGATCGCGTCCAGCCGGGCCAGGGCTTCGGCACGCATGGCCACCGCGACATGGAGATCATCAGCTATGTCCTCGAAGGCGCGCTGGGGCACAAGGACTCGATGGGCAACGGCTCGACGATCCGGCCAGGCGACGTGCAGCGGCTCTCCGCAGGCAGCGGCATCACGCACAGCGAATTCAACCACGAGAAGACCGGCGTCACCCATTTCCTGCAGATCTGGATCGAGCCCTCGGCCACCGGCATCACGCCGTCCTACGAGCAGAAAAACTTTTCCGCGGCTGACAAGCGCGGGTGCCTGCGCCTGATCGCGTCGCCCGATGGACGCGACGGCTCGGTCTCGATCCACCAGGACGCCAGCGTGTACGCGGGGCTGTTCGACGGCTCGGAGCAGGCTCGCTGCCCCCTCGCCGCCGATCGCAAGCGGTACGTCCACGTCGTCCGTGGCAGCATCAGTGTCAACGGCGCGGCGCTCGCCGCGGGCGATGCGCTGAAGGCCGGCGGCGGCGACATCTCGGTCGACCACGGCCAGGGCGCGGAAATCCTGCTGTTCGACCTGCCGGGCACCTGGCCGGCGCGCTGAAGCGCCGAGGCCGCCGGCACGAGCCCCAACGACCACCCGCGAGGAAACGATCATGCCAAGCCGTCGCACCCAGGTCGCCATCATCGGCGCCGGCCCTTCCGGGCTGCTCCTCGGGCAACTACTGCACGAGGCCGGCATCGACAACGTCGTCGTCGAGCGGCAGAGCGGCGACTACGTGCTCGGGCGCATCCGCGCCGGCGTGCTCGAGCAGACGACGGTCGACCTGCTCGACGAGGCCGGGGTCGGGCAGCGGATGCACCGCGAAGGACTCGTGCACGGCGGATTCGAGCTGTCGTTCGGCGGCTCGCGCCACCGGATCGACATGCACGGCCTGACCGCAGGCAAGCAGGTGATGATCTACGGCCAGACCGAGCTCACCCGCGACCTGATGGAAGCGCGCGCGGCGCAGGGCCCGGCCACCGTGTACGAGGCCAAGTCGGTCGCGCTGCACGACTTCGACGGCTCCCACCCGACGCTCACCTGGCGCAAGGACGGCAGCGAGCACGAGCTCCACTGCGACTTCATCGCCGGCTGCGACGGCTACCACGGCGTCAGCCGCGCCAGCGTGCCCGAAGGCGGGGTCGCCCACTACGAGAAAGTCTATCCGTTCGGCTGGCTCGGCGTGCTCGTCGATCAGCCGCCGGTGTCGCACGAGCTCATCTACTCGAATCACGAGCGCGGATTTGCGCTGTGCTCGATGCGCTCCCCGACGCGAAGCCGCCATTATGTGCAGGTCCCTCTCGAGGACCGGGTCGAGGACTGGAGCGACGACGCGTTCTGGGAAGAGCTGCGGCGCCGCCTCGATCCGCAGGCGGCGGAGCGCCTGCTGACCGGCCCGTCGATCGAGAAGAGCATCGCGCCGCTGCGCAGCTTCGTCGCCGAGCCGATGCGCTTCGGTCGCCTTTTCCTCGCCGGCGACGCGGCGCACATCGTTCCGCCGACAGGAGCCAAGGGACTGAACCTCGCCGCCTCCGACGTGCGCTACCTCTCGCGAGCGCTGGTCGAGTTCTATGCCGAACGCAGCAGCGCCGGGATCGACGGCTATTCCGACCGCTGCCTGCGACGCGTGTGGAAGGCCGAACGCTTCTCATGGTGGTTCACGTCGCTCATGCACAAGTTCCCCGAGACCGGCACGATCGGGCGCAGGCTGCAGCAGGCCGAGCTCGATTACCTGGTGAACTCGCGCGCCGCATCCACGGCCATGGCCGAGAACTACGTCGGACTGCCGTTCGAAGACTAGCCCGTCGATCGCCTCCTCGACCCCCGATGTCGAACCACAAGATCACGACCCAGGCGTTCCTGTCGCGGCTACCGCTGTTCGGCGACCTCGCGCCGGCCGAGCTCGACCGGATCGCCGCCGGCACGACCGAAGTTCACGTTCCCCGCGGCGAGGTCATCGTCAACCGCAGCGATCCCTGTGTCGGCTTCCATCTCGTCGTGTACGGCCAGGTCAAGCTCGCGATCGTGACGCCGCAGGGTGGCGAGAAGATCGTCGAACTGATCGGACCGGGCTACTCGTTCGGCGAAGCGGTCATGTTCATGGAGCGTCCCTATTACGTTATGGCGCAGGCGGTCGACGATTCGTTCCTGCTCCACATCTCGCGGCGCGCCGTGTTCGAAGGGCTCGAGCGCGACCCCGCGTTCGCGAAGAAGATGCTGGCCGGGCTTTCGCGCCGACTGCATGGACTCGTTACCGACGTCGAGTCGTACTCGCTGCAGAGCGGGACCGAGCGCGTGGTAGGCTACCTGCTGCGCCAGGATGAGGAGCAGGCCCAGTCCGGTAACTCCTACACCGTGACCCTCCCGGCGTCGAAGACGATCGTCGCCTCGCGACTCAATCTGACCCCCGAGCACTTCTCGCGGATCCTCCACGAACTCTCCGAAGCGAAGCTCATCAGCGTCGAGGGCCGCGATGTCCATATTCTCGACCTCGCGACGCTGCGCGTGCATCGCCGCTGACCGCTCGTGCGGAGAACGGACGGTAGCGACCCCCCAGGGAACCGCCACGGCCCGCTTCGCCCGATGCGCTAGGATCGCGGTTTCCACCACGCACAGGTTCCCATGTCCAGCCCCCGGATCGCCACCCAGGCGTTTCTCTCCCGGCTGCCCCTGTTCAGCGACCTCGGGTCGGCCGACCTCGACCGGATCGCCGCAGGTACGACCGAATTGCACATTCCCCGCGGCGAGATCCTGTTCAACCGCGGCGATCCCTGCGCCGGGTTCCACCTCGTCGTCTACGGGCAAGTCAAGCTCGCGATCGTAACGTCGCACGGTGGAGAGAAGATCGTCGAGATCATCGGCCCCGGTTACTCGTTCGGCGAGGCGGTGATGTTCATGGAACGGCCCTACGTCGTCATGGCGCAGGCGCTCGCCGACACGTTTCTGCTCCACGTCTCCCGGCACGTCGTGTTCGATGCGATCGAGCGCGACGCAACGTTCGCACGCAAGATGCTGGCGGGCCTGTCACGCCGGCTGCACGGACTCATCGGGGACGTCGAGGCGTACACGCTGCAGTCCGGCACCGAGCGCCTGATAGGCTACCTGCTGCGGCAGGACGAGCAGCAGGCGAGCGCGAATGCACCCTACGTGGTCACACTGCCCACGTCGAAGACGATCGTTGCATCGAGGCTCAACCTGACGCCAGAGCATCTTTCGCGAATCCTGCACGAGCTTGCGGCGGCCGGTCTGATCACCGTCGAAGGCCGCGACATCCGGATCGTCGACATCGCCAAGCTGCGCGCCTACCATGGCTGAAACATGCGGCGCCGATCCGGCGATGCCCGGGAACCGCCACGAATCCGCGGAGGTGAATCCGATGCGCGCGCAGGTGCGCATCGGAAGCGGCTGTCAATGGCTGGTGCCGGACGAGCGAGTGGTCTTGTTGTAGACGTTGTACTTGCCTGATGGCTTTACCATCGGGATGCGCTTGATTTCCCTGAACGTCGCGGCGTCGTAGACGACGATCGCACCATCGTTCTCCCAGAGGCTAGCGAGGGCAAACCGCCCGTCGCGCGTGAACTCGACGTGCGCCACCTTCCTGCCCGGTGACGGCCTCAGCGTCGCAACCACTTTGAGCGATTCCTTGTCGATCACCTGCAGTACGTCGTGGTTGGCGCTGTTGAACGCATCGACCCACGCGTAGCGCGTGTTTTCGTGACTGCGCATGAAGAACCCAGGACCCGCCGTGGGTATCTGCGCAACAGTCTTCCATGTCGTCATGTCGATGACGGTCACCAGCGCCTCCTTGAGGTTGGGCGTCGCGAGCACCGGGTGGCCGCGCCATTGCCACGTGATCCCGGAACCGAGGTGCGGCAAGCCGGGCAGTTCGACCTCGGCGATCTTGCGCCTGACATTGAGATTCACGACCTGCCCGGTGTGCCCGTCGCGCGCAGCGCCGATCACGTGATCGTACGTCGGATCGAAGAAGAAATCGTCGAGGATGTCAGCGAGCACCGTGCGACGGATGGCGAAAGGAATCGCCGCTGCGATGCCCTCTCCCATCCGGTAGTCGTGGACCAGTCCCTCGTACACCGGCCCGGTTTTGGCGCCGTACGGCAGCTCCCATACCTCCGGAATGTCCTTGAGTGCGACGATGAAGCTCTCCCGCGGCGCGGCGTCGTAGACCGCGGACACGCGCGAACTCCTGCCGTGCGCATCACGCACCGGAATGACTTTCAGCAACGCCAGGTCGCGTGCGTCCAGCATCACGAGCGTGTGCGGCAGGTAGTTGCCGACCAGCACGTAGCGGCCATCCGACGACACGGCGAGATTGCGGGTGTTGATCCCCGCCCGAATCTCGGCAACGAGCGCGAGGTTCCAGATGTCGTACTTGCTGATCCAGCCGTCGCGCGATGCGAAGTACACGTAGCGACCCTCGGGCGAGAACTTGGGGCCGCCGTGCAACGCAAAGCGCGTCGCAAAGCGTGCGATCGGCTCGAAGGTATCGCCATCGAGGATCGTCGCGTGATGGTCGCCGCTCTCAACGACGACGAAGAGGTTCAGCGGATCTGCGTCGAACACCGGCCTGTCCGGCAGGCTTCCGGGCGCGACTTTTTCGACCCGCGATGCCCGGATCTCGGCCTCATCCCATGCCGGCTGTTGCGCGGGAGGCCCGTATACATAGTCGGCGAGGGCCTGGATCTGGTCACCCGACAGCTTGTCGCCGAACGCCGGCATCTGCGTGGCGATCCGGCCCATGGCGATCGTCTCCACGGCCTCCGACTTGCGCAGGCGCTCGAGATTCTCCGGCAACAGCGCCGGACCCATGCCACCGAGACGGTTGGTTCCATGGCACGAGGCGCAATGCATCGCATAATTCGCCGCGGCTGACGCCGCGCTCGTCGTCGCGCTGCTCGCGGGCACGACCGCGGCGGCGAGGCCCGCCGGGGCCGGCGCCGCCTGGGCCCCGACCGCGCTGGCTACTGCGCCCAGTGCGACGATCGCGCCCTGCGCGAGGATCCGGGCAAGCTCCATGGCGGCTATGCGGCCCGATCCGGACGGCGAGTCCGGACCCAGGGCTTCATGCGTAGCCGCTCGCGGCCGGACACGATGCCGAGTTCGTCGTCATCGAGGTAGCAACCCGGGTCCTCGGCCCACGGATCCCCGGTTAACTGCCAGGCACGCACGCGCGTGTTGCCGCCGCAGACGTCGAGATACGCGCAAGACGCGCAGCGCCCCTTTACCCGACGCGGGGACGCCTTGAGTCCCGCCATCAGCGGATCGGACACGTCGGGCCAGATCTTCGAGAACGGCCGTTCCTTGACGTTGCCGAGCCCGTAGTCCCACCAGAACGTGTCTGGATGGACGTTCCCGAGGTTGTCGATGTTCGCCACGCCGACACCGGACGCGTTGCCTCCCCACTGCGCAAGGCTTGCACGCAGCGCCTTCTCGCGCGCCGGAATTCGGCGCCTCACCCAGTGCAACAGGTACACGGCGTCGGCGTCATTGTTTCCGGTGACGAATTCCTTGGGCGTGCCAGCCTCGAGCAGACGCCAGCACGCGTCGAACAGCCGGTCCATGGCAAGCCGCGTGGTCTGGAACATCGCGTCGGTCTTGCGGTTGACGTTGCCGCGGCCCCCGTAGTTCAGGTGCGACAGGTAGAATTTGTCGATGCGCTCGCCCTCGATCAGGTCGAGCAGGCGCGGAAGATCATGCGCATTGTCCTGCGTCAGCGTGAAGCGGACCCCGACCTTGATGCCCGCGTCGCGGCACAAGCGCAATGCGCGAAGCGACGCGATGTACGCGCCCTGCTTGCGACGGAAGCGGTCGTGCGTCGATTCGATGCCGTCGATGCTGATGCCGACGTAATCGTAGCCGGTCTGCGCGATGCGCGGCAGCAGCGATTCGTCGATCAGCGTGCCGTTGGTCGACAGACCGACGTAGAAGCCCATCGCCTTCGCGCGACGCGAGATGTCGAAGATGTCCGGGTGCAGCAGCGGCTCCCCGCCCGAGAGGATCAGCACCGGCACGCCGAAGGCCTTCAGATCGTCCATCGTCGCGTAGATCTGGGGCGTAGAGAGCTCGCCGGGGAAATCGATGTCGGCCGAGATCGAATAGCAATGCTGGCACGCCAGGTTGCAGCGCCGGATCAGATTCCAGATCACCACCGGTCCGGGCGCGACGTGCTTGCGGGCGGAGGGATCCGGATGCATGACTTCGTGCAGGTATTGCGTGACGCGGAACATTGCGCTCATCCCTGCGCGCTGCCGGCGCGCGCTGGCTGGTGGATCGGGACGGTCGCGGGACCGGCGTCGCCCGCCGGACTCCCCTCCGGCGGCGCTGCGCCTAGCCGCACGCCGGTCTTCTTGAGAATCCGCGTGCTGAACAAGACGTCGTGCGCGCGCGCGGCATCGCCGAGGACGCGCCCGATGTCGGCGACCTTGTTCGCGACTTCGCCGCGATCGCGCCCGTGCACCATCGCGAACAGGTTGTAGCGCCATTGCGGCAGCCGGCGCGGACGCAGGTAGCAGTGGGTCACCGCCGACAGTGCCCCGACGCGCCCGCCCAGCTCGTCGACGCGCGCATCGTCGACATCCCATACGCTCATGCCGTTCGCGATCCAGCCAAGCCGGTAATGATTGGGCACCGCGCCGATGCGCCGGATGCGGCCATCGACCTGCATCGCTGCAATGCGCTGGCGCACGACGTCGGGCGTCGCGCCGATCGATTCTGCCACCGCGTCATAGGGCCTCGGGACGAGCGGCAATCCTTCCTGCAGCGCTTGCACGATCCTCCGGTCGAGTGAGTCGAGTCTGCCAACGTTCATCGCAGGCTCGCGAGCGAGAGTCCGACGAAGTATTCGCGCTCCTTCGGAAATATCAGGACCGGCAGTCCCGTGCCGGCCTCGATTCTGCGCACCGCGTCGCGCGCGCCATCGGCCGTCTCGGTGGCAAGCACGAACCACATGTTGAGCGCATGCTCGCGCGCGTAGTTGTGCGCGACTTCGGGCAGCGCATTGACGGCGGCAACCGTCTGCTCGAAACGCGCCTCGGGTACGCTCATCGCCGCGAGCGTGAATGTGCCTCCCATGCGCTCGACCTGGAACAGCGGTCCGAACCTCGTCAGCGTGCCGTCGCGCAGCAGCCCCTCGACGCGCGCGATCAGTTCCTCCTCGGTCGTCCCAAGCACCCGCGCCGCCTCGAGAAACGGTCGTTCACAGACGGGAAACCCGATCTGCAGACGATCGATGATCGCGCGGTCGAGCTCATCCATGGAGGATTGCCTCGTCGAAGTGGCGGGCGCCGTCCTGCTTGAACGCGCGGCGCGAAAAAAGGCGCGCATGCGGGTAGCCTGCAAGCCCCCGGCGCACGCTGATGGCGTCGAGTTCCGCTTCAACCCGTCCACGGTCGCTGCCGTGCAGCATGCAGAACAGGTTGTACGGCCACGCGGGCCGGCTACGCGCGCGCCGATAGCACAGGGTGACGCCGCGCTCCCGCGCGAGGTCGACGCCGGCGGCATCGACGTCTTCGTCAGGAATGTCCCAGACGGCCATCACGTTGGCGACATAGCCGAGCGCGCGGTGGCGGACGATCACGCCGAGCCGCCTGACCACACCGTCGTCCAGCCACGCGCGCAGGCGCCGCAGCACTCGCTGCTCGCCTTCGTTGCCCGCGAATCCCGCGCGCAGCGCTACCGTTCTATAGGGGCGCCCCGAAAGCGGTAAGCCCTCCTGCAGCGCCGCCGCGATGCGCAGGCCTTCGACATCGAGAGGCAGCCCCGGCGGCGCAACATCGACGTCCGCGCGCACGACCCGATCGTGAACGCCGTCGAGGTCGAAACCGAGATCGATGTGGTATTCCCGCTCCAGCGGGAGCACGACGACGGGGAGCGCGATCTCGCGCTCGATGCGCGACAGCAGCGCGTCGAGGCGCTCTGGATCCGCTGCGTTCGCGACGAACCAGAGATTGAGCCGGTGCTCGCGCTCGTAATTGTGGTTGACCCCGCGATGTGCGCTTACGCTGCGCGCCACCCCCTCCAGGCGCGACGGAGAAACCTCGATCGCAGCCAGCGTGCTCGCGCCGGCGCTCCCCGGCCTGAAGACCGGCCCGATGCGACTCACGACGCCTTCGTCCATCCCTCGACGTAGCGCCGCGAGGACCCAGTGTTCGGTGGCATGCAGCGCCGCTGCGACCGCCGCGTACGGCTCTTCGCACAGCGGGAAATCGCGCTGGAACCCATTCAGCAGGCAGTGCTCGGCCGCGTCCATTGCCTCAGAATCCGATGCGTGTGGCTCGACTTGTGAAGAAGATCCCGCTCGGGGCGTTTGCGGCGAGCGTCGCGACGCGCGCGAGCGTCGCGGTGTCGTAGACGACGACGCGGTTGTCGTCGCGTACCGAGATCCATACTTCCTCGCCGCGCGGCGTGAACTCGAGGTGCAGCACGGCCCGCCCGGGTGCCAGTGTCGCCGTGACCCTTCGCGTTTCGGTGTCGATGACCTGCACCTTGCCGTTGTCGGGAAGGGCGAAATTGACCCAGACCTGGCGGGCATCGGGCCGCGCGATCACGAATACCGGCTGTCCGGCCACCGCAACGCGGCCGACTTCGCGCCAGGTTCGCGTGTCGACGATCAGCACCTCGTGGTGGCCCACGGCCGGCAGGAACGCGTAGCCGTCCGCGATGGCCCACCCCCGCAGGTGCGGCATCTTGTAGACAGGAAGCCTCGCCTCACCCTTTCCGTAACCATCGAGGATACGTGTCGCGCCGCGCTCGGGGTGCCAGAGGTCGACGAGCGCGACGCCGTCCTCGCCGAACAGGCCGGCAACGTAGTAGCGACCGTCGGGTGTCACCAGTCCATCGTAGGGCTGGCGGCCGATGCCGCGAAAGCGCGTGATCCGCGGCATGCGCGGATTCCTTGCGTCGATCAGCCAGATCTCGCCCGCGTCGAAAAGGCTTGCTACGAACCGGCCCTCGGGAGCATCGGCGAGCCCGACGACCTTCGAGCGCTGACCGTCGGGACCGACGGCCGACGGAATGTCGGCGAGCAACGCGAGCGTCCGCGCGTCGAACAGCTTGACCCCGCCCGGAGCGTAGTTCTGTGCCGCGACGACGCGGCCGTCCTGGCTGATCGCGCCCCCGATCGAATTGCCCGCCTGCAGCGTGCGCCGGTCGATGCGCCGCTCGAGCAGATCGACCTTGGTGAGGCCGCCGTCGCGGCCGAACACGTAGGCATACCGCCCGTCGCGCGAGTAGACGACCGACGCATGCGATAGGTCACCGAGCCCATCGACGGTGCCGAGCGTCGCGTGAGCCGAGGTGTCGACGACCTGCAGCCGGCCGATCGCCCGCTCGATGACGACGCCCAGATCGCCGGTGCCACGCAGTGGCAGCGGCGCCGCACAACCCGCGAGCACGAGCGCTCCCAGCATGGCGAACGCTGCGAGGAGGCGCCGGCACCCGGCGGGCACACCGTGCCCCCGACCGGTGCGCCCCTTCGTCGGCAACCTATGCGGTGCGGCGCGATTGCTTTCAGCGGGAATCTGGAGCATCGATCGTTCCGTTACGCAGCCTCGCCACGAGCCACGCTGCCTCGCTCTCGGTCATGAAATGCCGCCAGGGCGGCATCGCTGTACCCGGCCGGCCAGAAAGAATCGTTTCGGTCATGCTATCTGCCGGCTTGGCGTACAGCGCCTCGGCAGTGAGCGGCGGACCGAGACCCCCGGTCAGACGCATGCCGTGACACGCGCCGCAGTCCTGCCGAAGCAAGGCAACGAGCTCGCGCTGGCGCGCCGGTGCCGGACCGGCCGCTGCCGTCGTTACCCCGGCGCCGGTAAGCTGTGCCGGCGCGCCCGCCGGCGCGAGCACCGCCGCCGTCCCCAGCAACGCGACAGCGGCGATGCGGATCCGCAGGCGAACGCACATCCGGCCCCCGCGTCGCCTAGTAGACGTCGTGCTGCGTGTTGTAGACGTTGAACTTGCCTGTAGGCGTGATGAGCCTCGGATCCTTGATCACCGCCTTGAGCTTGCGGGTCCTGTCGTCGACGACGACGACCGCGGACGTCTGGTCCTTGGCGTTCCACACCGAAAACCAGACCTCGTCGCCCGCGCGGTTGTATTCAGGCTGGACGACGCGCTTCGCGCCTTCGCCCAGCTGCGCCCACTCGGCGATCGGCAGCACCGCGAAGCCTTTGTCGAGATTGTCGATGTCGTAGACGGCGACTGACTGGCTGATCTTCGGGTCGGGGTTAAGCGCGGTATCCACCCACAGATTCCTCGACTTCGGGTGGGTCTTGATGAACAGCGACCCGCCACCCTGGCCCTTGAGCCTGCGCACGACCTTCCAGGCGTTGGCTTTGTGTCTCTTCGGATCGGTACCGATCACCGCAATCGTTTCATCGCCGAGGTGACCCGTCGCCCACACTGGCCCGAACCTGCGATCGACGAAGTTGGCACCACGGCCGGGATGGGGGGTCTTGCCGACGTCGATCAGCGCTACGAGCTTGTCGTCCTTGGTGTCGACGACTGCGATCTTGTTCGATGCGTTCGCGGCGACCAGGAAATAGCGCCCCGTCGAATCGAAGCCGCCGTCGTGCAGGAAGCGGGCCGCGTCGATGGTCGTGACCTTGAGATTGTGCAGGTCCTGGTAGTTCACGAGGTTGATCTTGCCTGTCTCCTTCGCGTTGACGATGAACTCCGGGTGGTAGTGGGACGCGACGATCGACGCGACGCGCGGCTCGGGGTGGTACTCCTGCGGATCGACCGTCTCGCCGCGCGTCGACACGATCTTGAGCGGTTTCAGCGAGTCGCCTTCCATGATCACGTACTGCGGCGGCCAGTACGAGCCGGCAATCGCGTACTTGTCCTCGTAGCCTTTGTACTTCGATGTCTCGACCGACCGGGCCTCGAGTCCGACCTTGATCTCGGCGACATTGTCGGGCTTCTCCATCCACAGGTCGATCAGGTTGACCTTGGCATCGCGTCCGATCACGTACAGGTAGCGCCCCGAAGCGGACAGCCGCGATATGTGCACAGCGTAGCCGGTCTTAACGATGTTGATGATCTTCTTAGAATCGCCGTCAATGAGCGCGACCTCGCCAGAATCGCGCAGCGTCACCGAGAACAGGTTCTCGATGTTGTAGTTGTTGAGCTTGCGCTTCGGGCGCTGACTCGGCGGCACGATATCCTTCCAGCTCGCCTGCATTTCCTTCATCCCGAACTCGGGCGGCGTCGGCGGCGTCTGCTGGACATAGCGCGCCATCAAGTCGACTTCGGCTGGCGTCAACTGGCCCGAACTTCCCCAGTTCGGCATGCCCGCCGGCGAACCATAGCCGATGAATACCTTGAGGTACTCGGTCCCTTTGCCGATCGTGATGTCGGGCGTCAGCGGCTTGCCAGTCGCCCCCTTGCGCAGCACGCCGTGGCACCCCGCACAACGCTCGAAGTAGATCTGCTTGCCCGCCTCGAACTCCGCCTCGGTCATCTTCGGAGCCTTGGGGTTAACGTCCTGGTGCATCGGCTCGGCGGCGAGCGGCGAGCTCCCCGCGCCTTCGTATCGAAGCAACGGAGATTCCCCGTGGCCCTGTTCGCCTTTCGCGGCCGCGCTCCCGCCCTGCGCGGCACCCGCCGGCGCCGCCTGCTGCGCGCCCGCCGGTTCGGTCTTCTTTTCCTGCGCGCCAGCAACGGCGATGGCAAGCGGCATCAACGCCATCGCGAGCAGCGTCCTGATGAATGCGATCCTGTTTTTCATGGCACACGCTCCCTTCGGATCAGCAACGAAATCGTTCCCCTACGAACGCGCCAAGGATCATCGATCCAAGCGAAGCACTCCTTGATGACGATCAAGGTCGCTGCGTCTGCCGCTGGCTAGAGTCGTGCTGCGTACGATGCGCAGGCGAGAGGCGACGATGGACGAGGTGGCGACATCATTGAAACCGCCCGACGATGCGCTGCGTGGCGGGTTTCGCGCGCCGGTGCCGGTGATCCAGCTGCGGGGAAACAGCGGCAACCCTGGCGTCGTGGCACTTGTCGGTGCCGGACCCGGCGACCCCGAGCTGCTGACGCTGAAGGCGCTCAGGCTGATCGAGCGCGCCGACGCCGTCGTTCACGACCGGCTCGTCGCGCCTGAGATCCTCGCGCTCGCACCGCCTCGCGTGCTGCGCATCGACGTCGGAAAGGCGCGCAATCGCCACACGCTACCGCAGGACGAGATCAACGCCTTGCTCGTGCGACTCGCGCGCGCCGGCAATCGCGTCGTACGCCTGAAAGGCGGCGATCCGTACATCTTCGGGCGCGGCGGCGAGGAAGCCGAGGTGCTGGCAGCGCACGGCATACCGTTCGAGGTCGTGCCTGGGATCTCGGCTGCCAACGGTATCGCGGCCTGCGCCAGCATCCCGCTCACACACCGCGATCACGCGCAGACCTGCATCTTCGTCACCGGGCATCTGAAGGACAGCAGGATGGAGCTCGACTGGCCCGCGCTCGCACGGGCGCGCCAGACGCTTGTCGTGTACATGGGATTACTGGGATTGCCGCACCTGTGCCGCGAACTCGTCGCGCACGGCCTGCCAGGGTCTACGGCGGCCGCCGTCGTCGAACGCGGCACAACACCGCGCCAGCGCGTGATCGTCGGAACCGTCGAGACGCTGCCTGCAATAGTGCGCGCCGCGACGCTCGAGCCGCCGACGCTGATCATCGTCGGCGACGTCGTAAACCTGCGTGATGCGCTCACCTGCCGGTCCGCCGGCGTCCAGGCCGCCTGCATGGCGGAATGAAGTCCGCTGCTCCCCGACGCCGGTATCCGCGAAGCGCCGGGCCGGCCGACATCGCGCGCTACCTCCCCGATGTGGCGCAGCCCCCGCGAATCGCGTGCAAGCAGCACGCCAGCTCGTTCAGTATCGGCTGCGGAATGGGCTGCTCGCCGGCGAGCGCAGCCGATACCCACGCCGCCGTCGTCGCCGCGTCGATCGCTGCCGGAAGCACGGGTTGGATAGCGGGCACGCCGGTCGCGTCGAACAGCACCGTCCCGACCCCCTCGCGGAAGCATTCGAGCTGCGGCGGCCAGTATGGATTCGCGAACGGCTCACCCTCGGTCTCGTGCAGAAGAACTGCATCCGCCCGGGTCGCAGCGAGGTACGCCCGCATCGCCTCCAGGCAGCTCGACCCAGGTACCGCGATGGCGCGCAGGCCGACGCCTCCGAACGGATCGATGAGCCGCGTCCACGCCCGCATGCCGTCCCACGGCGCGCGGCGGCTGTCGCGCAACTTCGGCTCGCCGCTGCTTGCGACGACGACGTCGGTCGGGACGTAGGCGATGCGGTCGCTCTCGATGCGGCGCTGCGCCTCGGCAACCGAGCCCGCCGGGTCGATTCCGAGCTCGCGGAGCACGGAGACCGTCGCGACGCGGCCGCACAGGCGGGTTGCGTCGGCCGGTCCATGCAGCAGCACGGGTACGCCGTAGCGCTGCAGAAGCAGCGCGAGCAAGGCGGTGAGATTCGGAACTTCGACCGCGCCACCGTAGCTCGGGAGCACCACCGGCCGCGGGCGATCGGCGGGGACGGTGAGTCGAGCAACCCACGGGTCCAGCGCCGACATGATGTTCATCAGCTTGTTCACCCGCTCGGCGATTGCCACGGTCATCGCGCAATTCTCGAGACGTCGCGCAGTGGATGCCTTGAGGCGCATCAAGCGGCCGCAGGTCAAGGGGACGCGACGCGGTGCGGTCGCTCCGAATCTGGCAGCCACAGACTCTCGGTGAGCTACCCCCCCAACAAACGCACCAGCCAGAAAGTCGCCAACGCGAGTGGCAGGATGATCGCCAGGTAGACGAGTTGCCGATTGTCGAAATGCCCACCGCGCCTGCGCTCGAGCCAGTCGAGCAACCGGTCCGCGACGACATAGAGCGCGACGGCGATGACGGCAAAATAAACGAAGTCCATCATCACGCCTGCGTGGGAACGCCAGTGTCCTGCCCGGAACGACGCAGCACCGCGCCGAGCGCCAGCACGAGAAACAGCAGCCCACCCGCGACCGCAATCAAGCCTCCCAGCCCCATCACGCCCATCGCCACGATCTCCTTTGCGCCGCGCAGCGCCTCGGCCGCGCCCGCCACCTTGCGTTGCACGCCGTAGCCGCCCGACCAAGCGAGGCCCGAGATGTGCAGCAGCTGTCCGGCTGCGTACAGCCAGAGCTGGGCCGTGGCGAGCCGCGCGCGCACCGCACCGAAGCCCAGCCGAGGCAGCAAGTGGAAGGCGAGTCCCATGAAGGCGAGCGTCACCCCCACGATACAGCCGTGATAATGGGCCGGAATCTTGACGTTGCTGCCGCTGATCGTGAACCCGATCGCCCCGCCGACGCCGAACAGCATGAGCGATGCGAGGAGCGCGGCGCGCAGCGGCCGCTCGGCATCCGAGGCAGGCGCCGCCCGCGCGAGGGCGAGCGTCACCGCGAGCGCGAACGGCGCGATCGCGAGCCCGCCACCGAAGCGCATCAACCAGGTGAGCAGGCGGTGGTTCTCGACCGAGCCGACGTCGTAGGCGAGGTAGATCACCGGCGTGGCAAATACGGACACCAGCCCGATGCCGAACAGCAGCGCGGTGGTGCGTGCGGTAAGTGGAAACGGTGCGCCGCCCGCCTCGGCGAGCCACAGCCACGCCACGAACATAAGCAGCGTGTACGTGAACTGCAGCACGTGCCCACCGCCCCAGAAGGCAATCCCGTAGTACGCGTTCGGAACGAGCCCGCGCGGCACCTGCCACAGCGACCAGCCGAAGGCGAGCAGCGCCACGCCCGCTGAGACCAGCGACGTGTTCAGGCCGAAACGCAGCGCTGCGGCGCCATCCATGCGCACGCCGACCGGGGGCGCAGCGAGCATGCCGCGCAGCACGGCCAGCGCGATCCCGCCTCCGAAGGCGGCCAGGCCCGCGAGGAACACCGGCTCGTCGAGCACCGGGACGTAATTACTCATCACCGGCCGCCCGACGCCCGCGAAGGGCGCGAACACCATGATGGCCGTGCCGACAAGAGCGAGCGCAAGCGCGCCCCAGCCCAGAGCCATGGCCCGCGGCCGGCTGTTCAGCGACCACAGCGCGCCGGCAAAGGCGAGGAACCACACCAATACCGAAAGGTCCACGTGCACCACCAGCGCGACGTGGAAGAAGTCCACCAGCGGAAACACGTCCTTGATTCCCGGGGTGCGCGAGAGCACCAGGAGCACCGCGAACACGCCCGAGGCGGCGAGCGCGGAGAGCGCAAGCACCATCCATCCCGCCGCGAGCATGCGGCGCGCGTCCGCAGGCAGCGCCAGTAGGTAGCGCGCCGCGGCCCGGCGTGCGGTCAGGGCGTCGATAGCCAGTGCCCGGGTGCTCATGAGATCGCGATTCCGTCGCGCTGCGGCCCGAAGTCGATGCTCAGAACCTGCCCGGCGTCGAGCAGCACCTCGAATTCGCGCAGTACGCCGGCATGTGGTGCACGCAGGTCGTCGCCGACCTGCACGCGCAGCAGGTGCGCGCCGGCCGCCACCGGAATGCGTCGGTACAGCGTCGAAAGACCGTCGCGCGCAAATCCGGAGGGCGCCACCGTCTCGTCGAGCAATGCACGGCCGTCGAGCGCGACGCTTACGCGTACCGGCGAGCGGCGGCGTGGGCACTTGAATGCTGCGCGCATGTTCGGCGCCCGCGCGGCGAGTTCCTGCGCGCTCAGCCGCCGACAGGGGTGCAGGCGCACGCCGGCGTGCGCGATGCTCACCTGCAGCAGCGCATCGCCCGCCGGCACCGGGTGATAGGCCGGATGGCGCGACAACGTGACCAGCAGCGCGCCGAACGCGGCATAGGTGGCGAGTTGCGCGAGCGACGCGCCGCTAGGCATGGGCGTTGTCCGGTTCGCGCGCGAGCGCGCGACGCAGTTGCACCAGCTCCGCGGCCGCCTGCGCCTCCTCGCCGGCGCCGCAGGCGGCCACGCGCACCCGGCTGCGCGGCACGTTGGCGCGCAGGTGTGGCTCGCGCGCTCCGGCGAGTCGTGCTCCCGTGAGATCGGTCCCCAGGCGGTAGGCGCACTCGCCTTCGCGGCAGCCCAACAGCAGCACGCCGCCCGCACCGCGACGCAGTGCATACTCGACGAATGATGGCGGTAGCATGCCCAGGCAGCGCAGGCCGACCACGGCGCTTCCCGGACCTGCGAGCGCGTCGCTGCGCGCGGCCCGCTCGCAGGCGAAGACCAGCACGCTCGCGCGACCCGCGAGGCGCCTGAGGGCCCGCGCAAGCCGGCGCCTGAGCTCGTGCACCTTCAGATCGGGAAGGTCGATGCCCGAGACCAGCTCGCGCACGCTGCGAAACGGCGTCGATGACGGACACGCGCCTGCGCAGATGCCGCAGGCCGCACAGCGCTCGGCGAGCACTTCCGCCTGCCAGCCGCGCCGGCCATCGCTGCGCGGCCCGAGCAACACCGCCTGGTACGGACAGTCGGCGACGCAGCGCCCGCAGCCGTTGCAGTCGGCGCGGCTTACTTGCGCCGTGACCGGCGCCGCCCCGCGTGCGGCGCGCGGCAGCGCGATCAGCGCCACGGTCGCAACGGCGACCAGAACCCACAGTGCTTCGGGCGACGTGGCGTACATGAGCGGATGAGCGAACAGCACGAACCAGTCGAGCTCGAGCATCGCCGGCAGGTGCCTGGGATCGGCAGGTGCGGCCGATTGGACGGGACTTGCGAGCGCCGCTGCCAGCAGCATCGCGAGCGTGCCGAGCGCAAGCGCACGCGATGGGGCGGTGCGCGGCTGGCCGAGGCGCTGCACGTGCGCCCACATGCCGGCAAGCAGCGCGAGCGGCAACCCAACGTGCAGGAACACGAACAGCGAGAACAGCCGGTTGCCGACACTTCCAACGCCGATGAAGTTGCGCGTCATCGGCTCCGCACCGAGCCCCAGCGCGTCGAACCACTGCGCGGTCGCGAGCGCCGAGAACAGCGCGCGCTGATCCCACACCAGCCAGCAGCCGACGATGCCCGAGGCGTACATCAGCCAGACGAGCGGGACGCCGGAAATCCAGGAGAACGCGCGAAAGCGCCGGAAGCGTCCCGCGGCCCATTCGCGCGCCAGGTGCGCGAACGTCACCGCGACAAACGCGTCGGCGGCGTATCGATGCACGCTACGCAGCACGCCGCCGAGATACCACTCGGCGCGCGACAAATGCTCGATCGAGGCGTAAGCGCCATCGACGCTGGTGTCGAAACGCACGTACAGGTAGATGCCGCTCGCCGCCAGCACCCAGAACAGCAGGAAGCCGAGCGCGCCGAGGTTGCGCAGCGGATTGGCCGCGGGACCGAAAGCGCGGTCGAGCGCTCGCTCGAGCGCCACCCACAGGCCCGGCTTCGTAACCGGCGGCGCGGCATCAATCGCATGTGCGGGCACGTGTCAGCTCCGGAACACGAACCCGCCCTTGGCAGGATCGAAGTCGATCACCACTGCGCTGCCCGCGGCAATCTCGAGCGTCGCCGTACGCGTGTAGTTGAAGCCGCCTCCCGGGCGGTCGCCCATGCGGACAGCGATGAGGTGGCGCCCCGCCGGCACCGCGGTGCGGAAGTAGACCGTTGCCTCCCCGTCGTGCCGAAGCCCCGCGGCCGTCACCTCGCGCTCGAGCACCACCCGGTCGTCCAGTTGCAGCTCCACCCGCAGCGGGACGCGAGCGCGGGGACAATCGAGCGGGGCGCGCATGTTGGGCGGCAGTTTCGCCAGTTCGGCGGCGGTGCGCGGTCGACAGGCATGCGCGCGGTGCGCGGCGTGGATGAACGACAGCCGCAGCAGCGCCTCGTCGGGCGCGATCGCGTCAAATCGCGGGCGAGTCGAAAGAAAGCCGAGCAACGCCATCAGCGGCACGTACAACGCGAACTGCGCGACCAGACGCAGCGCGTGCTTCATGCCGTCCCTCCGAGTCTCACCAACTCGGGAGCGAAGG
>JAJXTF010000189.1 GCA_021784125.1 Pseudomonadota bacterium | reverse complement strand
TGGTTCGCTGCCAGTGTGGCGACCCTCGACGCGTGCCGGCGCGCGTCGAGGTAGGCGTGCAGGTCGGCGTGACGGAAGCTGTAGATCGCCTGCTTGGGATCGCCGACCAGGAACACCGGCGCGCCGGTGCCGCCGTGGATGTGATCGAAGATCGAGAACTGCAGCGGGTCGGTGTCCTGGAATTCGTCGATCAGCGCGACCGGGAACCTCTCGCGCAGCGACGCGGCGAGCCCCGGATGGTCGCCGTCCTCGAGCGCTGCGTGCAGGTTCCACAGCATGTCGCCATAGGAGATCACGCGCCGCTCGCGCTTGCGTCGCCGCAGCTCGGGCACGACGGTGTCGAGGAGCTCGCGCAGCAGGTGCAGGCGCGCGAGCTCCAGCGCGCCGATGACGGTCTTCTGCGCATCGAGCAGGGCCTGGGCGGCGACGAAAAACGGATGCGCGGGCGGCGTCCGGTTCTTGTTCTTGCGTCTTTCCAGCGTGCCGCTCGAAAGCAGGTCGAGCTTGCTCTTCCCGGGCATCGGGGCGAGCGCCGAGCCTTCCGCGAACCAGGCGTCCCAGTCGCGGGCTGCCTGCTCGATGCTCGCCGGCTTGTACGTCGAGCCGTTGAGCGCGGGCAGCGAACGGACGACCAGATCGACGATGCCGTCGCGCTGCGCCGCCCACAGTCGCGCCGCCGCATCGTAAGCCGTGGACAGGGTGGTCGTGTCGATGACCGGGGCGACGGCCCTCCCAGTCCCGGCCGTTCCGGCCGATGGCGCGGTTTGCGCCGTCTCGTCGAGGCCTGCCGGCCAGAGCGGCTTCGCGAGCGGCTTGCCGAGGCTGCGCGCCACGAGCTTCGCGTACTTCTCGGGCGTGTCCTTCTTCTGCAGCAGTAAGGCCGCGAGCGCGGGCGGACAGTCCGCGCCGGCGATCCGGCGGCGCCAGAAGTCGTGGACGACTTCGGTCGCCATTTCGCGATCGTCGGCGACGATCTCGAGCGAGAACGGGAGGCCGGCCGAGAACGAGGCATCGGCGAGCGCGCGCTGGCAGAAGCCGTGGATGGTGAAGATCGCCGCTTCGTCGAAGAGCTGCAGCGCGGCCTCGAGCGGCGGCACGAGGTCGGCGGCGCTGCAGCCTTTCGCCCGTTCGACGGCCGCGACCAGCGCGGGCACGAACGGGTCGGCGCCCGCTGCCTTCCCATCCCCGCGCAGCCAGGCGAGCGTCTCGACGATGAGCGTGCGGATGCGCTCGCGAAGCTCCGCGGTCGCCGCGTTGGTGAAGGTCACGACCAGGATCTGCCGGACCGAGAAGCCGCCCTCCAGCAGCAGGCGCAGGTAGAGTCCGCAGATGTTCCAGGTCTTGCCGGTGCCGGCCGAGGCCTCGATCAGGTTGACCCCGTCGAGATCGCAGCCGAGCACATTGAATTCGTCGGCCGTGCTCATGCGCGCGCCTCGAGCCTCGAGTCTTCGATGACGCCGAGCAGCGGGTCGAACACCGTCTCGGCGCAGCGGGCGAATTCCTCGTCGAGCGGATCCTCGACGCCGCGCAGTGCCAGCGCGCAGGCGGCATCGCCTTCCTCGCCGTAGGGGTTGAAATCGTCGCGGCGCCACGCGGCGCGAGCCTTGCCGATGTTCCCGTCGCTGCGCGCATACGCCCAGGCGGCCTTGGGGTAGAAGTGGATCGGGCGGCGCAGCCCCTCGCGGTAGAGCGCCAGCAGCGCGGTGAGCGGCCCGCGCGCGTCGTCGAGCGGCGGCAGCCGGTAATGGCCGTCGCGCGAATGCCAGACCGTCTGCGCGGTGACGCCGGGGGGCGCCATCGCGTTGAGCCAGAGGTGCGCGATCCAGCCTTCGAGGTAATCGCCGGCCTTCGCGTCGGCGTAGCGGCTGCGCACGAGCCCGCCCGCCCGCAGGTCGCCGAAGCCCCCGGTCAGGCGCCAGGCCTCGCCGTCGAGCGCGAATTCGAGCGTCGCGGTGACCGGATCGAGCACCGGCGCATCGAGCGCTGGGGCGAGCCTGCGCGCGAACGCCGCCATCTGGCGCAGTTCCCGGTCGCGCTCGAGGTCGCCGAGGCGCCCCGGCGGATACTCGATGCCGGCTCGCGCGAAGTCGTGGATCTCCGTCTCCGGCGCGTCCGCGAGAAGCCGCGGCAGCACGCGCTCGGCGAGTGCCTGGCGCGCGCGAGCGTCGGCGACGAAAGGCTCGTCGTCGTCGAGCTCCTCGTCGCCTTCGGGGAGCGCGATGCCCAGGCGTTCGCGCAGCAGCCAGCGGCAGGGATTGCGGAAGAAGCGCGCCAGAGCGTCGAGCGTGACGTCGCGATACTCGGGGCCGGGCTCTGCGAGCGGCGCCCGGAAGAATGGCTGCTGCGGCTCCGCTGCCGAAGCCTCGTCGTCGTCGCCGCCTTCATCGCCGCCGCCATCGCGCCCTTCGTCGCCGGTCGCCGCGGCCTGCGCCGTCGGGGCGAGCGTCATCGGTCCGGCAAGCCGCGCCTTCAGCGCCTCGCAGTACTCGTCGTTGAAGCTGCGCCGGCGCGGGTCGGCATCGGCCGCGTAGCAGTCGATCGAGAACGCCTGCAGCGGGTGCTCGACGACGAGGCGCGCGCGCGCCGCCGCGAGCGAGTCGCGCGAGTGCGGCGCCCGGTCGGTGGCGAGCGCGCAATGATCGAGGAGCTCGGAGACCAGCACCGACGGCGGCAGCGGCGCGTTGTAGCGGATGCTGCGTCCGGTGCAGCTCAGATACAACCGCTCGCGCGCGGCGAGCAGCAGGTCGAGGAACAGGTTGCGCTCGTCGGTGCGCCGCTGGCGGTCGCCGGGGCGGGGGGCGCGCGCCATCAGGTCGAACTCGCTCTCGCGCGGTGCCGTCGGGAACGCGCCGTCGTTCATCCCCAGCACGCAGACGAAGCGGTAGGGGAGGTTGCGCAGGCTCGCCATCGCCGCGAACGTGACGGCGCCCCCGGGCGTGCCGCCGCGCGCCGGATCGTCGAGCTGCGCCTGCAGCGCGAGGCGGACCACGTCGATCGGAATCGCCTCGCGCAGCCCGCCCTGCGCGATGTCGTCGCCGAGCGCACCGATCGCGGCCACGGTCTCGCGAGCGTCGTCGAGCTCGTCGCCTTCGGGCGCGATGAAGCCGTCGACGACGCCAAGCAGCGCCTGGCGCCAGTCCTCCGGCGTCTTCGGCCGGGCGAGATCGTCGTGCAGGCGCTCGAGCGCGCGGACGAAAGCGCGGAAGCTGCCGAGCGCAAGTGCTCCCGAACCTTCGGCGCCTCCGGCGGGAAGGCGCCCGTCGAGCGGCGCGCTCGCGTCGTCGGGCAGCGCGTAGCCCATGAACAGGCGATCGAGGCCGTCGGCGAAGCTGTGGTCGTCGACGGCGGGCAGGCCGAGCTCGCCGCGGTGGCGGGCATCGATGCCCCAGCGGATGCCCGCTACGCCGATCCACGCGTGGATCGCGGCGAGGTCGCCTGCGTCGATCGCGAATCGCCGCGCAATGACCGGCTGCTGCAGCAGCTCGAACACCGCGCTCGCGGGAAAGCGAGAAGTGGCGACGCCCAGGATCGACAGCAGCGCGTGCGCGCAGGAATTGCGCGCGCTCGCCGGCCTGCCGGTGATCGTGTACGGAATCGCGCGTGCGTGCGGTGCGTTGCCGAACACCGCGTCGATCAGCGGCGCGGCGGCCTCGAGGTCCGGCGTCACGACCAGGATGTCGGAGGGCCGCGGCGGGTTCTCGCCGGCGAAGAGCGCCAGCAGCTGGTCCTGCAGCACCTCGAGCTCGCGCGTCAGCGAGTGGCAGACGTGGACTTCGATGCTGCGGTCGTCCGGCGCGAGATCGACGCTGCCGCGCGGAAGATCGGTCAGGTCGAGGATCGCATCCTGCACGCGTGCGAGCAGCGTGCCGCCGCCCGCAGGCACGAAATCGGCATCGTCGGTGGTCGACCCGGGGTCGGCGTCGAGGACGAGGCCGAGGTGGGCGCGCGTCTGCCCGCCCCAGGCGGCGAGGAGCGGATTGCCCACCTCGTGGTGCCCGGCGCGGCCTTCCGCCGCGAGCCAGGCGAGCCGCCCCGGTGCGACGATGTCGAACCAGTATTCGCGGCAGGGATTGAGCACGTACAGCCGCAGGTCGATGAAGCGCGCGAGCCGCGTCAGGATGTCGAGGTAGAGCGGCGGTGTGGCGGGCAGGCAGAACACGTGCGCGACGGACGGCAGGCCCGCGCGCATCGGGGCGTCTGGCCCCAGCGCCTCCATCGCCTCGAAGAACGCGGCCGACGGGTGGCGGCTGCCGGTGCCGAGGTCGCGCGCGATGCGCTGCCACAGCGCCGCCTGCCAGCGTTCGTCCTCCCGGCGCGCGTCGTCGAGGTTCGGGATGTACGCCGACTTCCCTTCGAGCCAGTCCGCGAGCCAGTCCGAGCGGTAGGTGAGGTAATGCTCGAGCAGCGTCGCGACCCGACCCGCGAGCTCGTAGCGCATCACCTCGTCGGCTCCGCGCAGGTAGCCGGATAGGCGCGGGTGCGCGTCGGTGAACGCGCGCTCGGAGAGGATGCCCAGCACGCGCCAAGTCAGCACCCGCGCCGTGAACGGAGACATTTCGGAGACCGGCACGATGTGGCCGATCTGCCGCCACAGCCACTGCGCGAAGAACGAGAAGCGGACGTTCGCGCAGATCCCGAAGCGGTCGGCCGCCGCGAGCTCGACGCGGCGCCGCAGCGCGGCGCTGGGCACGATCACCTCGTCGGCGGTGAAAGGCGACTCCCGCGGCGCGGCGAGCGCGTCGAGCAGCGCAGCTTCGAGGCGCTCGTAGCGGTTGGAGAACTGGATGTGCAGCATGCGGGTGCGGCGGCCGGGTCCGCGCAATGGTAGCGCAGGCACGCGACAGTCGCTGTCGCAGCGGCCGGCCGTCGAAGTGGCCGGCCGTCGCAGTGAACGCCGGCCGTGTCGCGCAGGTCGCCCCTATCTGCGCCGCGCGAGGACCTCGATCGGGACGATGCGCCCCGCGTTGAGGCCGCGCGACGTGTTCCTCATCGCCGCGGCCGCGAGCTCGCCATGGATCAGCATCACCGCGCGGTGCGGGGGCTTCCCACCGCTCTCGACCAGCGCACGCGAGCGCGCGGCAAAATCGAGCGCCTGCGAGAGCGAGGAGTCGAACCGGACGATCTCGTACCCCGCCTCCTCCAGCCCCCGGCGCGTCTGCTGCGCTGTGGACAGGAAACTCGTCTCCGCGCTCATCGCCCAGGGCGTCGGATACTCGACCTCACCTCCCTCGCCCTGCGCGAGCTCGGAGAGGAGCAGCCAGCCGCCGGGCTCGAGCACCCGATGGATCTCGCGGTAGAGCGCGTCCTTGCCGGCGATGTTCATCGACACGTTCATCGAATACGCGCCGTCGAAGCTCGCGTCGGGAAAGGGCATCGCCAGCGCATCGCCGGTGACGAAGTCGACCCGGTCCTGCAGATCGAGGCGGCGCGTCAGGTCGCGCGCGACGTCGCCGAACTCCGGCGTCAGGTCGATGCCGGTGACGCGGCAGCCGTGGCGAGTCGCGACGTAGCGGGCTGGCCCGCCGATGCCGCTGCCGAGGTCGAGGACGCGGTCGGCGGCGCGGGCCGGCATCAGGTCGGCGAGCTCCTCCGTCGCCTCGATGCCGCGGCCGTGGAACTGGTCGTAGGGGGCGAGCCCCTCGATACCCGGATGCGCGGGATCGACGCCATCCGCGCGCAGGGCCGCGTCGAGGCGCGCGAGCAGGCCGCCGCGCGCGTAGTGCGCCGCGACCGGATCAGCGGAGGTCATCGGATCGGCCTGTCGATGTTGGGCCCGATGAAATGCACATGCGCGGGTTCTCCGTTCCGGAAATGCGTCGTCGAGCGGGTGGGGGCGGGACCAAATTACCGGAATCGCAGGTTCCGCGCCAGTGCGATGGCTGGGGCCGCCGGGCATGTCGCGGCACGATCGAATGCGACATGGCCTGTCGCAACAAGCGTTCAAAATTGCGTCCCGCCGACCGTTCGGCATTGTCGCCGTCGCCCCTTCCGGCTGTCGGCCCGGTCTTGATCGAGCGGGGCGGCCGGGATTAGCTTCAGTCCCCCGCAACGCCACAAGGAGAGAGAAAGTGAAAACAGCACTCGTTCTTCTCGCAGTTGCCGGATCC
>JAJXTF010000188.1 GCA_021784125.1 Pseudomonadota bacterium | reverse complement strand
GTCCCCGGCGATCGGACCGCTGCAGGCCGCCGCCGCGGCGCTGGCGACCCTCGACGTGCTCGCGACCCTCGCCGAGCGCACCGATGCGCTGCGGCTGACGCGACCCGAGTTCGTCGACGACCCCTGCGTCGCCATCGAAGGGGGCCGCCACCCCGTCGTCGAGCGCCAGGTCGACGCGTTCATCCCCAACGACCTCGCGCTCGATGCGACGCGGAGGCTGCTGGTGGTGACCGGACCGAACATGGGCGGCAAGTCGACCTACATGCGCCAGACCGCGGTGATCGCGCTGCTCGCGTACTGCGGCATGTTCGTGCCGGCGGCACGCGCGCGGCTGGGGCCTCTCGATGCGATCCACACGCGGATCGGTGCGGCCGACGATCTTGCCGGCGGTCGCTCGACGTTCATGGTCGAGATGACCGAGGCTGCCTACATCCTGAATCGCGCGAGCGCGCAGAGCCTCGTCCTGATCGACGAGATCGGTCGCGGCACGTCGACCTTCGACGGCCTGGCACTCGCGTGGGCGATCGCGCACCGCCTGGCCGAGCACAACCGCAGCCTCACACTGTTCGCGACGCACTACTTCGAGCTCACCGCGCTTCCCTCCGAAATCGAGGGCTGCGCGAACGTGCATTTCGATGCCGTGGAAACCCGCAGCCGGCAGGGGCCGGGCATCGTGTTCCTGCACCACGTCGAGGACGGCGCCGCCAACCGCAGCTACGGCCTGCAGGTCGCGCGGCTCGCCGGCATTCCTGCGGACACGCTGCGCCAGGCGCAGCGCTATTTCGCGCGTCTCGACAAGTTCAGCACCCGCGACGATGCGCAGCCCGACCTGTTCGTGCAGGCGGCAAGCTCCGGGAGGGCTGCGGCCGCGTCAGCACCGGCCGCCCATGTCGCGCCGGCCGCACAGGACCTGCCTCCGGCGCATCCGACCGAACTCGAGGCGCGACTTGCGGCGCTCGACCCGGACACCCTGTCGCCGCGCGACGCGCTGGCGACGATCTACGAGCTGAAAAAGCTGCTCGGCGACTGAGCACGCCATACCGAGCCGCGCCGTTCGAGAGCCGCAGTCGGCGCCCTTCCGCGGCGGAATGCGGTCGGCCCGCTACTCGAAGCGCGCGGTCGCCTTGCCGATGCCGGGGAACTCGACGTCGACCGTCTGGCCCGGCGCGGCTTCGACGAGGCCGGTCCAGGTCCCCGCCGTGACGACGTCGCCGGCCATCAGCGGGCGACCGCGTGCGGCGGCGTGACCGGCGAGCCACGCGAGAAGGAAACGGAGGTCACCCAGCGGATGGCCACCGCGGGTCTCCTTGACGAGCTTGCCGTCGCAATTCACCTGGGCGACCAGCGAATGCCAATCGACTTCGCGCCAGGGCACACCGCTGCCGATCACCAGCGCGCCGTGCAGCCCCTGGTCGGCAAGACGCAACGTCGGACCCGCGGCATCGACGTCGGCATAACGCGGCTCGACGATCTCGATGGTCACCCGCAGCTCGCCGATCGCCGCATCGAGCGCAGCCGGATCGCGCGCAATCGCCTCGGGCGACGGCGCCGAGCGCAGCAGGAACGCTATTTCCCCTTCGATGCCGATCGTGCGGAAGCTCCCCGCAGCGAAAGTTGCAGGGCTGGTGCGCACGCAGCGCGGCGGCAGCGGCGCGGCGCTGGGCGTGGCGTCACGGTTCGCGGCGCCGACCTTCCACGCGAATGCGCGGTCGACATCGAACCAGCGCAGCGCCGCCGCGACGGCATCCTGCACCGCGCAGGCTTCGGCATCGCTGGCGGGGACGGGCATCGCGCGCGCCTGCAGATGGCCGTGGCGCCGGTGCGCATGGACCAATGCGTCGGCGAGCTTCTGCATCTCCGGACGCAACATGCTAGGCCGCCTGCAGCACCGCCATCGCCGCAGCGACACCGCCGCGCGAATGCGGAACACCGGCCACGGCGAGGCCCATCTCGACGCCGGCCAGCGTTGCCAGCAGCGTCAGGTCGTTGAGATCACCCAGGTGGCCGATGCGGAACACGCGCCCGGCCAGCTTCGACAATCCCGTGCCCAGCGACAGGTCGAAGCGCTCGAGCACGACCTTGCGGAACGCGTCGGCGTCGTGGCCCTCGGGCATCCGCACGGCGGTCAGGGAATTACTGAAGTCGGAGGGTTTGTTGCACTGGTTCTCGAGGCCCCATGCGGCGAGGGCCGCGCGCGTCGCGGCGCCATGGCGCGCATGGCGGGCGAGAACCGCCGGCAAGCCCTCTTCCTGCAACTGGTCGAGCGCGGCGTCGAGGCCGTAGAGCAGGTTCGTCGCCGGCGTCGTCGGCCAGTAGCCTTTGTGGTTCGCCTCGATGATCTCGTCCCAGCTCCAGTAGGCGCGCGGCAGCTTGGCGCTCGTCGACGCTGCGCGCGCCTTGGCGCTTAGCGCGTTGAACGACAGCCCGGGCGGCAGCATCAGCCCCTTCTGCGACCCGGCGATCGTCACGTCCACGCCCCATTCGTCGTGACGGTAGTCCATCGACGCGAGCGACGAGATCGTGTCGACCAGCAACAGCGCCGGATGCCCTGCGGCATCGATCGCGTGCCGCACCGCGGGGACGTCGGTGACCGCGCCGGTCGAAGTCTCGTTGTGGACGACGCAGACCGCCTTGATCGAGTGACTGCGATCCTCGGCGAGCCGCGCAGCGATCGCTGCCACGTCGGCGCCGCTGCGCCAGTCGCAGGGCAGGCACTCGGGCACGAGCAACAGGCGCTCGGCAAGCCGCCGCCACAGCATCGCGAAATGCCCGGTCTCGGTCATCAGGATGCGGTCGCCCGGCGACAGCGTGTTGACCATCGCCGCCTCCCAGGCACCGGTACCCGAGCCCGCGTAGATGACGACCGGATCCTGTTTCGTGCCGAAGACCGGCTTGATCCGCTCGAGGAGCGACAACCCCAGCCGCGCGAATTCGGGACCGCGATGATCGATCGTCGGACGGTCGATCGCGCGGAGCACGCGGTCGGGAACATTGGTCGGGCCCGGGATCTGCAGGAAATGCCGGCCGGAAGGATGGTCGTCGTATCGCATCATGGGTATCGCAGCCGCGCAGCGCGGCCGTCATCGGGGAAGAGGTTCGAACGCCCAGGGACTGCGCGCTATGGCTACGAAGGCGAACGGGCCCTAGTGGTGGTGTCCGTGTGCGCCGTGCACGTGACCGTGCGAGAGCTCCTCGGGCGTGGCGGGACGGACGTCGAGCACCTTGCAGTCGAAGCGCAGGCGCTGTCCGGCAAGCTCGTGATTGCCGTCGAGCACCGCCTTGCCGTCGGCGACGCTGGTGACCCGCCAGACGACCTCGTGCCCGTCCTGCTCCGCGACCAGGTGGCCGCCTACCGCGACGTCCGGGGGTAGCTGGTCCAGCGGCTCGATGCGCATCAGCTCGGCGTCGTAATCGCCGAACGCATCGTCGGGTTCGAGGGTGACCGAGACGATGTCGCCGACCGCCTTGTCGTTGAGCGCCTCCTCGACCTTGGGAAAGATGCCCGAATGACCGCCGTGCAGGTAGGCGACGGGCTCGTCGGCTTCCTCTATCAGCTGGTTGCTGGCGTCGAAGAGCTTGAAGGAGATGGTGACGACGGTGTTGGCGAATACGTTCATTGGACCCTGCGGGTGGTGGGGCGCCCGATGTGGACAAGGTGAATGGAAAGAATGGGCCCGCGGCGACCGGGCAGCGCGGAAACCCGCGACATTGTACCTCCCCGGACACTGCCGCCTTGCCACTCTGCCGCTCTGCCACCTCGAGCGCGCGGCGTCGCTATACTCACCCCATGGTCGATGCTCCGTCGCGGCGCCTGCTGGGGGGCCTGTCCCCCGCGGCGTTCCTCTCCCGCCACTGGCACAAGAAGGCGCTGCTCGTCCGCGCCGCGATCCCCGGCTTCGAGGGGCCGGTCACCCGCGACGAGCTGTTCGCGCTCGCCTCTCGCGACGACGTCGAGTCGCGGCTCGTCCAGCGCATCGGGTCGCGCTACACGCTGGAGCACGGTCCGTTCCGCAAGACCGACCTGCGGCGCCTTCCGCCGCGTCGATGGACGCTGCTGGTCTCGGGCGTGAACCTGCACAGCGATGCCGCCGACGCGCTGTTGCGCCGCTTCTCGTTCCTGCCCTGGGCGCGCCTCGACGACCTGATGGTCAGCTACGCGGCGCCGGGCGGCGGCGTCGGACCGCACTTCGATTCCTACGACGTGTTCCTGCTGCAGGCATCCGGCCGGCGCCGCTGGCGCTACGGCCGCCAGCGCGACCTGTCGCTGCGCCCGGATGCACCGCTCAAGATCCTGCGCCACTTCACGCCCGCCAGCGATGCGACGCTGGGGCCCGGCGACATGCTTTACCTGCCGCCCGACTGCGCCCACGACGGCATTGCCGTCGATGCGTGCATGACCTGCTCGATCGGCTTTCGCGCAGCGCTCTACCAGGAGCTGGCCGAGGCGTTCCTCGACCACCTGCGCGACAGCGTCGATCTCGCCGGCCGCTACGCCGATCCGGACCTGCGCCCGCGCAGCGACCGCTCTCGCATCGACGCCCGGATGCAGCAGCGCATCGCGCGCGCCCTGTCGGGCATCCGCTTCGATGCGGCGACGATCGCGCAATTCCTCGGCCGCCATCTGACCGAGCCCAAGCCCGGCGTCGTTTTCGCCGCCCCGCCCGCGCTGTCGCGACCGGCCTTTGCGCGCAGGATCGCGCGCCACGGCGTCGCGCTCGACCGGCGCAGCCAACTGCTCTACGATGATGGGCGGCTCTACCTGAACGGCGACGACATCGCCTTGCCGCGGGCGGGCCGGGCGGCGTTGTGCCGGCTCGCCGACCAGCGCCACCTGTCGGCACGCGACTGCGCTTCGCTGCCGGCAGCGACGACCGCACTGCTGCACGACTGGCATCGCCATGGCTACCTCGACGACACCGCCTGAACCGCCTTCCGGCCCGGACGCCGGTGCGGCCGCGGGCGCGCCTCCCGTGCCCGCGCCACGCGAGGAGCGTCTCGACACGCTGGCTGCGCTGGTACGCGCGCAGGACGAGCTGATCGCCCTCGCACGCCAGCACGTCAAGGTCTTCGACGTCGACCTGTCGTGGGGCGGCTGGCACACGGCGTCGCGCTGCGAGGCGCTGTCGCAGTTCCTGCGGCACGATCGCGCCGCGCGGCTGTCGGTGATCGTGCACGACACGCGCTGGCTCGAGGCGTCGGGCTCGCGCTTCACCGCCCTGCTCACGCGGCACGCGCACGCGATGACCCTCTACCGCACCGGATCCGGAGCTCGCGCGGCGATGGACCCGCTGCTGATCGTCGACGACCTGCATTTCCTGCATCGCCAGCACATCGACTGGCCGCGCGCCACGCTGTCGATCGGCAATCGCCAGCGCGCGATGCCGCTGGTCGACCGCTTCGACGAGATCTGGGAAACCGGCGAGCCCGGACTCGCGGGGAGCGTGCTGGGGCTCTAGCTGTGAAGCGTCAAGAGGTTGTTTCTGCTGCGGGCGAGCCGGGACATGGGTGCAACACCTCCAATGCCGTGGTGCGGGCGATGCCAGTTGTAATGATGCGTCCAGCGTCTGAGCATGGCGGTGCGCTCGGTGGAATGCTGGTAAGGAATGCCGTAGGCCCACTCCCGCAGCGCCGACTGGATGAAGCGCTCTGCCTTGCCATTGGTCTGCGGTCGGTAAGGACGTGTGAAACTGTGTTTCAACCCGAGACGGCGGCAGGCGGCGGCGAAACGCTTGGAGCGGAAGGCCGAGCCGTTGTCGGTGAGCACGCGGCGGAGGGTGACGCCCAGGCCAGCGAAGTAGCCCACCGCAGCGCGCAGGAAGGCAATGGCGGAGCCCTGACGTTCGTCGGGTTTCATCTGGGTAAAACCGATCCGCGCATGATCGTCGACGGCCACGAACAGGAACTCCCAGCCGGCCCCTTCCACGGTATCGCGGGGATTGCCGGTCACGCGGTGACCCATGCGCACGATCCGACCCAACTTCTTGGTGTCGATGTGCAGCAGGTCGCCGGGCGCGGCGTGCTCGTAGCGCACGGTCGGCTCGCTGGGCACCAGATCCGCCCAGCGCGACAGACCGGCCCGGGACAGGACCCGGCTGACCGTGCTTTCGGACACCCCCAGGCTCTGCGCGA
>JAJXTF010000187.1 GCA_021784125.1 Pseudomonadota bacterium | reverse complement strand
CCAGTCTTGGTTGTACTCGACGAGGACCTTGCGCAGCTCGCCGAGTTTGCCGTCGCGCACCAGCGCGCGAGCCTCCCGGACGGCGGGGTAGCCGGTGTAATTGTGGGTCAGCGCGAAGAGCGCATCGCCGCGCTCGACGAGTTGCGCGAGACTCTCGGCTTCGACGACGGTGAACGCGAGAGGCTTGTCGCAGATCACGTGGATGCCGGCTTCGAGGAAGGCCTTCGCGACCGGGTAATGCAGGTGATTCGGCGTCGCGACGATCACGAAATCGATGCCGTCGTCGCGTGCGGCCTCGGCGGCGGCCATCTTCTCGAAGGAGTCGTAGCTGCGGTCGAGGAACCAGGCGGCGGCACTCGCGCGCGCCGTGGCCGGATCGGCCGACATCGCGCCGGCGACGACGCTCGCTTGGCCGTCGAGTTCCGCGGCGATCCGATGCACCGAGCCGATGAACGCTCCTCGGCCGCCGCCGACGATCCCGGCACGGAGCCGGCGCTGATGGGGGTTGTTGGGCATGGTTCCTGTTCCTCGAGTCAGGATCGGTAGGCTTCTCTTCCGACGCCCTGCACCGGGATGTCCTGCGAGGCGAGCACCTCGTGCTGCAGGGCGAACATCGCCGCGGCCGCCTCGTCGATCGCCCGGGTGAAGGCGAGCGACCCCTTGAGTATCGGTGCGAGCAGCGCCTTGTCCTGGACACGCGCACGGGGATACTCGTGTTCGACCACGAGGAACGTCCGGGCCGGATCGATGTCGAGCAGTTCGCGGGCGGCGAGCTGGTGGTCGAGCCAGTCGACGCTGCGATTCTGCAGGTACGCGAGCGGATCGTGCCTCGCGGTACCCGGCAGCTCGTGCTCGCAGATCACGGTTTGCTTCTTCCACGCGCTGGCTCGATCGGCCGGTCGGGGCGAGGGCTCGGCACCGTTCCAATCGCCGCGTTCGAGGGTTTGGCCCCCGTATCCCCAGGCGGAAACGCCGCGCGCATCGACGACCTGTCCCTTCACGTGGAATCCGGCGATCAGGAAGCCGTAACCTTGATCCTTGAGGTATTGGAAAACCGAGCGAGAGTCCTGGCCCATCAGGATCGCGTGCGACGGGTCGTAGTGGATGCGGAACTGATCCCCGACGCCATGGCGCTCGCAGATCCGGTGCAGGGCGATCCACGGACCCGGTGCGTAGGCGATATTGTTGTGCCAGCGGTCGAGCGTCGTCCAGCCCGGCATCGGGCATTGCTCGATCCGGTACGTCAGTCCGCGTGCCTTCGCCTCCTCGAGCAAGGGGATGAACTCCGCCTCGAACATCTCGAGATTGGCATCCATCTCGAGTTGCATGTTCCGGCCGACGAAGCCGCAGACGGCATCGGTCCCGAGCAGCACCGCCGCATCGAAGACGCGCAACATGAACTCCTGCTTGGTGCGACGCGCCACCCGGTCGGCGACCAGCATGTTGTCGAAGTAGGCGATGTCCGACAGACCGACACCGGTTGCGTCGAACGCGCGCCGCACGCGCGCGGCGCGCCCGGCATCGAACGGCTCTCGCAGGTCCAGCGTGTTCGCAACCGGATCGAGCAGCGCCTCGGCGGGTACGTCCGTGAGGCTCGGATGCAGTGCCGCCGACAGCTGGATGAACGGGCAGTCGAGCTCGCGGGCGAATTCGAGCCACTGCTCGATCGCCAGATCGGGATCGGGATCCCTCGCTGCGCGCGGCGTCAGTTCTTGAAGCGCGGCGGTGAGCACGCTCAGTTTCATCGGGCGGGGTTGGAACGTCCTGGCGCGGGCGCCGGGTTCGGGTTTCGTCACGGACGGGTCTCCTTGCCGCGCAGGCGGGCCTCGCTCGCGCGGATCCTGGGGCGGATTCGCCGGAAAATTGGCTTGCAGCGGCTATTTCGATAAAATTGGAACGCATTGGCGAGCGGAACGCCGGCAACCAGTCCGCGGCGTCTTCGCTGCCGGCCGTATTCTGGAGTCGTTCCGTGCCCATCACGCATGCCCGTGCCCCGAAACAGAACCGCAGCCGCGAGTCCTTCGATCGCGTGCTGGACGCGGCCAGTCAGCTGTTGATCGAAGGCGGTTTCAGGGCGCTGACGCTCGCGGAAGTCAGCCGGCGATCCCGGGTCTCGATCGGCTCGATCTACTGTCGTGTCGACAGCAAGGACGATTTGTTTCGTTCGCTCCAAGCCAGATCGATCGCGGCGATCGAGCAGGAATTCAGCACGATCGTCACGCGCATCCGACGACGCCGACTGCCGCTGCGGGAACTGGTCCCGCTCGTGGTCCGGGAACTCGCGATGCACTTGCAACGGCACGCCCGACTGCTCGGCGCTTTCATCGAGCGCGGCAGCAGCGACCCCGTCGTGGCCGCCCTCGGGCGCAAGGCGCACGCTCAGACGGGTCTCGATTTCCGCTTGCTCCTGCTCGAGCGTCACAACGAGATCGTTCATCCCGATCCGGAGCAGGCGGCCGCGACCTGCTTCCACGTCGTCTATGGCACGGCGGCGCGCTATCTGGGCCTCGGCATTCAGCACGACCACGGCGGTGCCGGCGAAGGCAACTGGAAGCAGCTGATCGCCGATCTCGGCCTGATGTGCCTTGCATTCCTCGTCGCGGACCTGCGTGCGATCACGGGCGCAGCCGATACCGGCGCCTAGCGGCGGCTCCGTTCTCACGCCCACGGCGGCTCGTTCCCGGGTTTCCACTTCATGCTGCAACCCATGCTCGGACGTTGATCCGGGGGCGGGGGGTCTCCGTTCAACAGGCGCCGGGCCGCCTGGCGCAGGTCCGCACCCGGTGCCGTCACCGCGATCGGATCCGTGTGCGGCGTCTTCGGTCTGCTGGCATCGAATCGGCCCCGGTAAAAAAGCCGCAAATCCGCGTCATAGAGAAAGAGATCCGGGGTGCAGGCGGCGTCGTAGGCCTTCGCGACCGACTGGCTTTCGTCGAACAGATAGGGAAACCGGAACGCATGGACACGGGCATATTCCGCCATGAACGCCGGACCATCCTCCGGATGAGCGTCGACGTCGTTCGAACTGATCGCGACGGTCCCGATTCCCAGGGGCGCAAGCTCGCTCGCCAGGCTCGAGAAGCCGTCGATGATGTGCAGCACGTAGGGGCAGTGATTGCAGATGAATGCGACCAACAGGCCGCGCGGGCCGCGGATCTCGCCGGGCGTGTGAAGAGTCCCGCTCGGGTCGGGGAGCGTGAAATCGGCGGCGGGCCGGCCGAGTTCGCTCATCAGCGATTCCCATCTCATCGACGTCTCCTGAATAGGGGGGTTCGAACGTGCGCGTGGAATCCGCGCCTCAGTCGGCCGCGCGTGCCGCTTCCGGGGCGCGGCGAAGTTTCAGTGCGGCGATGGCGGTGAGCGCGAGGCTCGCGGCGCCGATTTCGGCCACGGCGACGAGAAGTCGGCCGCCGTTCGATCTCGCGATCAGCGTGAGGATCGTCGGACTCAGGAACTGCGCGCAGAAGAAGCTCGTCATCCAGATCCCCATGCCCCGTCCCCGATACTGGGCGTCGAGCGTGCCGAGCGCCCAGCCGACGAACGTCGGTATGAAGAGGCCGTTGCCAACCTGGGCGACGATCGCGAAGGGCAGGGCCGGCCAGTAGGAACCGGCGAGACCAACGCCGAGAAAGCCGATCCCATAGGTCAGGTAGATCAGCATCACGTTGAACGCCACGGACCGACCGCGCTGCTGGTGCACGTACCAACCACCGGCGATGACGCCGACGCTCGCGACGGTCGTGATCAGGCTGATTTGGAACGGCGTTCGTAGCCCCAGATGTGCGAAGAACACGCCGAGTTCGATCTGGAAGTAGTAGAAGAATCCGGTCAGCATCGACAGACCGTAGATCGGCAGCATCGCCGACCAGGGGAAGCGCGAGGCCTTCGGATCCGATTGACCATCCGCCGGCGCATTGCCCGTGCGGGCAGGCTCCCAGGAGAAGAGCAGCAGCCAGACGAACACCACCGCGCCCAGCAAATTGATCAAGAACGGCGCGTGCCAGCTGATCGATCCGAGCGCCCCGCCGGCGAGCAAGATCAGCGTGGCGAGGATCGAGCCCAGAACGGCCTGTACCCCGAGCCAGCGCTTGCGTGCCTCCGGTTCGAAATAATCGCCGAGCAGCGCATTGCCGCAGGTCATGATGAACGCCTCGGCCGCCCCGACGACGAACAAGCACGCGAGCACCGCGTACAGGGAATGCAGCCAGAATGGCAGAAGCCCGAATATCCCGAAGATCGCGCTCGCGATGACGAGGAGCTTGCGCCGGCCGAGTCGATCCGCGATGACACCGCTGACCGGCGACAGCAGTGCGATGCAGATCGAGGGCATCGTGGCGATCAAGGGTACGAGGAATTCCGCGTGCGGTATCGATGCAAAATGCGCGAAGAGCTGCGGCAGGTTCGGCATCAACGACAGCAGCGGCGTTATCGGCAATGTCAACGCGAAAATCAACGCGAGCGCCTGTACGCCGCCCGCGGCGCGTGTTGGACCGGTGTTGCTGGACAAGGCCAATCCCCCCTCGCGCCCGGGTGCCGCGTTCGTATCGAGTCGTTCCCCCGTGGGGTGTCCGGCGCCGCGCGACGCACTGCGCGGTTCGACGCATTGACGACTCCCACCGTGGCAATTATATTAACAATATTTAGAATGAGAATTCTAAACAGTTTTTGGATCTGCCGGGGGCGGGGGCTCCGTTTCGATGGAAAACAATTTCAGCCATCGCTTGTTGAACGATGCGGGACTGCGGGTCGGCAACGACCGTCTGGAGATCGACGTGCGGCTGCCTTGGTACCGGTCGCTGCCCCTGTCGGTCGTGGACGTGTTCGCTCTGAGCGTCGACGGCCGCGCGGTCGAGAAGGAGCGGATGCGATTCCGGATCAACGATAAATCCCTGGCGCTCGACGATCTGAAGGACCAAGTCGAGGAATTCTGGTTCGTGCTGGATCCGGCGGTGATCGAGGTGCGGATGCCTGTGACGGGCGCTGACGCACCGCATGAGATCGAGCTGCAGCTCGATCTCTATCCGCCCTACATCCCTCATTTGCGGTGGGTCACGCGGGCGAAGCGCTCGCTGCGCCCGCAACGCTTGTCGGCGCGGGATACCTGAAGCCATGCAGACGACCCAACATCCGCGGCAATGGTTCAAGCTGGGCACGACCTTGTTCAGCTTCACGAACGAATACTTGAATCTCGAGCATTCGTTCGAGGACTTGATCGCGCAAGTCGCGGTCCGTGGCCTGGGACCCGGACTCGAAATCATCGGCTTCTCGCACGTCCGCGGGTTCCCGCAGGTGACCGATCGGTTCGCGGAACGTTTCCGCGAGCTGATGGCACAGTATCGGCTCACCCCGACCTGCCTTTCCGTCAACGCGGACGTCGCGATTCGCCGTGGAACGAGCATGAGCGACGAGCAGGCTGCCGCGTACTTCGAGCCGCAGATACGGGCGGCGGCGAAACTCGGGTTCCCGGTCGTTCGTACCCAGCTCGCGGCCGGTCCGGGGGCGCTCGAGCGTCTGCTGCCGCTCGCCGAGAAGCTGCAGGTGAAAATGGGACCGGAATTGCACGCTCCCTGGACGCTGGAGGCGCCGGCGATCGTCGCGTACCGCGAGCTGTACGAGCGAGTGAAATCCCCGTTCCTCGGGTTCATACCCGACTTCGGGGCGTCCGCGAAGGCCCTGCCGCCGAGCTACCTCGATTACCTGCGCGAGGCGGGTATGCCCGAGGACCTGCTCGCGCTCGCGGTCGGACTGTGGACCGGTCCGGGCGAGACGCAGTGGAAGCGGGACGAGTTCGCGAGAAGGGCGTCCGCGCTGCGTGCCGAACCGAGCGTCGTGAGCGCGTTGTCCGTGATGTTCAGCATCCTCAGTCCGCAGAATGCGCGGGTGTGGCTCGAGATCATGCCGCAAATCATCCATGTGCACTGCAAGTTCTACGACTTCGACGCGGCCGGCAACGAACCCTGCATCCCCTACGAGGAACTGCTCCCGGTCTTCGTCGAGGGTGGATACCGCGGATACATGTCGAGCGAGTGGGAGGGCCACATGTATTCGCAAGGCAGCGGCCTGGAGGCGGTCGAACGTCACCATGCGCTCTGCAAGCGCATCTTGATTCCGTACCAATGAGCGTGACGCGTCGGACG
>JAJXTF010000018.1 GCA_021784125.1 Pseudomonadota bacterium | reverse complement strand
CGGTCGACGACGGCAAGTTCGTCAACCAGCTTTCCGGCAGCGCAGGCGACGCCGCCACGGCGTCGGGGGCGGCCCGCAGTCCGGCTGCTGCGGGCGAGCCGGCGGCAGCGGCAACGGATGCCGCCGCCACCCCGGTGACGGCCGCCGCGGCGACGCCTGCGCCGGCCGGGGACGCGAAGCCGCCGAAATACGACACCCACGTTCCCGACGCTCCGACCGACGGCGTCCGGGCCGGCAACCCCGCGCCGGCGCCTTCTGCGATGCCCGCGTCGACGCCGGCCCCCGCTTCGCCGACCCAGGCCCCTGCGCATCCGAAGGAGGCGCCGAAGCCCGCAGCGGCGGTGCCTGCCGCCCCCCCGGCCAGGGTCGCTGCGGCGCACTCCGCCGGCAACGCCCACGAGGGATTTGCGGTCCAGCTCGCCGCCTTTTCCGACGACAAGGGGGCGAACGCGCTCGCCCATCGGTTGAAGAACGCCGGATACTCCGCATATACGGAGCCTCTGAAGACGAGCAAGGGCACGCTGTGGCGGGTCCGTGTCGGTCCGTATGCGTCGCGCCAGGATGCACTCGCCGCCCGCGACAAGCTCAAGCGCGAAGGCCACAGCGGCATCGTGGCGCCGCCCCGGTAGGGCGCAGCCGGGAGTGACTGCAGGCGCGCCCGCGATTTCTCACGCACCGGCCGGGGGCGCCTCGGTCGCTTCAACCGGTGGCCTCTCCGGTGGCACATCCGATCCTGATCAGCCTATGACATCGTTCGACTGGGCGGTGGTGGCGATCGTCGGCCTGTCGACGCTTTTCGCCTTCCTGCGCGGAGTCATACGCGAGGTGATCGCGTTGGTCGCGTGGGTCGTGGGCTTCGTCGCGGCCCTCGCCTTCTCTCCGGTGCTCGGCGCGGCGCTGCCGGACATCGCGGGCCATCCTACGATCCGCTACCTGATCGCGTTCGCGCTGATCCTCGTCGGCACGCTGATCGTGGGCGCGCTGGCCGCGTGGGCGCTGTCCCGGGTGATCCGGGCCGTCGGACTCGGTTTCGTCGACCGGTTCCTGGGTGCGGTGTTCGGATTCGCGCGCGGGCTCGTCGTCGTCCTGGCCGTGGCCGTCGTCGCGGGCCTGACGTCGCTGCCGCGAAGCGCGTGGTGGCAGAATTCGGCTTTCGCGCGACCGATCGTGGCCGGTGTCGAGGCCTTGAAACCGTATCTTCCGCAGGCGCTGGCGGAGCGGCTCGATTATTCTTCGGGGGGCGTCCGGCTGCCGCCGGCACCCAGCCAGCAGAAGGCATAGGAAGCTCATCCATGTGCGGCATCGTCGGCGTCGTCGCGCACACGCCCGTCAACCAGCTCCTGTACGACGGCCTCCTGCTGCTTCAGCATCGCGGACAGGATGCCGCGGGCATCGTGACCAGCCAGGGTCCGATGTTCCACACCTACAAGGGGCCGGGCTACGTGCGCGACGTGTTCCGCACGCGGAACATGCGCGAGCTCGTCGGCAACACCGGGATCGCGCACTGCCGCTACCCGACGGCCGGATCGGCGTTCTCGGACCTCGAGTCCCAGCCCTTCTACGTCAATTCGCCGTTCGGCGTGACGCTCGGCCACAACGGCAACCTGACGAACAGCGAGGCGCTGAAACGCGAGCTCTGGGAGCTCGATTTCCGCCACGTCAACACCAATTCGGACAGCGAGGTCCTGCTCAACGTGCTCGCGCTCGAGCTCGAGCGGGCGGCGCAGCACCATCGCCTCGATCCCGACGCGATCTTCCGCGCCGTCGCGGGCGTGCACCGGCGCTGCCGCGGCGCGTATGCGGTGGTCGCGATGATCGCCGGGTACGGAATGCTGGCGTTTCGCGACCCTTTCGGCATCCGGCCGTTGATCATCGGCACCAACGAGGCGATGGGCGGACGCGAATATCTCGTCGCCTCGGAATCGGTCGCGCTCGAGCCGCTCGGATTCTCGGTGCTGCGCGACGTCGCGCCCGGCGAGGCGATTTTCGTCGACCAGACCGGCGGCTTCCATTCGCGCCAGTGCGCGGACAACCCGACGCTCAATCCCTGCCTGTTCGAGTACGTCTACCTGGCGCGGCCCGACTCCGTCATCGACGGCACGTCGGTCTACGAATCGCGGCTGCGGATGGGCGGTGCGCTCGCGAAGCAGATCCGCGGCATCCCCGAGGCGGCAGACATCGACGTCGTGATCCCGATCCCCGATTCCAGCCGGCCCTCGGCCCTCGAGCTCGCGAACCGGCTGGGACTGATGTACCGCGAGGGTTTCGTCAAGAATCGCTATATCGGGCGCACGTTCATCATGCCCGGCCAGGCGATGCGCAAGAAGAGCGTGCGCCAGAAGCTGAATCCGATCGGCATGGAATTCAAGGACAAGGTCGTGCTGCTCGTCGACGATTCGATCGTCCGGGGCACGACGTCGCGCGAGATCGTGCAGATGGCGCGCGACGCCGGTGCGCGCAAGGTCTACTTCGCCTCGGCGAGCCCGCCGGTCCGCTACCCGAACGTCTACGGGATCGACATGCCGAACCAGCGTGAGCTGGTCGCGACCGGACGCAGCGAGGCGGAGATCGCGACCGAGATCGGGGCCGACCTGCTCGTCTACCAGCGCCTCGATGCGCTGAAGGACGCGGTGCGCGAAACCAACCCGGCGCTGACCAGCTTCGAGGCCTCGTGCTTCGACGGCAAGTACATCACCGGCGACATCACGCCCGAGTACCTGTCGCAGCTCGCCGCCGATCGCGACGAGTCGCGCGGCGAGGGCGACGGGGACCGTGCGCACGAGTCGAGTCCGGCGCTGAGCTAGCACGGCGGCTGGCAGAACGAGCGGCAGGGGAGGCCCTCGGTGTACCTGACCAAGGCGGAAGCCGGCGCAGTCGAGGCGCGCATCGCCGAGGTCGAGGCGCGCACCGGCGTGCAGGTGGTCGCGGCGATCGTCGGCCGCTCGGATCCCTATCCCGAGGTTGCCTGGAAGGCGTTTGCGATGGGCGCCGCGATGGCCGCGCTCGCCGTCGCGTGGCTGGACATCCTGCATCCCGACTGGATGCGTGACCACGCGCCGTGGTCAAGCGCGGCGGCGATCCTCGGCGCGGCTGCGGCGAACGCGATCCTGACGCGGGTCCTGCCCGCCTACGCGCGCCTGTACCTGAGCCGCGCGCGCCGTGCCCGCGAGGTGCGGCAGTGCGCCGAGACGATGTTCGCCGAACGGCGCCTCGCGAGCACGCGCCGGCGCGACGCCCTGCTGCTCCTCGCAAGCGTGTTCGAGCGCAAGGTCGAATTGCTGGCCGATGCCGGATTCGACGGGCGCGTCGACGCGCACGAATGGCGCCGGGTCATCGACGCGATGACGCCGCTGCTCGCGGGTGAGAGCCCGGGCGAGGCGTTGATGCGAGGCGTCGCGGGCATCGAGACGCTGCTCGTCGCCAAGGGGTTCGCGGGACCCGCGGCGGGCAACGAGATCCCCGACCGACCCGTCGACGAGGCGCAGGCGTGAGACCGATCCGTTGCGCCGGGCTCGCCGTCGCGCTGCTGGCAATGACCCTCGCGTCGTGGGCGCGCGCGGCCGACGTTCCCTACCTGAGCGGGCGCGTCGTCGACGATGCCGCGATCCTCGGCCCGGCGACCCGCAGCGCGATCACCTCGCAACTGAAGGCGCACGAAGAGAAGACCGGCGACCAGATCGCGGTGCTGACGGTACCGACGATCGGCAACGAGAGCATCGACGACTACGCGCTGCGCGTCTTCCAGGCCTGGCAGCTCGGCCAGAAAGGGAAGGACAACGGGGTGCTGCTCGTCGTCGCGCCGAAGGAGCACAGGCTGCGGATCGAAGTCGGCTACGGCCTCGAGGGAACGCTGACCGACGTGGCGGCGAGCCGGATCATTCGCGACGTCATCACGCCGGCGTTTCGCGCCGGGGAGTTCGACAAGGGGCTGCGCGACGGCGTCGACGCGATCGTCGCGACGCTGGAAGGAAGCACGGAGGCCGCGACGCTCGTCGCCGTCCCCTCGCGGCGCGCCGCGAGCGACAGCGGCATCCCGATGCGCTTCGACGATCCGCAGCTGCCGTCGTGGCCGATGCGGATCCTGCTCGGTGGCTTCATCTTCGGCGTCATCGGCGTCTTCACGTTCCTCGGCATCGTCACGCCGGGCGCCGGCTGGTTCCTCTATTTCTTCCTGATTCCGTTCTGGGCGACGTTTCCAATCGTCGTTCTCGGCGCGCACGGCGCGCTGGCGCTGCTCGGGGTCTATGTGGCCGGCTTCCCGATCGCGAAATTGCTGGCATCGCGCAGCGACTGGTATGCCAAGGCGAAGCACGACCTCGCCACCACGGGCAAGGCGACGGTCGGTGGCATGGTGCTGGGCGGCGGCGGGCATTCCGGCGGCTGGTCGTCGGGCAGCGGCAGCAGCGGCGGATTCTCGGGCGGCGGCGGAAGCTCCGGTGGCGGTGGCGCATCGGGGAGCTGGTGACCGCGGCCGCACAGCCCTGGCTCGCGATTCCGCGGTCGTGCTATAGTCCCGTTGCGCCGATTTGAGCTTCAGCTTGCGGGCGCATAAAAAATTCCGCTAAAGCGAGGTTCGCTCCAGCCCGAGGATATCGGGCGGGGCACACGAAACCCGTCTGGCGGAAGCCCGACGGGTTTTTTGTTTTGGTGCAGGAGCATCGACATGACCAACGACACACGCGAGCACGGTTTCACCACCGCGATCCTCCACGGCGACCGTGAATCGTCCATCGAGCACGGCGCCGTGCACAAGCCGCTGCACCTGTCGGTCGCGTACGGCTATCGCGACGCAGCCGACCTGATCGCCGTGTTCCAGGGCCGGGCATCGGGGTACGCCTACGGACGGCAGGGCAATCCGACGACGGCTGCCCTCGAAGCCAAGGTCACGGCGATGGAGCAGGGCGTGGCGACCGTGTGCTTCTCGACGGGCATGGCCGCGATCGGCGCGATCATGCTGTCGCTGCTGAAGGGCGGCGACCACGTCGTCTCGAGCGCCTACGTGTTCGGCAACACCAACAGCCTGCTCGGCACCCTGGCCGACCACGGGACGCCGGTCACGTTCGTCGATGCGACGTCTGCCGAGAACGTCGAACGCGCGCTGACTCCGCGGACACGGCTCGTGTTCGTCGAGACGATCGCCAATCCGCGCACGCAGGTCGCCGATCTCGTCCGCATCGGCGCGCTGTGCCGCGAGCGCGGCCTCGTCTACGTCGTCGACAACACGATGACCTCGCCGTGGCTGTTCAGGCCCGCCACCGTCGACGCCAGCCTCGTCGTCAACGCCCTGACCAAGTACATCGGCGGGCACGGCAACGCGCTGGGCGGGGCGGTCACCGACACCGGGCGCTACGACTGGACGCGTTACCCGAACATCGCCGAGAACTACAAGTCGCAGAAGCCCGCGATGTGGGGCATCACGCAGCTGCGCAAGAAAGGTCTGCGCGATTTCGGCGCCACGCTCGGCGCCGAGCCTGCGCATCACATCGCCGTCGGCGCGGAGACGCTCGCGCTGCGGATGGACCGGCAATGCGCCAATGCGCAGGCGCTCGCGGAGTTCCTCGTCGCGCATCCGAAAGTGCGCGCCGTCCACTACCCGGGGCTCGCCCCGCACCCGCAGCACGGGCTCGCCAAGGCGCTGTTCCGCGCTCCGGGCGCACTGTTCTCCTTCGAGCTTGCCGATGGCTGCGACGTGCTCGCCGTGCTCAACCGGCTGCGCACCGTCGTGCTGTCGTCGAACCTCGGGGACAACCGGACGCTGGCCATTCCGGTCGCCCAGACGATCTACTGGGAGATGGGGCCGGCGCGCCGCGCGGAGATGGGGATTGCCGATTCTCTGGTCCGCGTGTCCGTGGGCATCGAGGACCGGGACGACCTGATCGCCGATTTCGCGCAGGCGCTCGCCACGGCCTGAAGCGCGGGCGCATAATCGCCGCTGTTCGCCACGGGTCCGAGGAGGCCGCCATGGGAAACCGCGACAAGCAGCGCAAGGAACCGAAGAAACCCAAGCAACCGAAGAAGCCGGAGCCCAAGCTCGTCCACTGAGCCGACGGCCCATCGCGGCCCGTCGACGGCGCGAGTCAGCGGTCGCCGGAGGCTTTCGGCGCGAAGCGCACGAAGCCGCGCTCGAAGGCGATCAGCAGCGGTATCCAGCCGACCCAGCGCAGGAAATCGACCAGGCTCTCGTCCCACTGCCAGGCGCCGGCGGGGTCGAGTCCTGCGGCGAGGCGCTCGTCGAGCCAGCCCCAGCCTGCGAGCCACGCCGCAAGCAGCAACAGCGCGGCGGCCTGAAGGCGATGGCGCGGCGGCAAGGCGCGAAACAGCGGCGCTCCGACCAGGCCGCCTACGATCACCGCGTAGAGCAACAGGCGCAGCGGCGGACGCGCAGCGATCCCGGCTGCGAGAAGCGGCTCGCTCGCAATCATCTTCGCCGCGGTGAAGCCGAGGACGCCGGCGCCCAGCCACAGGATCGCCGGGTAGCGCTCGACCCATTTCAGCACCAGTGTCGAGCCCCAGATGACGATCGGAATGGATACCGCCAGGCCGATCGCCACCAGCACGAACGACCCGTGGGCGGCACCGCCCACCGCCAGCACGTTGTCCACGCCCATCACGGCGTCGGCGACGACGATCGTCTGGACTGCGGCGCGCACCGAGTCCTTCGCCGCCACGTCGTGTCCGGGCTCGCCGCCGCGCGTCAGCTTCCAGCCGATGTAGACCAGCGCGACGCCGCCAACCAGGAGAAAGCCCGGGATCTTCAGCAGCCACACGACGACCGCCGTCAGCAGCGCGCGCACGATGATCGCACCGGCGGTGCCCCAAAGGATCACCTGTCGCTGCATCGAGGCCGGGACGTTGCGCGCAGCGAGTCCGATGACGATCGCGTTGTCGCCGGCCAGGATCAGGTCGATGACGATGATCGATGCCAGCGCCGAGAACCATGCAGAGGAGAACAGTTCGGGATTCATCCGGTGATGTCGCGGGTACGAAGCCCCGCCGCGTCGAGTTCGAGGAAATGTCCGGAGTCGTCCCAGTCGGCGAGCACGATGCGCTCGCATGGCCGTCCATCCACGACCAGCGAATGATGCGCCGGCCGGTGCGTGTGGCCGTGGATCAGCCGCGCCACGCCGTGCCTGCGGAACGCGTCGTCGATGGCCGCGGCGTTGACGTCGAGGATCGCCGCGGGCTTGCGCGCGGTCTCGCTGCGGCTCCTGCGCCGCATCCACGCCGCGATCCAGCGCCGCAGCCGGTAAGGCAGGCGCAGCAGGCGGCGCTGGTGCGCGGGATCGCGCGCCCACGCGCGCCAGCGCTGGTAGTCGACGTCGTCGGTGCAGAACTCGTCGCCGTGCGAGAGCAGCGTCCGCATGCCGCCGAGGTCGACGATCGTCTGCTCGGGGAGCAGCGTCGCCCCCGTCGCGCGCGCGAAATCCTCGCCGAGCAGGAAATCGCGGTTGCCGCGCGCGACCCAGGCCGGGACGCCGGCGCTCGTCAGCGCGCGCAGCGAGGCGACCACTTCGCGGGGGAAAGGCTCGCGTCGCTGGTCGTCGCCGACCCAGGAGTCGAAGAGGTCGCCCAGGATGTACACGCCGGCCGCACCGCGGGCGGGGCCGCGCGTGAACGCGTGGAATGCCGCGGCGCTGGCCGGCCGCTCGGGGGCGAGATGCAGGTCCGAGAGCAGCAGCGTCGGCTTCATCGGCGATTGGGCGCCGCTGCCGCTGCGCTCAGGCGGCGGCCGCGACTTCCTCGGCGCGGGTGATCACGACGTCGTCCTTCGGAACGTCCTGGTGGAAGCCCGACGTGCCCGTTGCGACGCCGGCAATCCGGTCGATGACGTCGGTGCCGCCGACGACCTTGCCGAAGACGCAATAGCCCCAGCCCTGCGGGCTCGGTCCCTTGTAGTCGAGGAACGCATTGTCGGCGACGTTGATGAAGAACTGCGCCGTCGCCGAATGCGGGTCGGAAGTGCGCGCCATCGCGACCGTGTAGCGCGCGTTCCTGACGCCGTTGCCTGCCTCGTTGGCGACCGGCGCCCGCGTCGGTTTCTGCGACATGCCGGGCGTGAAGCCACCGCCCTGGATCATGAATCCCGGGATGACGCGGTGGAACAGCGTGTTGTCGTAATGCCCGTCGCGCAGATACTGCAGGAAGTTCGCGACGGTTGCGGGAGCGTTCTCGGCGTCGAGTTCGAGCGTGATGTCGCCGTGATTGGTATGCAGGATGACCATCGGTTGTGCCTCAGTGGGATGGCGTGACGATGCGCGCCGATTTGATGAAAACGCGCTCCACCGGCACGTCGGAGCGGAAAGGGCCGGCGGGACCGGTCTTCGATTTCGCGATCCGGTCGACGACGTCCATGCCGGCGACGACCTTGCCGAACACGGTGTAGCCCCAGCCCTGCGGGTCGGGGGAATGGAAGTCCAGGCGCTTGTTGTCGGCGACGTTGATGAAGAACTGCGAGGTCGCGGAATTCGGGTCGCCGGTGCGCGCCATCGCCACCGTTCCGGGAACGTTGGACAGTCCGGCCTTGACGCTCTGCTGCGACTCGATTCCGATGGGCGGACGCGTCGGTTTCTGCCAGAAGCTGGCGTCGTAGCCGCCGCCCTGGATCATGAATCCCGGGATGACGCGATGGAACTGCGTTCCGTCGTAGTGCTTCGCCTTGACGTAGGCGAGGAAGTTCTCGACGGTCTTCGGGGTCGCGTCCGGGAACAGCTCGATCTTGATCACCCCGGCCGACGTGTCGAGCTCGACCTCCGGGTTGGCCGCGAATGCGGGCGAGGCGGCGAGGCTCACTGCGAGCGACGCTGCGATCAGGATACGGCGAAGCATGAACGATCTCCTCGGTCTGGTTGCATCATTTGCCGGCCGTCTCGGCCTCGCGGATCAGCTTGAGCTTGGCTGGCGCGCTGCGATTGCGCCGGTCCAGCGCGACCACGCGGTCGTACTCGACCTGCGCGAGCCTGGCGTAGACGTCGCCCAGGTTCTCGTGGGCGATCGCGTAGTCGGGTGCGGCCTGCACGGCCCGCTCGAGCTCGTCGCGGGCGAGCGCGTACTCGCCTTTCTTCGCATAGAGGACCGCGAGGTTGTTCCGCGGTTCCGGCAGCTCGGGAAACTCGGCGATCAGGCTGCGGAACTGCCCGATCGCCTCGTCGGTCTTGCCCTCGTCGGTCAGCGCGACGCCCTTGATGAATCGGGCCTGCGGCTCGCGCGGATGGGCGGCGATCAGCGCGTCGAGCCTGGCGATCGCCTCGTCGTAGCGCTTGCTCTCGACCAGGTCGCGCGCTTCGCGCAGCGACTGGGCGTAGGTCTTGCGCTCGGCATCGCTCATGCCGCGCGGATCCCGGGTCGCGGGCCCGGGGCCGGCGGAGGGTTGCGTCGGCGCAGCCGCCTGCGGCATCGCGGCCGGGGACGGCTCGGCGGCGAGCGCGGGCACCGCAACGGCGCCGATGCAGGCGGCCAGCACGAAGGCGGCGAGGGGACGGATTCGGAGTGGGGACATCGGCGGGGAATGCGCGAGCCGGAAAGGCGGCAGGGCCCGATTCTAGCGCAGCGCCCCGGAAAGCGATCCCGCGCGCAGCCGCAGGACGGTTTCGTCGATCAGGCGCCGCGCGATCGACACCGGGCTCGGCAGTTCCGGCGGCAGCGCGTCGGGCGGGAACCAGCGGGCGTCGGCGATCTCGTCGCGGTCGGGCGCGAGCTCGCCGCCGGCGTAGCGCGCCGTGTAGGCGATCATCAGCGAGTGCGGGAACGCCCACGACTGGCTCGCGAAGTAATCGAGGTCGGTGATGTCGATGCCGACTTCCTCGCGCACCTCGCGGTGCACGCAATCCTCGATCGTCTCGCCCGGCTCGACGAACCCGGCGAGCGCGCTGTACATGGGTTTCGGGAAGCGGGTCGCGCGTGCCAGCAGCACCTCGGCGCCGCGCGTGACCAGCACCATCATCGCCGGGGAGATCCGCGGGTAGGCGACGAGGCCGCAGGCGGGACAGGTCTTGACGCGCTCGCCTTCGCGCTCCTGCGTGGGGGTGCCGCAACGCCCGCAATAGCGGTGCGAGCGGTCCCAGTCGGCGATCTGGAAGGCGCGTGCGGCGAGCGCCAGCAGGTCCTCGGGCAGGCGCAGGAACAGCGAGCGCAGGCCCGCGTAGCGCCATCCGGCGGGCTCGGGCGCGGCCTCCGGAAGGGTTATCGACACGCAGTCGATGCCGCGCAGGCGGCCGAGGTAGTGGCGATGTCCTTGCAGTCCCGCGCGCTCGAACTCGGCGAGCGTCGGGACCGTGGGCGCGTTCTCGTCACCGCAGACCAGGAGCTTTGCATCGGCGAAAGCGAAGACCAGCGCAGTCTCCGGCAGCAGGGCCGGGGCGACCTGCGCAGGCGCGAAGGCCGCCGGCGTCTGCATCATCCCGTGGCGCCCCCGGGCCGGCGCGTCATCCGTTGCGTCACGCCGTGCGTCGCCGGGCGCGTCACCCCGTGTGCCGCCATCAGGCGCCGAGGGTCAGCGGCAGCTTGCGCAGTCGCGTGCCCGTCACCGCGGCCAGCGCGTTCGCGACGGCCGGCGCGATCGGCGGAACGCCGGGCTCGCCGACGCCGGTCGGCGCCTCCGCCGACGGCACGATGTGCACCTCGACCGCCGGCATCTCGTTGATGCGCAGCACGCGATAGTCGTTGAAGTTCGACTGCTCGACGCCGCCGTCCTTGATCGTGATCTCGCCGTAGAGCGCCGCCGACAGCCCGTAGCCGATGCCGCCCTCCATCTGGGCGCGCACGACGTCCGGATTCACCGCCAAGCCGCAGTTGACCGCGCAGACGACGCGGTCGACGGTGAACGTCTTGTCGGCATCGACGGTGACCTCGACGACCTGCGCGACGGCGGTGCCGAAGGATTCGTGCACGGCGATGCCGCGGCCGCGCTTCGCGCCATTCCTGCCCGGCGCGAGGGGCTCGCCCCAGCCCGCCTTCTGCGCGGCGAGCTCGAGCACCGACAGGTGCCTCGGCTGCCTCGCGAGCAGCGTCCTGCGGAAAGCGACCGGGTCCTTGCCGGCAGTGGCGGCGAGCTCGTCGATCAAGGTCTCCGTCGAGTACGCCGTATGCGTCGATCCCACCGAGCGCCACCATTGCACCGGCACGCCGATCTGTGGCGAATGCAGGTCGACGTGGAGGTTCGCGATCGCGTAGGGCAGGTTGGCCGCGCCCTCGACCGATGTCGGGTCGATGCCGTTCTTGATCATGCCGGCCATCGGCGTCCCGTCCAGAATCGACTGGCCGACGATGCGCTGCTGCCAGGCGACGACGTTGCCATCGGCGTCGAGGCCCGCCTGCAGGCTGTGGTAGTACGCCGGGCGGAAGTAGCCGGCCTGCATGTCGTCCTCGCGGGTCCACACCAGCTTGACGGGAATTCCGCGCTTGCCCTGTGCCGCGAGTCCCTTGACGATTGCCGCGGCCTCGAGCACGTAATCGGAATTCGGATTGGCGCGGCGTCCGAAGCTGCCGCCTGCGTAGAGCTGGTGGATCGTGACCTTGGCCGGCTCGAGCCCGAGCGCCTTGGCGATTGCCCCCTGGTCGACGGTCTGGAACTGCTCGCCGTTCCACACCTCGGCGCGGTCGGCGTCGAGACGGATCACGCAGTTCATCGGTTCCATCGCCGCGTGCGCGAGGTAAGGGAACTCGTAGGCCGCATCGAGCTTGTGCGCGGCCCTGGCAAGCGCGCCAGCGGCATCGCCGTCGTTGCGCGCGACGGCACCCGGCGTTCCCGCGAGGCGCTTGAACTCGGCCAGGACGTCGGAGGACGAGTACTTGAAGCCCGTCGCCTCGTCCCATTCGATCTTCAGCGCATCGCGTCCGCGCTTGGCGTCCCAGAAGCCGTTGGCCACCACCGCCACGCCGTTCGGGACCTCGACGACGAAGCGGATGCCCGGCAAGCCCTTGAGTCCATCGGCGCCGATGTTCTTCACTTTCGCGCCGAAGCGCGGCGGGTGCGCGACGACCGCGGTCAGCATGCCCGGCAGCTTGACATCCTGCGTGTAGATCGCCGTGCCCGTCGATTTCGCCCTGGCGTCGCTGCGCGGCACGTGCCTGCCGATGTAGACGAAGTCCTTCGGATCCTTGAGCTTGGGCGAGGCCGGCACCGGCTCCTTCGCGGCGGCTGTCGCGAGTTCGCCGAAGCTTGCCTTCCTGCCGCCGTGCGAGACGACGCCGTTCTTCACCGCGATCGCCTCGGCGGGCACTTTCCAGCGCGCCGCCGCCGCCGCGACGAGCATCGCGCGCGCGGCCGCCCCGGCCTGCCGGTACTGCTCGAACGAATTGGCCATCGAGCTCGAGCCGCCGGTGCCCTGCATCGGGCCCCACTGGAGATTGTTGTAGAGCTTCGCATCGGCGGGGGCGCCCTCGACCCGCAGCTGCGACCACGCCGCGTCGAGCTCCTCCGCGACCAGCGTGGGCAGGCCGGTATAGGTGCCCTGGCCCATTTCCAGGTGCTTGACGATCACCGTCACCGAGCTGTCGGGGGCGATCCGTAGGAACGCATTAGGGGTGAATTCGGGACCGGCGGCCACGGACCTGGCGGCTTTCGCCGTCGCGGCCTGCGCCGCATCGACGCTGAAGATGCCCAGCGTCAGGCCACCTGCGGCCGCTGCCGTCACCTTGAGGAACACGCGGCGGCCCGGGCCGGTGGCGGGAGGACGGGCGGGCGTATCGGCCGCGGACTGCAATGGGGACATGCGCATCGGATTCATACCTCGCTCCTTCAGCCCAGGCTCTTGCCCGCGTCCTTGATGGCCGCGCGGATGCGTGGGTAGGTCGCGCAGCGACAGATGTTGCCCGCCATCGCGTTGTCGATGTCGGCATCGCTGGGATGCCGGTTCTTCGCGAGCAGCGCCGCCGCCGACATCAGCTGGCCCGACTGGCAATAGCCGCACTGCGGGACGTCGAGCTTCTCCCACGCCGCCTGCAGTGCCAGCGCCTCCCGGGTCTTCAGGCCCTCGATGGTCGTGACGTCGGTGCCGAGCTTGATCGAGGACAGCGGGACCTGACAGGAACGCGTGGGCTGGCCTTCGATCAGCACCGTGCAGGCGCCGCACAGCGCCTTGCCGCAGCCGTACTTGGTGCCGGTGAGGTTCAGCGAATCGCGCAGGATCCACAGCAGCGGCGTGTCGCCCGGTACGCCGGCCGCGATGTCGACGCGGACCTTGTTGACGAAGAAGATCGGCATGGGGTGCTCCGAGGAAGGCTCTTGACGATGCGGAACCGTCCATTTTAGGCGATTTCACCGGATGCCTGCAGGATCGGCCCGCGCGCGCCGCTCGCCCCGCCCTGGGTCGTACATCCGGGGGATCGATCGGGTGCGGCGTCGCGAGCGCCAGACGCTATAATGTACGGTTATCACGAATGCGACTGGAAAGCACCATGGAAGCCGAACAGCTCAATGCGATGGGCAACGCGATCGCCGGCCTGAAGGACCGGGCGGGGCAACTTCGGAGGTATCTTTGACTTCGATGTGAAGGAGGCGCGCCTCGCCGCGGTGGAGCGCGAGCTCGAGGACCCGAAAGTCTGGGACAACCCGCAGCGCGCGCAGGAGCTCGGCAAGGAGAAGAAGGAACTCGACGGCGTGGTCGTCACGCTGGCGGGCCTGCAATCGGACCTCGACGACAGCAGCGAGCTCTACGAGCTCGCCCGCGCCGAGGGTGACGACGCCGCACTGGTCTCGATCGAGGCCGACATTGCGAAGCTCGAGCGGACGGTCGCCGGGCTCGAGTTCCGGCGGATGTTCAACAATCCGCTCGACCCCGGCAGCGCTTTCGTCGACATCCAGGCCGGCAGCGGCGGCACCGAGGCGCAGGACTGGGCCTCGATGCTGCTGCGGATGTACCTGCGCTACTGCGAGCGCAAGGGCTACAAGGTCGAGGTGCTCGAGGAATCGCCAGGGGAGGTTGCCGGCATCAAGAGCGCGTCGATCAAGGTCGACGGCGAATACGCCTACGGCTACCTGCGCACCGAGACCGGCGTGCACCGGCTGGTGCGCAAGAGTCCCTTCGACTCCAACGCGCGGCGCCACACGTCCTTCGCCAGCGTCTTCGTCTACCCCGAGGTCGACGAGTCGATCGAGGTCGAGATCAATCCCGCCGACCTGCGGATCGACACCTACCGGGCGTCGGGCGCCGGTGGCCAGCACATCAACAAGACCGATTCGGCGGTGCGCATCACCCACCTGCCGACCAACATCGTCGTGCAGTGCCAGAGCGACCGCTCGCAGCACCGCAACCGCGCCGAGGCCTTCTCGATGCTGAAGTCGAAGCTCTACGAGCTCGAACTGCGCAAGCGGCAGGAGCAGCAGGCGAAGCTCGAGGATTCGAAGACCGACATCGGCTGGGGGCACCAGATCCGTTCCTACGTGCTCGACCAGTCGCGGATCAAGGACCTGCGGACCAATTACGAGGTGGGCAACACGCAGGCGGTGCTCGACGGCGACCTCGACGATTTCATTGCAGCGAGCCTGAAGCAGGGAGTGTGATTTGAACGAACAAGAGCCACGCGACGAGAACCAGGTCATCGCCGAGCGGCGGGCGAAGCTCGCCGCGCTGCGCAGCGGAGGCCAGGCCTTCCCCAACGACTTCCGGCGCGACGCGCTGGCGGGCGACCTGCACGCGGCCCACGATGCCCGGGAGAACGCCGAGCTCGAGCCCGCCTCGATCCGGGTGGCGGTGGCCGGACGCATGCTGCTGAAGCGGGTGATGGGCAAGGCCTGCTTCGCGACCATTTCCGACATGTCGGGACGCATCCAGCTCTACGTGACGCTCGACGGTGTCGGTGCACCGACGCTCGAGGCGTTCAAGCACTGGGACCTGGGCGACATCGTCGGCGCGACCGGCACGCTGTTCAAGACCAAGACCGGCGAGCTGTCGGTAAAGTGCGATTCGGTGCGCCTGCTCGTGAAATCGCTGCGGCCGCTGCCCGAGAAGTTCCACGGCATGACCGACCAGGAGCAGCGCTACCGGCAGCGTCACGTCGACCTGATCACCAACCCGGGCTCGCGCGAGGTGTTCGTGCGGCGCTCGCAGATCGTGCAGGCGATCCGCGAGTTCTTCGTCGGCCGCGGCTACCTCGAAGTCGAGACGCCGATGATGCATCCGATCCCGGGTGGCGCCGCGGCGCGGCCCTTCGTCACGCATCACAACGCGCTCGACATGCAGCTCTACCTGCGGATCGCGCCCGAGCTCTACCTCAAGCGCCTGGTCGTCGGCGGCCTCGAGAAGGTGTTCGAGATCAACCGCAACTTCCGCAACGAAGGCATCTCGACCCGGCACAACCCCGAGTTCACGATGCTCGAGTTCTACGAGGCCTATCGGGATTACGACTACCTGATGGAACTGACCGAGGAGCTGCTGCGCACGGTCGCGCAGCGCGTGCTCGGCACGACCAGCGTCACCTACCAGGGCGAAACGATCGACCTCGGTCGCAGGTTCGACCGCCTGACGATGGCCGAGGCGATCCACAAGCACAATCCGCAGTACCCGCTGCACGAGCTTTCGAAGCCGGAATACCTGCGCGTGGCCCTCGCACCCTTCGACGAGGAGGTGTTCCCGACGGACGGCGTGGGGCTGCTCCAGCTCAAGCTCTTCGAGCAGACGACCGAGGAGAAGCTGGTGCAGCCGACGTTCATCGTCGCGCACCCGACCGATGTGTCGCCGCTCGCGCGTGCGAACGAGGCGAACCCGGCGGTCACGGACCGCTTCGAGCTCTTCATCACCCGTCGCGAGATCGCCAACGGCTTCTCCGAGCTCAACGATCCCGAGGACCAGGCGGCGCGCTTCGCGCAGCAGGCGGCTGCCAAGGAGGCCGGCGACGAGGAGGCGATGTTCTACGACGCCGACTATGTCCGTGCGCTGGAATACGGGCTGCCGCCGACCGCGGGCGAGGGCATCGGCATCGACCGGCTGGTGATGCTGCTGACCGACAGCGCATCGATCCGCGACGTGGTCCTGTTCCCGCAGCTCAAGCCCGAGGGCTAGGACCCGGGGCGACCGCGCCTCGTCGAAGTCGGCTGGATACCGCTTCGGGGTATGTTGACATATACCCGGATGGGGTATAGGCTGCTCACATGAACACGACAACCGTACCGACGACCGTGCGCGTGGCCGGGCAGGAAAACGCCATCGCGGAAGTCCCCCGCGATGCGGCGGGTGAAGCCTGCGCCCTCGACAGCCGCGCCGATCTCGCCCTCGAGGGCATGACCTGCGCTGCCTGCGCGACGCGGATAGAAAAGGTCCTGAACCGCATCGGCGGCGTCGAGGCCGCGGTCAATTTCGCCACCGAGTCGGCGACCGTCCATTACGATCCCGCGCGCGCCGACGTCGACGCGCTGCTCGCGGCCGTCGCCCGCGCCGGCTACGGCGCTCGCGTCAAGGTGGAGGACAGCGCCGAGCGCGACCTCGAATCGTCACGCCGCGAGACCGCATGGCGCGTCCTGCGCCGCGAGCTCGCGATCTCCATCGCGCTGACCGCGCCGCTGCTGCTGCAGATGGTCGCGATGCTCGTCCCCGGCATCACCCAGGGCCACGAGGACCTGCTGCCGCGCTGGCTGCAGTTCGCGCTTGCCACCCCCGTCCAGTTCGCCATCGGCCGTCGCTTCTACGTCGGCGCATGGCACTCGCTGCGCGGCGGCGGGGCGAACATGGACGTGCTGATCGCGCTCGGAACGTCGATCGCCTGGGCGTTCAGTACCGTCGTCACCGTCCTCGGCCTGCACCAGCACGTCTATTTCGAGGCATCGGCGGCGATCATCACGCTGGTGCTGCTCGGCAAGGCGCTCGAAGCGCGCGCCAGGGCGCGCACGTCGGCCGCGCTCGAAGGCCTGCTGCGGCTGCAGCCGGCGATCGCCCACGTCGAGCGCGGCGGCGAGACCGTCGACCTGCCGCTCGCCGAAGTCAAGGTCGGCGATCGCTACGTCGTCCGCGCGGGCGAAGCGCTGCCCGTGGACGGTGTGGTCATCGACGGCGCGTCGTCGGTCGACGAGAGCATGCTGACCGGCGAGAGCCTGCCGGTGGCCAAGGCTGCCGATGCGAAGGTCTTCGCCGGGACGCTCAATCACGACGGTTTCCTGCGCTGCCGGGCCACTGGCGTCGGCAGCGCGACGCTGCTCGCCGGGATCGTGCGGCTGGTCGGCGAGGCGCAGGGCAGCAAGGCGCCGATCCAGAAGCTCGCCGATCGCGTGTCGGGCGTGTTCGTCCCGGTCGTCGTCGCGATCGCGGTGCTGACCTTCGCACTCGCGTGGTGGTGGGTCGGCGATCCGACGGTTGCGCTGGTCAACGCCGTCTCGGTGCTGGTGATCGCCTGCCCCTGCGCACTGGGACTCGCGACGCCGACCGCGATCATGGTCGGCACCGGACGCGGGGCGCAGCTCGGCGTGCTGATCCGCAACGCCGTCGCGCTCGAGAACGCCGGACGCCTGACGACGCTGGTCGTCGACAAGACGGGGACCGTGACCGAGGGCAGGCCCGCAGTGACCGACGTCAGGCCCTTCGGCGGCCGGACGCGCGCCGCGGTGCTCGCCACCGCCGCCGCGCTGGAGCAGCGCGCGCTGCACCCGCTGGCGCAGGCGATCGTCGCGCAGGCACTGCGCGAGGGCATCGTCGTGCCGGCGGTCGAAGCATTCGCCGCCGTGTCCGGCAAGGGTGCGCGCGGGCAGATTGGCGGACACCGCGGCGGTGAACCCATCGCGGGCAGCAACGGCGACGGCGACGATGCGCGGAGCGCAGTCGTCGGGTCGCTGCAGTTCCTGGCCGACGAGGGCATCGCGATCGACTCGCGTGAAATCGATGCGCTGCATGCGACCGGCGACACCGTCGTCGCGGTCGCGGTCGACGGGGCACTCGCCGGCGTCATCTCGCTGGCGGATCGCGTCCGGCCGACCTCTGCCGCCGCGATCGCCCGGCTCGCCGCCCATGGCGTCGACGTGGTGATGATGTCCGGCGACAACCCCGCGACCGTCGCTGCGATCGCCGGCCAGGTCGGCATCGCCGATCACCGCGGCGCCATGACGCCCGCAGTCAAGGCGCGGGCCATCCGCGATCTGCAGGCGCAAGGTCGCATCGTCGGCATGGTCGGCGACGGCGTCAACGACGCGCCGGCGCTGGCGGCGGCCGACGTGAGCTTCGCGATCGGCGCCGGCTCGGCGATTGCCATCGAGGCGGCGGACGTCACCGTCGTGCGCGACGACCTCGGTGCGGTCGTCGACGCGATCCTGCTGTCGCGTGCGACGCGCGGCAAGATCCGGCAGAACCTGTTCTTCGCATTCGCCTACAACGTGCTCGGCATTCCGCTGGCGGCGCTCGGCCTGCTCAATCCGGTGATCGCCGGTGCGGCGATGGCGATGAGCTCGGTGTCCGTCGTCAGCAACGCGCTGCTGTTGCGGCGCTTCCGACCCAATCGCTAGAACTGCAAAGGAGCATCGAATGGAAACCGTGAAACTCGACGTTCAGGGCATGACCTGCCAGGGTTGCGTGGCCAGCGTCACGCGGGTGCTGAAAGCCGTTCCCGGCGTCACCGATGCGGCGGTGACGCTGCAACCGGGAGCTGCGACGGTGACCTTCGATCCGGCGCGTACCAATGTCGCCGCGCTGGGCACGGCGATCCGGGATGCGGGCTATGACGTCGGCGCCTGAGTCGCCGGCGGCGCCCGTCACGGCGGCGGCCGAGATGGTCGATGAGGTGGCCGCCGATGTGGCCAATGAGGTAGCCGCCGATGTGGCCTGTGACGCAGGCACTGCGCCCGGCACACAGGACGGGGTCGGGTATTGCGCCCATCCGTCGCACCCGGGCGTTCAGCGCTCGGCGCAAGCGCTGAGGTCGCTGCTCACGCGCGTCAACCGCATCGAGGGCCAGATCCGCGGAATCGGCAGGATGATCGAGGATGACCGTTATTGCGTCGACATCCTGACGCAGGTCGCGGCCGTGCAATCGGCGCTCGATGCGTTGGGACTGAAACTGCTCGAGCATCACCTGCACGGCTGCGTGGCACACGCCATCGCGTCCGGCGACGGCACGCACGCCATCGACGAGGCGCTCGCCGTCATTCGCAAGTTCGGTCGCTGACGGCAGGCTCCCTCACCCGACTCGCTGTCGTTCCTCTCCCTCTCCCACGAAGTGGGAAAGGGTTGCGGAGACGGTTGGTTGGGGTGAGGAAATGTCGCGGGCTACTTCGCCGCGTTCCTCTCGGCCCACACCGCGAACGCGTCGACGAACTTCCTCATGAACTCGCGCGTCGAGTCGTTGGTCAGCTTGCCCTGCGCGTCGAACAGCGCGGCGGCGCCGCCGATGTAGGCCTCGGGTTGCTGCATCGCCGGCATGTTGAGGAACACCAGCGACTGCCGGAGGTGATGGTTGGCGCCGAAAGCCGACAGGTTGCCTGGCGACACGCTGACCACCCCACAGGGCTTGCCGCTCCACGAGCTCTTGCCTGCCGGGCGCGAACCGACGTCGATGGCGTTCTTCAGGGCGCCGGGCACGGAGCGATTGTATTCGGGCGTCACGAACAGGACTGCGTCCGCCTTCGCGACGCGCGCGCGGAACGCCGCCCATTCGGCAGGAGGCGCGGGTTCGTCGAGGTCTGGGTTGTACAGCGGCAACTGCCCGATCTCTACGATCTCGAGCTTCAACGACGCGGGTGCGAGCTCGCGCAGGGCGTTGGCCATCTTGCGGCTGAACGATTCCTTGCGGAGGCTTCCGACGAGTACGACGACGTCACGGGCTGTGGTCATGGAGATCCTCTGTTGTTGGGCCGGAGCGTGGGTGCTGGAAAGCTGGGGCCGGCATGCGTGACCGACCCGGGAAGCCAGGGCATCGACTTACGAGAGTACCAGCATGCCGGAAGTTCCTCCGCGGCGGACCCGGCGGCGCCCCGCTGGCCGGCCCACCGATGCCGGGCAGCAGCGCGACGCTGCGAGAACGGGGGCCGGGCACGGTGGCATAATCGACGGGTTCGGGGTGTAGCGCAGCCCGGTAGCGCGCTTGCTTTGGGAGCAAGATGTCGCAGGTTCAAATCCTGTCACCCCGACCACCGATTCTGTGTACGAGCTATCTCTCGGGCCGCTCACCGGGCCACCGAGGGTGGAAGCGGCCGATCGCCACGCGGCGGATGCGCTCAGGCGGGTGACGTCCGGCGTCGGGACACGAGCCCGGCCAGCAGCGCGGCGAGGACCAGCATCGCTGCCGACCAGCAGGCCGCGGCGGCCATCAGCAGCGGCAGCGCGTGGTCCGGAGCCAGCACTGCGGCGACGCGCAGCACGGCGGCCGCCGCAATCAGCGCGGTTCCCCAGGGCAGGCGCGGCTCGGTTGCGCGATCGCGGCGCGCCCTCGTCATGACCGTGTTCGCCATCACGTTGAACGTCAGCGTCCCCATCGCCCCGACGGTGATCAGATGGATCGCCGCGGTGCGCAGCGCTCCGGGGGGCGCGAGGCCGAGCGCCATCAATCCGATCGCAAGCCACGCGTAGCCCGCGCCGAGGCACAGCAGATCGGGGCGGCCGCGGCACGCCCACAGTCGCCAGCGCAGCAACCTGACCAGTGCCAGCGCACCCGCGGCGACGCAGCCCGCACGCAGCAGCGGATCGAGCGCGGGAACGACCGCGGCGGCGATCGCGATCGCCATCAGCGCAAGCAGCGCGCCTTCGATGCGCGGCTGCACGCGCGCCGTGGGCAGGATGCCCTGGCGCTGGAGCTGGCCGGCGGCGGCCGGCGCGATGATCCGGCCACCCATGAACAGCATCAGCGCGGCGAGCAGCAGGACCACGGCGGTGGCAATGGCCAGCCAGCCGTCGGGGCGCTCGAGGTTCGCCGTCACGTCGAACGCCGCGGCGGCGACGCACAGGCCGGCGAGGAGGCCGGGCAGCGCGAGGTTGCGCAGCTTCTTGGCGGCGACGTACAGCCGCGGCACGATGTGCCACGCGAGCACGGCGGCGAAAGCGATGTCGGGCAGTGCCGATGCGAGGCCGCCGGAACCCGTGACGTACGCGATGCGCGCGCCCAGCCACAGCATGAAGAGCAGCGCGAGGCGTCGTCCCGACATCGGCGGAAGCTGGTAGCCCGCGACGACGGCCAGCGCGTAGCCCAGCAGCATCTCGTGGGCGTGGCCCATCGGTGTCCCCAGTGCCGCAGGTCCGTGCACGACGCCGATGATCGCGAGCACCGACCACGGCAGGACGATCGCTCCGTGGAGCGATGCGGCGGGGAAGAACACTTCGTGCGACGTCAGCCGGCGCATGCCGGTCCGGTGCCGGAGTTCATCCACCGGTAGAATTGGCGAGCTTGCGCGACGCCGGCAGGCAGCCCATGTCACGTCGTGATTCCATCATGTACCTGCCATTCCCGCTCCCGGATTGCGACGCCGATCCACGCGCGGCCGGTGACCCCGCGCGGTCCGCAGCATTCCCAGCTTCACCGGCTCGGGCATCATATGGGACGATCGGGGCCGCGTCATCAATCCCGCGCGACGGCACGCACATCACCATCGATGCGACGCTCGCCCCGGGGCGCTGAAGGCGGCGCCGTCGAACGGCGCCCGCAGTTGATCACCGACAGGAGATTTCCATGAGCAAGACTTTCGCCTCGCACGCCGATCTCGCCGAGAAGAAGGTGAGCTTCGACCGGCTGTCGGATCACGCCTGGGCCTACACGGCCGAAGGCGATCCCAACACCGGCATCGTCGTCGGCGACGACGCGGTCATGGTCATCGACACCCAGGCGACGCCGGTGATGGCGCAAGACGTCATCCGCCGCATCCGCGAAGTGACGGACAAGCCGATCCGCTACGTCCTGCTGTCGCACTACCACGCGGTGCGCGTGCTGGGCGCCGCCGCCTACGGCGCGAGCCACGTCATCGCGAGCCAGGACACCTACGACCTGATCGTCGAGCGCGGGGCGCAGGACATGAAGAGCGAGATCGAGCGCTTCCCGCGCCTGTTCCGCGCCGTCGAATCGGTGCCTGGGCTCACCTGGCCCAACCTGGTCTTCAGGGGGGAGATGACGCTGTGGATGGGCAGGCTCGAGGTGAAGATCCTGCAGCTCGGCCGCGGCCACACCAAGGGCGACACCGTCGTCTGGCTGCCGTCCGAGAAGATCATGTTCTCGGGCGATCTCGTCGAGTACGGGGCGACGCCCTATGCCGGCGACGCCTACTACGAAGACTGGCCCCAAACCCTCGATGCGATCGCGGCGCTGCGCCCCGAGAAGCTGGTGCCCGGCCGCGGCGCGTCGCTGACGACGCCGCAGCAGGTGCAGGAGGGCCTCGCCGGCACGCGCGCGTTCGTCTCCGAGCTCTACGCGGCGGTGAAGGCGGGTGCCGCCGCGGGCAAGGACCTGCGCACGATCTACCACGAGACCTTCGGCGCGCTGAAGCCGAAGTACGGTCAGTGGGTGATCTTCGAGCATTGCATGCCCTTCGACGTCTCGCGCGCCTACGACCTTGCGACGGGGCATGCCGATCCGCGGATATGGACGGCGCAGCGCGACATCGAGATGTGGCAGGCGCTGGAGGGTGAGGCGGGCGGGTCGCGCTGAGTCCGGATCCGGGCGCGCCTTCGGCATCGCTCGCGCGGCGTACGACGTGGACGTCGACTACCGGCACCTCGAGCTGCCCTACGTGCGGAGCGCAGACCAGGATGTCGCGCCGCCCGCGCATCACCGTGTCGTCGTCGTCGGCGCCGGCCCGGTCGGCCTCACCCTGGCGATCGATCTCGCCCGGCAGGGCGTCCCGGTCGTCGTGCTCGACGACGACTGCAGACTCTCGGTCGGCTCGCGCGCGATCTGCTTCGCCAAGCGCACGCTGGAGATCTGGGACCGGCTCGGCGTCGGCCAGCGCATGGTCGACAAGGGCGTGTCGTGGAACGTCGGCAAGGTGTATTTCCAGGACGGGCTCGTCTACGCGTTCGACCTGCTGCCCGAAAGCGGGCACCATCGCCCGGCCTTCATCAACCTGCAGCAGTACTACTGCGAGGGCTATCTCCACGAGGCCGCCGCCGCGCTGCCGGATGTCGACATGCGCTGGAAGAACCGGGTCGTCGCGGCCGAGAAGAGGCCCGATCACGTCCTGCTGACCGTCGAGACGCCGGAGGGCCCCTACCGTCTGCAGGCCGACTACGTCGTCGCCTGCGACGGCTCGCGTTCACCGTTGCGTGCGATGCTGGGACTGGAAAGCAGGGGGCGTGTGTTTCGCGACCGCTTCCTGATTGCCGACGTCCGGATGAGCGCCGGCTTTCCGGCGGAGCGCTGGTTCTGGTTCGACCCGCCTTTCCACCGCAACCAATCGGTGCTGCTGCACATGCAGCCCGACAACGTCTGGCGGATCGATTTCCAGCTCGGCTGGGACGCCGATCCCGAGGAGGCGAAGAAACCCGGGAATGTCGTTCCCCGGATCAAGGCGCTGCTCGGCGAGGACGCCCGCTTCGAGCTCGAGTGGGTCAGCGTCTACACCTTCGCCTGCCAGCGCATGGAACGCTTCCGGCATGGCCGCGTGATCTTCGCCGGCGATGCGGCGCACGGCGTGTCGCCGTTCGGCGCGCGCGGCGCGAACTCGGGAGTGCAGGACGTCGACAACCTGGGCTGGAAGCTCGCGCTGGTGCTCGCCGGCAAGGCCCCGGAGCGGCTCCTCGACAGCTATGGCGCCGAGCGCGAATCTGCCGCCGACGAGAACATCCTCAATTCGACGCGCTCGACCGACTTCATCACGCCGAAGAGCGCGGTGAGCCGGACCTTTCGCGACGCGGTGCTGCGGCTCGCCAGCGACCATCCGTTCGCGCGCCGGCTGGTGAACAGCGGCCGCCTTTCGGTGCCTGCCACGCTGTCGCAGTCCGCGCTCAACACACCGGACCGCGACGCCTACACCGGCGCGATGGCGCCCGGCGCCCCTGCGGCAGACGCGCCGGTCCGCGTCGACGGACGCGATGACTGGTTCGTGCAACGGATCGGTGGCGGGTTCACCGTCATGGTGTTCAGCGACGACGCAACGCCGGCGCCCGGGGTCGCCGCGGGGCTGCGTGCGCTCGCGCAGGGACCGATACCGATCGCGTCGATCGTCGTCGTGCCGGCGGGCGCGCCGCAGCGAGCTGGCGAAGCCGAGGGCCTGCCGCAACGCACTGGAGTCGACGTGCCGCGCATCGCCGTCGTCGAGGACGCTCAGGGCATGCTGGCCCGGCGCTACGATGCCCGCGATGGAACCTGTTACCTGCTGCGTCCCGACCAGCACGTCTGCGCGCGCTGGCGGAGCCTGGACGCGATCGCAGTTGCCGCTGCGCTCGCCCGCGCCACCTGCAACGCCTGAACACCGACCCATCATGGCCGCCATGCTCAACACCGAAGCCAACATCGCCGCGCCCGACGCGTTCTACGAAGCGCTGATCGACACGCACCGCGACCTCGCGCCCGAGCAGAGCGAGCTCGTCAACGCCAAGCTGATCCTGCTGCTTGCCAACCACATCGGCGACCTCGACGTGTTGCGCCAGGCGATGGCCCATGCGCGCGCCGGGATCGTTCCGCAGGGCGTAGCGCCCGGGGAGGAGTCATGAGCACTGCAGGCACCGGCACGCATGCGCCGCGCTACGTTTCCGGATTCGGCAACGAGGTCGCCACCGAGGCGCTTCCGGGCGCGCTGCCGGTCGGGCAGAACTCGCCGCAGAAGTGTCCTTACGGCCTGTACGCCGAGCAGATCTCGGGCACGGCCTTCACCGCGCCGCGCGGCGCGAACCGCCGGTCGTGGCTCTACCGGATCCGCCCCGCGGCGGTCCATCGACCGTTCCAGCGCATCGCCAATGGCCGCTACGAATCCGAATTCGGCGCCGTCGCGACGCCGCCCAACCAGCTGCGCTGGGATCCCCTGCCGACGCCGTCGACGCCCACCGATTTCGTCGACGGCATCGTGACCATGGCCGGCAACGGCGATCCGCATGCGCAGGCCGGCTGCGGGATCCACCTCTATGCAGCGAACCGCTCGATGACCGACCGGTTTTTCTACGACGCCGACGGCGAGATGCTCGTCGTTCCCCAGCACGGCAGGCTGCGCTTCGTCACGGAGCTCGGCATCGTCGACGCCGAGCCTCACGAGATCGTCGTCATTCCCCGTGGCCTGCGCTTTCGCGTCGAGCTGCACGACCCCGAAGCGCGCGGCTACATCTGCGAGAACTACGGCGCGGCATTCCGGCTGCCCGACCTCGGCCCGATCGGTTCCAACGGCCTCGCCAATCCGCGCGATTTCCTGACGCCCACCGCCTGGTACGAGGACCGTGACGGCGCCTGCGAGCTCGTCGCGAGGTTCATGGGCAACCTGTGGTCGGCCGAGATGGATCATTCACCGCTCGACGTCGTCGCCTGGCACGGGAACTACGCGCCGTACAAGTATGACCTGCGCCGCTTCAACACCCTCGGATCGATCAGCTACGACCATCCGGATCCGTCGATCTTCCTGGTGCTGCAGTCGCAGTCCGACACGCCTGGCGTCGATGCGATCGATTTCGTGATCTTCCCGCCGCGCATCCTCGCGATGCAGCACACCTTCCGGCCACCCTGGTTCCACCGCAACGTCGCCAGCGAGTTCATGGGCCTGATCCACGGCGCCTACGACGCCAAGGCCGAGGGCTTCGTGCCGGGGGGTGCGAGCCTCCACAACTGCATGACCGGCCACGGACCGGACGCGGGAACCTTCGAGCGGGCGAGCAATGCAGACACGT
>JAJXTF010000186.1 GCA_021784125.1 Pseudomonadota bacterium | reverse complement strand
CGACGCGGGTCGCTTCTTCCGGAGAAATCGCCTGGACCTGGGCCGCGGCGGGAATCGTCACGATCGCCCCGGCACGCAGGCGATTCATGTTCTCGCCCTCGAACGCCGCGGGGTTGCCGCGGAACATCGCGTCGAGCATCTGGTCGAGCGTCGCCTGGTCCGGCTTGAATTGGGCAGCGATCTTGCGCAGCGTGTCGCCGCGGCGCACCGCGTACCGGTCACCGCCTCCGGCTCCGCGGCCCGTGGCGGCAGTCGACGGCGTCGGTGCGGGGGTGGTCGTGACGGCGCGCGTGGCCGCAGGCGTCGCGGCGCGCGCCGGCGTGATCGGCGCGCTCGCCGCAGCCGGCGCCGGCATTCCGGGCGGGTCGAGCAGGAACGTGTATTCGCGCACCACGCGACCCGCCGCCCAGTCGAGTTCGACCAGGAGGTCGAGGAAAGGCTCCTGCACCGACACCGGCGAGGTGACCCTCAGGTACGGGACGCCACCTGCGTTCTCGAGCGAAATCCGCGTCCGCGAAAGCGTCGACTGGTAGGTGAGGTTGTTCTGGCGATAGAGGCTCGGATCCGCCACCTTGGCGCGCAGCGAATCGAGATCCTCCCTGCTGACCGCCGTGAGCTCGATCCGGGCCGAAAGCGGCTGCCCAAGGGCCGAATCCACCGTCAGCTTTCCGAGTCCCAGCGCCAGCGCGGGGCCGGGCAAGGCCAACGCGCCCGCGATGAGGCTGTAGGTGAAGATGGGTTTTGCGCGCATTCCCGACCTCTTCGCTATGGCTGATTGGCTCAAGCTAACATAACATCATGTAGTTAGCGGTGCAAGCTAAACCCCGGTATTAAATAGCGTTTTATGCCGGCGTCCTTGCGGCAATGGCACGCCGCCACCGGCTTCCGCATCCTCGGGCCCCAATCCCTTGATCGGGCCGGACCCAAGCCTACAACCTGTCGTGGGACGGGTGGCCCGGCGGGCTGTTGCATTCCCGTCCGGCGCCCCAACCGCGGCCGACTCCAGAAGCAAGGCGTCGGCCGTCGGCATAAATCTGCCAAATATGCCGCACTGCGTCCAGAACGGGTCGACGGCGCGCGGAATGTGCCCGATTACCCAAAGAGCATGAATCCGGCGAGCATGAATCACGCCAGCGCGCAGGGACGGGGGGTGCCGAAGCCGGGGTCGGGGTTGCGTCGGGGTTGCGTCGGGGTTGCGTCGGCGTCCTGCGTCAGCTTCCCTGGACGATCCGCAGCATCCGCCGCAGCGGCTCGGCCGCGCCCCACAGCAACTGGTCGCCGCAGGTGAAGGCCCCGAGATATTCGGGGCCCATCGCGAGCTTGCGCAGGCGCCCGACGGGTATGTCGAGGCGCCCGGTGACCGCGGCCGGGGTCAGACCCGCGATGCTGGCATCGCGCTGGTTGGGAATCACCCGCACCCATTCGTGGGCGCCGGCGATCATCGCTTCGATCTCGGCCAGCGGAACGTCGCGTCGCAGCTTGATGGTCATCGCCTGCGAATGGCAGCGCATCGCGCCGACACGCACGCAGATCGACTCGACGGGAATCGGGTTGCGCTCGAGACCCAGGATCTTGTTGGTCTCCGCACCGCCCTTCCATTCCTCGCGGCTCATGCCGTTGCCGAGATCCTTGTCGATCCACGGGATCAGGCTGCCCGCCAGCGGCACGCCGAAGTGCTCGGTGGGGAAGCGCTCGTCGCGCAGGATGCCGGCCACCTCGCGGTCGATGTCGAGGATCGACGACGACGGGTCGTCGAGCAGCGGTTTGGCGGCCAGATGCGCGTCGCCCATCTGCTGCAGCAGCTCGCGCATGTTCTGCGCACCGGCGCCGGAGGCGGCCTGGTAGGTCATGCAGGTCATCCATTCGACCAGCCCCTGCCTGAACAGCCCCGCGAGCGCCATCAGCATCAGGCTGACGGTGCAGTTGCCGCCGATGAAATTGCGCCCGCCTGCAGCGAGCGCGCGATCGATGCCGTCGCGGTTGACCGGGTCGAGGATGATCACGGCATCGTCCTGCATCCGCAGCGACGACGCGGCGTCGATCCAGTAGCCGCGATAGCCGGCCTCGCGCAGCCGCGGGTACATCGAATTCGTCCAGTCGCCGCCCTGGCAGGTGACGACGGCGTCGATGTCGCCGAAGGCCTTCGGATCGTTGGCGTCGCGCAGCGCGGGGACGTTCTTGCCGATCGCCGGACCCTTGCCGCCGGCGGCCGACGTCGAGAAGAACACCGGCTCGATCGAGTCGAAATCGCGCTCCTCCAGCATCCGCTGCAGCAGCACCGATCCCACCATTCCCCGCCATCCGACAAATCCGACCCGCATCATCGACTCCGGCATCCGTGTTCGTTCAGTGTCATTGCGCCCGCAGCGCCGCGACGACCGCGTCGCCCATGGCGCGCGTGCCCACGACCGCCTCCCCCGGCTGCGCGATGTCCGCGGTGCGCAGGCCCCGGCGCAGCGCACCGCGCACGGCGGCCTCGATCCGTTCGGCGACGTCCGCCCGGGCGAACGTATGGCGGAACATCATCGCCACCGACAGGATCGTCGCCAGCGGATTCGCAACGTCCTTGCCGGCGATGTCCGGCGCAGAGCCGTGGATCGGCTCGTAGAGACCCTTGCCGTTGGCGTCGAGCGATGCGGAAGGCAGCATGCCGATCGAACCCGCGAGCATCGACGCCTCGTCGGACAGGATGTCGCCGAACAGGTTGCCGGTGACGATCGTGTCGAAGCCCTTGGGGTTGCGCACCAGCTGCATCGCGGCGTTGTCGACGTACATGTGCGACAGCGTCACATCCGGATAATCGGCCGCGAGTCTGGTCACGACCTCGCGCCAGAGGATCGACGTGTCGAGCACGTTGGCCTTGTCGACCGACGTCAGCTTGCGCCCGCGCTTGCGCGCCGTCTCGAAACCGACGCGCGCGATGCGCTCGATCTCGGGAACCGAGTAGCGCATGGTGTCGAAGCCCTCGTCGTCGCCGGCAGCGGTCTTGCGCCTGCCGCGCGGCTCGCCGAAATAGATGTCGCCGGTGAGCTCGCGCACGATCACGATGTCGAGCCCGGCGACGACTTCGGGCTTCAGCGTCGATGCCGCGGCGAGCTCCGGATAGAGCAGCGCCGGGCGCAGGTTCGCGAACAACGCCAGTGCCTTGCGGATGCCGAGGATGCCTTGTTCGGGACGCAACTCGCGCGGCAGCGCGTCGTAGCGCGGGCCGCCGACGGCACCGAGCAGGACCGCGTCCGCCGCACGCGCGAGCGCGAGCGTGGCTTCCGGCAGCGGATGATGCGCGGCGTCGTAGCCCGCACCTCCGATCGGCGCCGTCTCGGTCGCCACAGGCAGGCCCTGCTCGCGAAGCAGCGCGAGGACTTTCTGCGCCTCGCCGACGATCTCGGTCCCGATGCCGTCACCGGGGAGGATGGCAATCTTCATGCACTCATCGCGCAATGCGCGTCGTGGGGTCCGCCCCGTCGCGCGCGCCGCGCTTCGGTCAGGCAAGCCAGGGTTGGTCGTGCAATCGCCGCGCCTCGAAGGCGCGGATCTCTTCGGCGTGCTGCAGCGTCAGTCCGATGTCGTCCCAGCCATTCAACAGGCAGCGCTTGCGGAACGGATCGACGTCGAAGCCGAGCACGAGACTGCCGTCCGCCGTGGCGACGGTCTGGCGCTCGAGGTCGATGGTCAGCGTGTAGCCGGGAAACACCGCGACGTCGGCGAACAGCCGGTCGACCTCGCGTTCGGCGAGCACGATCGGGAGCAGCCCGTTCTTGAAGCAATTGTTGAAGAAGATGTCGGCGTACGACGGCGCGATCAGTGCGCGGAAGCCGTAATCGGCCAGCGCCCAGGGCGCGTGCTCGCGCGAGCTGCCGCAGCCGAAGTTCCGGCGGGCAAGCAGGATCGATGCGCCCTTGTAGCGATCCTGGTTGAGCACGAAATCGCGATTCGGACGCCGCGTCGCGGGATCCATGCCCGACTCGCCGCGGTCCGTGTAGCGCCAGGCGTCGAACAGGTTCGGCCCGAATCCCGATCGCTTGATCGACTTCAGGAACTGCTTGGGAATGATCGCGTCGGTGTCGACGTTGGCCCGGTCGAGCGGCGCGACCAGGCCCGTGTGTACGCGAAAGGGTTGCATGAATGTATCGATCCTCTTCAGTGCGTCGACGCCCACCTCGCCTGCCTCACACCTGCTCCTCTCCCCGCATGCGGGGAGAGGGCCGGGGTAAGGAGAGCGTCATCACTTCGGCTTGGACTTGTCCGCGGCCTTCTCGACTGCCGAGCCAGCGGCCTTTACGTCCTTGCCCGCGCCTTCGATCGTGTTGCAGCCAGCGACGGCGACCACGATGCCGACGAGCGCCATCAGTGCGATCAGTCTCTTCATCTTCAGGCTCCTCTCCTGCTAGTAGAGTCGACGGACGTCGACGAAATGTCCGGCGATCGCGGCCGCGGCCGCCATTGCCGGGCTCACCAGGTGGGTGCGGCCGCCCGCGCCCTGCCGGCCCTCGAAATTGCGGTTCGACGTGGATGCGCAGCGCTCGCCGGGCTCGAGCCGGTCGTCGTTCATCGCGAGGCACATCGAGCACCCCGGCTCGCGCCAGTCGAAACCCGCGTCGCGGAACGTGCGGTCCAGGCCTTCGGCCTCGGCCTGCGCCTTCACGAGCCCCGAGCCGGGAACGACCATCGCCAGCTTGACGTTGCCGGCCACGTGGCGCCCGCGGACGACACCGGCGGCTTCGCGCAGGTCCTCGATGCGCGAGTTCGTGCAGGAACCGATGAACACCTTGTCGATGCGGATGTCGGTGATCGGGGCGTTGGGCGTGAGGCCCATGTAATCGAGTGCCCGCGCCATGCCTTCCCGCCGCTCGGCGTTGCGCTCGCGGTCGGGATCCGGCACGCGATCCTCGATCGACACGACCATTTCGGGCGACGTTCCCCAGGTGACCTGCGGACGCATCGTCGATGCATCGAACACCTGCGTCGTGTCGAACTTCGCCCCCGGGTCGCTCGTCAGCGTGCGCCAGTGTTCGACGGCACGCGGCCACAGGGCTTCCGCCGGTGCGAACGGACGGCCTTTCAGGTAGGCGATCGTCGTGTCGTCGACGGCGACCATGCCGGCGCGCGCGCCCGCCTCGATCGCCATGTTGCACATCGTCATCCGGCTTTCCATCGACAGGGCGCGCACGGCCTCGCCGGCGAACTCGATGGCGTGACCGGTGCCGCCCGCGGTGCCGATGCGCCCGATGATCGAGAGGACGAGGTCCTTCGCGGTCACGCCGCGGGGCAGCCTGCCGTCGACCCGGATCAGCATCGACTTCGATTTCTTCATCAGCAGGCACTGGGTCGCGAGCACGTGCTCGACCTCGGAGGTGCCGATGCCGAAGGCCAGCGCTGCGAAGGCACCGTGGGTGCTGGTGTGCGAGTCGCCGCAGACGACGGTCATGCCGGGCAGCGTTGCGCCCGATTCGGGGCCGATCACGTGCACGATTCCCTGCCGGCGGTCGCGGAACGGAAAATACGCTTTCGCGCCGAAAGCCGCGATGTTCGCGTCCAGGGTCTCGACCTGGGTGCGCGAGATCGGGTCGCGGATGCCCTCGTCCCAGTGCGTCGTCGGCGTGTTGTGATCCGCGGTCGCGACGATCGACCCGACGCGCCACGGCTTGCGCCCCGCCATCCGCAGGCCCTCGTAGGCCTGCGGGCTCGTCACTTCATGGACCAGGTGGCGGTCGATGTAGACGAGCGCAGTCCCATCGCCCTCCTCGCGGACGACGTGGCTGTCCCACAACTTGTCATACAGCGTTCGAGCAGACATGAGGTGCTGGCGCAGTGCCATTCGGGGTAAAGGGCCGGATTGCGATTCTACCGGGTTGCGGCCGGCGCTCGCGCGTGTCGGCTTGACGCCCGCGCCGGCGCGACGCCCGTACCCCGGCAAATTCCACCCCACCGTGGACTGGACGGCGGGCGAAGCGCGTCTGCGCGCTCGGAGTGCGCAAGCGCCGTCCTGACAAGGTGGTGCCGACTCGATCGGCGTGCAGTGACGGGCTTTGGGGCGGGGCGCCTGCGGCGCAGTCGTCGCAAAGCGGGTGGTGCGACGAGGGAGCCGTGGGTTGGCGACCGAAGTCGCACCGGGACCCGCTCGACGACGCGCATTGCGCCGCCGAAGCCCTGCCCCAAAGCCCGTCACTGCACGCT
>JAJXTF010000185.1 GCA_021784125.1 Pseudomonadota bacterium | reverse complement strand
GACGCAACCCTCAAGTCGACGGCTACGGACCTGGGTGCGCCGGGATACGACATCTATTACGGCTATGGCGACGTGAATGCCACCGCTGCGCTGCAGCAGGCGGCGAGTGCGCCGCTTGCTCCCGCGCCGGATACCACTGCGCCGACTGCTGCAATCACGTCACCGGCCGGCGGCGCCACGGTTTCGGGCACGGTGAGCATCGGCGTCAACGCGTCGGATAACGTCGGGGTGACGCATGTCGACCTGCGCGTCAACGGCGTGGTCGTCGCCAGCGACTCGACTGCGCCGTACGCGTTCTCATGGAACTCGGCCGGTGTCGCAAACGGTACGGCGACGCTCACCGCGGCGGCCTACGACGCTGCCGGCAATTCGGCCGTGTCCTCGCCGGTTGCGGTCAACGTGTCCAACACGGTGACGCCGCCACCGGACACCACGCCGCCGACCGCATCCATCGCGTCGCCGAGCGGTGGGACGACCGTTTCCGGCAATGTCGGGGTCTCCGTCAATGCATCGGACAACGTAGGTGTCACGCGCGTCGACCTCCTCGTCGATGGCGCCACGGTTGCCACGAGCAACGTCGGACCGTGGCAATTCACTTGGAACTCGAGCACGGTGTCGAACGGCGCCGCGACCCTGAATGCGAAGGCCTGGGACGCGGCGGGCAACGTCGCCTCGTCTTCCACGGTTTCGGTCAACGTGTCCAATGGCGTGAGCGCCTCGGTCTCCGACACCACGCCACCCGTCGTCACGATCACGAGTCCGTCGAACGGTAGCACGGTGCCTTCGAAGATGGTGTCGATCAAGACCAGCGCCACCGACAATTCGGGTGCTGCGGGCATCACGCAGCGCCTCTACATCGACGGTGCATTGGTCACGACGGTCCAGGGCGGCGCCCTCAGCTACAACTGGAACGCCAGGAAGGCAGCGTCCGGCACGCACACGATCAAGGTGACAGCTACCGACGCTGCCGGGAATAGCGCGACGACGCAGATTCAGGTCACGAAGAAATAGCGGACGTCGAACGAGTGCACGTGGGGTGGACCGGGTCCACCCCGCTTTGCATTTGGGAAGCGGAGCGCACGGTCTGCCCCACGGCGCCCCGTCCACTTTCGGTGGTCGGCCGGGATTTCCGGCGACCGACCGGCAACGACGGCGTCAGGCAGTTGCGCCGCGGGCTTGCGGCGCCTTGTAGGTGAGATGTCGGAGCAGGGGCAAGCGCTTCGCAAACCGAAGCACGCCGTGCGCCTCGATCCACAGCGCGTACTGGACGTACACCGGATCGCGCGAGAGGTGCCGCTCCTCGGTCTTGGCACGCATGAAGTAGAGGAAGTTGACACCGAGCAGCATCGCGCAGCGCGCAACAGTGTCCCAGGCGTCTCCGCGCGGCATGAACGGGACGGAAATCATCCACCAACTCAGGTTCTTCGCGAGGTACGCGGGGTGCCTCGTCCAGCGGTAGGGGCCGCTGGTGATGATGCCGCGATGCGTCAGGTTCGAGAAGCGCGCGCCGAAGGACACGGTTGCCCAGACGTAGATCGCGCTGAGCGCGAGGATCGTGCTGCCCCACACGATGTAGAGCGAGGGTCTGGAGGCCAACCACGCACCCCATGGGTGACCGGTGTCGTAGGGGAGGTAGTGCCGGCTCAGCAGCGACCAGAACGGCTCGTAGCAGGCGAGCGTGACGATCCAGCCCAGCATCGTCGGCTCGGCCGAGCGGAGGTGCGTGTCGGTGAACCGGAACGACATCAGGTAGCCGAGCGTGGCGATGCCCACGTCGAGGAAGAACACGAAGCGATAGGCGAACTCGTAGGTGTTGCCGAAACGGTACAGCGAGCCGAAGTCGAACAGCAGCAGCCACTTCAGATCGTTGCACATGTAGCTGAACATCAGCGCGAGGAAATACCCCTTGATCGTCCAGCCCAGGAGGTGCTGAATCAGAGCCCCGCGGTCGATTGCCTGCCACCTCATCGTGACCAGCATTCCCATCTGCCAGTAGCCGTCGCAGGGCGCCCGCATCCTGCGGTCGACCCAGTAGATGTAGGGAAGGGCCAACACCAGCCACGGCGCGATCAGTAGCCCGAGGAAATCTCGGTAGTTTCCGTAGAGGTCGCCGTGATACTCGGGGAAAAGCCAGTAGCCCAAGCCGATGAAAGCGATCGAACCCAGCAGCCCCGCAAGCTTTAAGAACGTACGCGGCCACGACGGGTCGTTGTGCGCCGGGTCGAGTCCGGTCGATGCCCTACGATGAACCTTCTGCCAGCCGAGATCGACGACAAAGATCGCCGTGGTCGTCAGGGCGATGACGAACACGGCGCTGTAGAGCACGCCGTCGTTGAAGGGGCGCAGCAGGCGCAGCGCGAGAATCGCGCAGAGAAAGCCGATTGCGCCGGCGGCCGCAACTGCGGGATGCGTGGCCGATCGGGGACGCTCCGGGTGTCTCCGATTCAATGTCACGCTGACTCCAGGACCTCGATCGGAACCACGCATTGGCGACGGTTGAATTTCGTGGAACGGCATCGTATCGCGCCGTCTGCGTCGCTGTCGCTGGTGTCGACGCGCGGCACCGCAAAACGAAAGGGCCCCATGTGGGGCCCTTCGTTGATCATGTCGGCTTGAGCGCGATCGTTGCCGGGGTGGACGCGGGATGGAAGGTTCCTGTCCGCCTCAGGCAGCCCGAGCCACGCGGCGGCCACCCATCGCCGCAGCCCCGAGAAGCCCCAGACCTAGCAACGCCAGCGTGCCCGGCTCAGGAATGTTGCCGCCACCGCTGCTTTCGCCGCCGCCGCTGCTGCTGCTGCTACCGGTTGTCGTGTACGTCACACCGGTGGAACCTGCGCATCCGGGACCCGTAGTTGCTGGAAAAGACGTGCAGATGTCGACGGCGAAGAAAGCCCCGGGATTTGTATGGTGTAGGGTATCGAGAGTCGAGTTCGAAACGAAGCTGGTCTCCAGCAAGCCGGTCGCAGTCAGATCAAAGGCCAAAGGCCCGGCAAAGGGAGAATTGCCGCCATTCCCACAGACCGCTATCGTGCAAAGCAGTCCGTACTGGAAGTCCCCTGCACCGTCATTGCTGAGCGGTGAAGTGGGGTTCAGGCTGAACCCGGTGGTGAGGTTGCTGAAGCTCGCGCTGGTGATCGTGGGTATGCCGCTGGCGAGCGTGAAGGTGAATGGCTCCAGCCCGGTGTTTACGAATCCGACGCCGGAGGCCAGGTTAACGGCGACGTGCACCACGTTGGTCGTCACCTGCGAAACGGTCACGGTCCCGTAGTTTCCCGCGCCCAGCGTACTCGCTTGGTCGAGAGTAAAGATTAGCGACGCCGACGCGGGGGTCGCGCCAAAGAGCAGCATTCCTACGATTGCCACTGCTCTGTTCATATAGAACTTCATAATCTCTTTCCTCGTCGGTTCCGGTTTCTTGTCGGCGGGCGTATATTGTATTGTAAGCAAGTTTCGCGCCGATCATTTTAATTCATTGAATATTAAGCATTAACATGCTGAAGACTGTCCGAAAGTATGAGCTAACGTAAAGTCTGCCGACAGTGGATCTGGCCGACGACTCATCGAATTCAGGGCGCGATGATGCGCCGATGCAGCGACGTGGATCGTGGTGCGCCCCTGTCGTGGTGCCGGGGAAGGGAGTCGAACCCTCACGCTGTTGCCAGCGGCGGATTTTGAGTCCGCTGCGTCTGCCATTCCGCCACCCCGGCAAGGTGCGGGCGCTTGCCAGGGAGCCCGGCTGGCCCGCAATGCGGACGCGCATTATCGCGGAAAAGTCCGACCTGCGCGAACGCCGTCGCGTCCAGGATCCCGAGGCCGCCGCATGCTCGACCTCGCGCTCGTGGGCGCCGTGCTCGTCGAAGCGATGCTCGGACATCGCCGTCGTTCCTTGCCTTTATGCCGCGCTGCGGCGGCGGTAGGTCATGAAGTCGTAATCAAAGCCATCGGGAGCGTCGAGCCGATGATGCTCGCGCTTGACCACATCCCACTGGGCCGGATCGAGTCTCGCGAAAGTCGCGTCACCTTCGAAAGCACGCGCGATCTCGGTGATGTACGCGGTCTGCGCCATCGGCAGCGCGAGCCGGTAGATCTCGGCACCGCCGATGCAGAATGCGGGCTCGGGGAACTCGACGCGCTCGAGCGCGTCGGCGAGCGACGCGACGACGATCGCCCCTTCGGCCCGGAATCCGGCCTGCCGGCTGACGACGATGTTCTGGCGCCTGGGCAGGGCGCGCGCGAGCGAGTCCCAGGTGCGCCGACCCATGATGATCGCGTGGCCGGTCGTGAGCTCGCGGAAATGCCGCAGGTCGTCGGGCAGCCGCCAGGGAAGCTCGCCGTTGCGCCCGATCACGCCGTTGCTCGCGACGGCCGCGATCACCGCGAGCGCCGGCTGCCGTGCCGTGCCCGTTCGCGCGCGGGGCGGGAATGTCATAATCCGCCGGATTATAGCGAGAGCCGCATCCGCGACGCGTGTACTACCCGCGCTCATTCCTCAAGTTCATCCTGCTCGGCTTCCTTCTGGTCAGCCTGCCGCTCGTGTACGCACTCGGCGAGCTGATCCTGTCGATCGATCGCCTCGAATCGCAGGGACGGCAGGAAGTGCTGCAGGCGGCCCAGGCCGGGCGTACGGGTCGCCTGCTTTACGAACAGGCGACGACGCTCGAGCGGATCGCGCGCCAGCACCTGATCCTGGAGGACAACTCGTTGCTCGACGAATACGCGCGCCTGCGCCAGGATTTCCGCAACACGACGCGCCAGCTCGCGACGCTGCCTCTCGAGCCTGTGCAGCTCGCCGTCCTCGACCGGTTGGCGCAGCGCGAGAGCGAGCTGCACACGCTGCTGGTCTCGCCGCAGCGCGGGCCCGCGGTCGCGGGTGAGATCGCGGACGGCTATGCAAAGCTCGTCGAGGGCGCGCAATCGATGCTCGCCGCGAGCAACCAGCTCACCCAGCGCGCGATCGACCGGTTGCAGGAGACGGCGACGCAGGGACGCGAGAAGTGGATCTACGTGGGCCTCGCGACCGTCGGCATCGCGATCGCGCTGGCGATCGTGTTCGCGACGCTGATTGCGCGCCCGATCCGGCAGCTCGACCTCGCGGTGCGGCGCATGGGGCGGGCGGATTTCACCCACGCGATCGAGGTGTCCGGTCCGCAGGACCTCCGCTATCTCGGGCAGCGCCTCGAGTGGCTGCGCTCGCGGCTGTCGGAGCTCGAGCAGCAGCAGTCGCGCTTCCTGCGCCATGTCTCGCACGAGCTCAAGACTCCGCTCACCGCGGTGCGTGAAGGGGCGGAGCTGCTGCGCGACGACGTCGGCGGGAAGCTGACGCCCGAGCAGCGCGACATCGTCCGCATCGTCCGCGACAACACGCTGTCGCTGCAGAAGCTGATCGAGGACCTGCTTGCCTATCACCAGACGCGGGCGATGGAGCCCGCGACGCTCGGCCCGGTTGCGCTGGCCGATGTGGTGAACCGCGTGATCAAGGAGCAGAAGCTCGCTGCGCTCGGCCGGATGGTCACGTTCGAGACCCGGATGCGACCGGCGCTGATCGTCGGCGACGCCGAGAAACTGCGGACGATCGTCGACAATCTGGTGTCGAATGCGATCAAGTATTCGCCGCGCTCGGGGACGATCCGCCTGGACGTCGGGGCCAATGGCGACGACGCGGTGCTCGACGTCATCGACGAGGGTCCCGGCGTTGCCCCGGAAGACCGGGCGCGGATCTTCGATTCTTTCTACCAGGGCCCGGCGCCCGCGGACGGGCGCATCAAGGGATCGGGCCTCGGGCTTGCGATCGCGCGCGAGTACGCGCTTGCCCACGGGGGACGGATCGAGGTCGCCGGGCGCGACGACGGCAAGCGCGGGGCGTGGTTCAGGCTGATGCTGCCGCTCGCCTTGCGCGAGGCGGCGCCCGGGGCGCGGGCCTCCAAAGCGCTGCTGGTGGAAGGCAAATGAATCCCCGCCGCCTGCTCGCGGGTATCTGCGTCGCCGCAGCATTGGGCGGATGCGCGATCAAGGGCACCCCGATCCTGGAGCCGGGCCAGGTTTTCGTACCCGATGTCGGTCCACCGGTTCCGACGTCGCCGCCACTGGTCGAGTCACCGCCCTTGGAGCCGGTGCCCCCACCCGCGGCTGCACAGGGCGAATCCACAGCCGCGCCAGCCGCGCCCAGCGAGGCGCCGGCCGCCGCCTCGACGCCTGCCCCGGCGGTGCCTGCCCCGACTGCCACAGGGGCTCCGACCACCACGGGCGCG
>JAJXTF010000184.1 GCA_021784125.1 Pseudomonadota bacterium | reverse complement strand
AGCGTGCTCGGGCTCTAGCCCGGCGGCGGCATCGCCACGCCGCGGCCGCCGCCGCGCCGACGGCTACAGCGGCACGCCGATGCGCCGCCCGACTTCGCGGTAGTGCTCGATCACCTCGCCCAGGTCGCGGCGGAAGCGGTCCTTGTCGAGCTTCTCGCCCGTCTTCGCGTCCCACAGCCGGCAGCCGTCGGGCGTGAACTCGTCGCCCAGCACGAGTTCGCCCTGGGGGTCGTCGAGCGGATGGCCGAACTCGAGCTTGTAGTCGACGAGGTCTATGCCCGCGTTCGCGAACAGCGGCTTCAGCAGCGCGTTGACGCGATGCGTCAGCGCCTTCATCTGCGCGATCTCCGCTTCGGTTGCCCACTCGAGGACGCGGATGTGATCGTCGTTGACCAGCGGATCGTGCAGCGCATCGCTCTTCAGGAAGAATTCGAAGATCGGCTCCGGCAGCCGCGTCCCCTCCTCGATGCCGTAGCGCTTGGCCATGGACCCGGCGCAGACGTTGCGCACGACGCACTCGACCGGAATCATCTTCATCGCCTTGACCAGCGACTCGCGCTCGTTCAGCAGCGACACGAAATGCGTGCCTATGCCGGCTTCGGCGAGCTTGCCCATCACCCAGGCGTTGATGCGGTTGTTGGTCTCACCCTTGCGGTCGAGCTTGGCGAGCTTGGCGCCATCGAACGCCGAAACGTCGTCGCGGTAGTGCATGACCAGCCGCTGCGGGTCGTCGGTGGCGTAAACCGTCTTCGCCTTGCCGCGATAGATCTCCTGCCGCTTTTCCATGTCGATCTCCCTGAAACCGTCAGATGTCGCGCCAGCCGAAGCCCTCGACCTGGTCGGCGATGCCGATCCAGTCGGGCGAGCAGTTCAGCGCACGGGCGAGCGCCGCGCGCGCCCGCTCGGGCGTGTTGTTCTGCTGGGAAAGATGCGCCGCGACCACGTGCCGCAGGCGCGACGTGTCGAGCGACGCGAGCAGCGCCGCCGCCGCCTCGTTGTCCAGGTGCCCGAGCCGTCCGGCGATCCGCTGCTTCAGCGGATACGGATAGTCGCCGTCCGCCAGCATCGCGGCATCGTGATTGCATTCGAGGACCAGCGCGTCGCAGCCCGACAGGCTCGCCTCGACGTGCGGTGTGCTGACACCCAGGTCGGTCAGCACGCCCAGCCGGTGCTGGCCATCGCCGACGACGAATTGCACCGGCTCGCGGGCATCGTGCGGAACGGGAAACGGCCATATCTGGAGATCGCCGATCGCGAAGGCGTCGTGGCTGTCGAAACCGTAGACGCGTTCGGTGCGGGCGAAACGCTCGCCGACGACGTCGAGCGTGCCGAAGGTCAGCCACACGGGAATGCCGTGGCGCGCGGCAAAGGCCGGGACGCCACCGACGTGATCGGCGTGCTCGTGGGTCACCAGGATCGCCGAAAGCGAAGCCGGCTCGATGCCGAGCCGGGCGAGCCTTGCCGCCGTGTCGCGGACGCCGAATCCGCAGTCGATCAGGAGCCGCGAACCGCCCGCTTCGACGACCAGGCCGTTGCCCTCGCTGCCACTTCCCAGCGACGCGAAGCGCATCTCGGCGGAATCCGGGACCGGCCGCGGGACTACTTGAGCTGTTCCTGCAGCAGGCCGAGGATCTTCTCGCTGGCCTGCGTGCGGTCCGGCTTGCCGTCGGGATCGAGCACGCTGACCACGCTGCGCGGCGCGGTCTCGACGATGCTGATCCGGTACTGCTCGGGCTTGTCCTTGTCGTCGTTGGTCTTCCAGAACATCAGCTTGGCGAGCCAGCTTTCCTGGCGGTCCTTGCGCGCCATCGCAGCGTCCGGGTCGGCGAAGCGGACGTAATAGATGCCTTTCGAACGATCGCGGTCGACGACGGTGAAGCCGCTGCGATCGAGCGCCAGCCCGACGCGCCGCCATGCCCGATCGAAGGGGTCGTCGATGGTCATCGTCATCGATCCGTCGGCGGTCTTGTCCAGTCGCGCGTGTGCCGGGGCGGCAGCCGCAGCCGCCGGCGAGGTCGCGGCAATGGCCTGCGCCTGCGGCGTGCCGAAGCGCATCATCAGCCGGGCCAGCATCTCGGCCTCGAGGCCGGGATTGGGCGGTGTCACTGCCCATGCGAATGCCGCCGGCGCCGAGTTGTCGATCTTGGTCGTCGGCACCTGCTCCATGCCCCGATGCGAAACGAAGATGTCCACGGTGCCCGGCGCCGTGCCGCGCTCGATGCGCGTGCGGAACTTGTCGCGCTTGTAGGTCGTGTAGAAGGCGTCGATGTACTTGCCGATGTACTTGCGGATCGCGTCCTGTGGAATTTCGGCGCGATTCTCCGCCCAGTCGGTCTCCATGATGCCGAGTTCCGGGTGCTCTCGGGCGATGACGAAGCCGGTGTCGGTCCAGAACTTGCGCGCCGTCGCCCATGCCGCCTCGGGCGTGGCCTTGACCACCAGCCAGCGCTCGTTGCCTTCACGCGCGATGTGCGCATCGCCGTCCGTGACCGGCAGCACGTCGGTCGGCGCGGGCTCCGCCGCGGTCTTGGCCGCGAGCCCCGAGGCCGTCGTCACCGTGTAGCGGTCGTCGTATTTCGGTGTCGCGAGATCGGGTGGAATCTCGAGGGAAGGCGCCGCATCCGCCGACTTGTAGTCGATGCGCTTGCCGATGGAACTGACCGACTCGCAGCCGGACAGCGACGACAGCAGCAGGGCGACCAGCGCAGGCGCCACGAAAGACAGGATTCGATTCATGCAGGTGACCTCTAGCCGACGCAGCCGGCTTCGCGCAACGCCGCGCGAACAGCGTCGTGGTGTTGCGGTGACAGCGGCGTCAGCGGCAGCCGCAGCTCGTTGTGGATCAATCCCATCTCGGACAGCGCCCATTTGACGGGAATCGGATTCGACTCGACGAACAGCCGCGCGTGCAGGGCCATCAGCGGCGCATTGCGCTCGCGGGCGGCGGCGACGTCGCCGGCCAGCGCCGCCGCACACATCTGCGACATCGCCCGCGGCGCAACGTTCGCGGTCACCGAGATCACTCCGTCGCCGCCGAGAAGCATATAGGGAAGCGCGGTGTCGTCGTTGCCGGAATAAAGCCCGAACTCGCGTCCGGCCAGCCGCCGGCGCAGCTCGACGTGGCGAACGAGGTCCGAGGTCGCGTCCTTCAGCCCGACGATGCCGGGCAGCTCGGCGAGCCGGAGCACGGTGTCGTTGGCGAGATCGGACACCGTGCGCCCCGGCACGTTGTACAGCATCAACGGCACGTCGACCGCCTCGGCGATCGCACGGAAATGGCGATAGAGCCCTTCCTGCGTCGGCTTGTTGTAGTAGGGAGCGACCGAAAGGCACGCCGCCACCCCGACGCTCTTCGCATAACGCGTCAGGGCGATCGCCTCGGAGGTCGAATTGGCGCCGGTGCCCGCGATGACCGCGACGCGCCCCGCCGCATGCTCGACCGTGGTCCGGATCAGCTCGCAGTGCTCATCGACATCGACGGTCGGCGATTCGCCGGTGGTGCCGACGATGACGATTCCCGCGGTGCCGTTCTCGACGTGGAAATCGATCAGCCTGCGCAGCGCCGGAAGGTCGAGCGCGCCGCCGGGCTGCATCGGCGTGACAATGGCGCAAAGGCTGCCTGAGAGCATGAAGGGCCGTCGGGAAAATGACGAATTCTACCCGATTCGCCCCCCTTGCCCACCAACGCCGCGCACGCCGCCACGCCATGCCGCCCAGGTCCGGCGGCGCGCCACCACGACGGCTATTTGCCGCCGCTGCCTCCACCACCCGGACCACCGCCGCCGGGGCCGGACCCCGGGCCCATGCCCGGGCCCATGCCCGGACCCATTCCGGGTCCGTTGCCCATGCGGCGCCCGGCAGGCGGCTCGGCAGGCAGCGTGACGCCGCGTTCCTTCGCCCGGACCTGCATCTCGGCGTGGTGCTCGGCGCGGATGCGCTCGCGTTCCTGCGCCGTCTTTGCGGCGCGCATTCGGTCGCGATAGGCGTTGCGCTCGGCCGGCGTCATCAGCTGGTAGCCGTAGATCTGCTGGTCGCCGAGCTTCGCCTGGGCCTGCCAACGTGCCTTCGCCTGTTCCTGAGCGTTCGTCCTGGCCTGCGCCTGATCGCGCGTCGTTCCGGTGGCCGGGATCTGGCTCGGTGTCTGCGCCGCTACCGCACCCGCCGCCAAGGCGAGTCCTGCAGCAATGGTCGCAAGAAATATCCGGGATTGCCTCATTGAAAACTCCTGTGATTCCGATTGGACAGGGGCACACACCCGATTCCACCGGCGTGACGTGATCGTGCGCCTTGGGTTTCGCACGCGGGGCGTGCGGCTCGCCCGGGGAAGCGCCCTGGTTTCGCCATGAATCCGGAGCATAGAATAGAAGCCGGCGGCCGCAGAGCCTTGACGACGGTCAACGAACCCGTCGACCCGCGGGCCCGGGCTCAGGGCTCGAGCAGCGGCGGCCAAGCGCGGCCGCGGCCTACTGCAGCAAGCCGCTGCACGACCGCGGGGCGCGGCGCGAGAATCTCGCCCTGCTCGAACGCCACGACGGTCAGCGCTCCCCGGATGCGCTCCAGCAATTCGCCCGCATCGAGGAGGAAATCGGGGTTCGACGGACGTCCGTGGCGCTCGTTGCCGGCTGCGAAGGTCTCGTAGATCAGCGCGCCGTCCGGTGCGAGCGCGCCGAGCAGCGTGTCGATCACCGGTCGATGCAGGTAGTTGGTGACGACGATCGCATCGAAGCGGGTGTCGCCGAACGGCCAGGGGCCGCCTTCGATGTCCACAAGCTGCGTGCGCACGCCGGCGACGCCGTCGAGCGCGGCAAGCGCCGCGGCATCGCGATCGACGGCGGTGACGCGCGCTCCGCGCGATGCGAAGAGCCGCGCGTGCCGGCCGCGACCGGCAGCGACGTCGAGCAGCGCCGCACCTGTGTGGACGAGATGAGCGTAGCGCTCGACCCAGCGGGAAGGCGGCAGCTCAGCCTCGATTGCTTCTGGCATGATCCGTTGCGGCCTGGCGTCGGCGCGTGTGCTTTCCCCCAGGCGCCTTGCGTACGCCGCCGCCCGAAGCCGCGCACTCGCGCGCCGCCTCGTCGGTGATCCAGCGCAGGAACGCGGCGACGTCGTCGCGCTCGCGCGCACGCGGCGCCGCGATCGCGAAATAGCCGCGCGTCGATTCGTATTTGCGGGCGAACGGCGCGATCAGGCGACCGTCGCGCAGGTGCTCGGCAAGCATCGGCAGGCGGCCAAGCGCGACGCCCTGCCCGCCGACCGCCGCCTGGATCACCTGGTCGTAGAGGCGAAAGCGCAACGACCCCGCGGACCGGAGGCCCGGCTCGCCGTTGGACGCCAGCCAGCTTCTCCAGTCGAGCCAGGGCGTGCGTCCTTCCGGCTCGTCGAAGTGCAGCAGCACGTGCTGCGCGAGATCGGCAGGCGCGCGCAGCGGTTCCCTTCCGCGCGCGATTCGCGGGCTCGCCACCGGTGTCAGGCGCTCGCCGAACAGGCGCTCGGCATTCGCCGGTGCCGCGGCGTCGGGCAGGTAGCGCACGGCGATGTCGACGTCGCCGCGGGCGAGATCGACGATCCGGTCGTCGGCCGACACGTAGACCTCGACCTCGGGGTGGGCGGCGCGAAACGACGCCAGCCGAGGAATCATCCACAGCGAGGCGAACGACACCGTCGTCGACAGCGTGAGACCCGGCGAGCGCGCGCCTCCGCGCGTGCGCTCCGCCGCCGCGGCCAGCGCATCGAGGGCCTCGGTGATCGACCGGTGGAAAGCGGCGCCGGCAACGGTGAGGGTGAGCGCGCGGTGACGCCGCTCGAACAGGGCGACGCCCAGGCCATCCTCGAGCGCCTTGATCTGCCGCGACAGCGCCGACTGCGTCAGGAACAGCTCCTGCGCCGCGAGCGTGAACGAGAGCCTTCGGCCCGCGGCCTCGAAGCCGCGGAGGAAGTCCAGCGAAGGGAGACTGCGCAGTGTCCTATGCATTCCTGAAACGCATGCAAAGCATTCCGAATCAGCGTTTGAGCCGCGACCGAGGCCTCGCCACAATTCCCATCACCGGCATTGCCCTGCGCGGGGCGCAGCGCGAAGGCCGGGATGAATGATACGCATGGGAAAGGAGCTTTGTCATGGCCTGCTTCGAAACCGGAACCGTCGTGCGCCTCGACGCGCGCGAGGCCATCACGCTCGCCGACATACGCGGCGCGACCTTGCGGGTCACGCGCGGAACGCTATGGCTGACACAGCAGAACCACGCCCAGGACATCGTGCTGCGGGTCGGAGACAGCTGGACCGTCGAGCGCAACGGCGACACCGTCGTCGAGGCGCAGGGCAGCACGACGTTCTGC
>JAJXTF010000183.1 GCA_021784125.1 Pseudomonadota bacterium | reverse complement strand
CGTCTACGAGACCCAGCGCACGGTCGCCGCCCGGCACCGTCCACTGGTCGTCATCACGTCGAACAACGAGAAGGAGCTGCCCGACGCGTTCCTGCGCCGCTGTTTCTTCCACTACATCCGCTTCCCGGATCGCGAGACGATGACCGAGATCGTCGACGTCCACTACCCGGGACTCAAGAAAGCCCTGCTCCAGGAGGCGCTCGAAGTGTTCTTCGACCTGCGCGAGGTTCCGGGACTCAGGAAGAAGCCCTCGACCTCGGAGCTCCTCGACTGGCTGAAGCTGCTGCTCGCCGAGGACATCCCGCCCGAGGCGCTGAAAAGCGGCGACCGCAAGGCGGTCATCCCGCCGTTGCACGGTGCGCTGCTCAAGAACGAACAGGACGTGCACCTGTTCGAGCGCGTGGCGTTCATGGCCAGGGCCGGGCGATGACCCCCCGCTACATCGAACCGGTGACGCTGCGCGCCGCGCACGCGCGGCTCGAGCCGCTCGAGCGTGCGCATCTCGACGGGATCCGCAGTGCCGCTGCCGACGGCGAGTTGTGGAAGCTCTGGTACACGTCGGTCCCGGCGCCCGAGGGCACGCAGGCGTGGCTGGACGCCGCGCTGGACATGCGCGACCGGCAGGGCGCGATGCCTTTCGCCGTGTTCGACGATGCGAGCGGCGAGATCGTCGGCAGCACCCGCTATTTCAACGTCGACGCCCGGAACCGCCGGCTGGAGATCGGGCACACCTGGTATGCCAGGCGCGCGCAGCGCAGCGCGATCAACACCGAATGCAAGCTGCTGCTGCTGACGCACGCGTTCGAGGCCCTCGACTGCATCGCCGTCGAGTTCCGCACGCACTGGTTCAACCATGCGTCGCGCGCCGCGATCGCCCGGCTGGGCGCCAGGCAGGATGGCGTGCTGCGCAATCACCAGCTGATGCCCGACGGCAGCCGGCGCGACACCGTCGTCTTCAGCGTCCTGGACGGCGAGTGGCCGGCCGTGAAGACGCACCTCAATTTCCTCCTCGAGCGACGGGAGCGACGATGAAGATCACTGCACAGCTCTCGCTGTGGGCCTCGCTGGTGTTCGCGGCGGTCTGCCTCTACGTCGGATTCAGCGGGCTCTCGCAGCTCGACGCGATCGCCGACGCCGCCACCCTCAGCGATGGACGCGGATACGCGTTCTTCTGGCTGTTCCTGGGCGGCATCGGGGTCGCCACCGCGCTGGCCTCGTGGTGGATGATCAGGCGCGAGGACGCGGCCTCGCGGGAATCCTGACGGCGCGCCCGCGGCGCTGCGACCGCGCGATCCGCCCGGACAGGCGATGCTCGTCGACTTCTTCCTGCATCTGAAATCGTTCGGGCTGCCGGTATCGACGCGCGAGTTTCTGACACTGCTTGCGGCGCTCGATGCGCGCGTCGTGTCCGGCTCGATCGACGACTTCCACTCGCTCGCGCGAACCTGCCTCGTCAAGGACGAGCAGCATTTCGACCGCTTCGACCTCGCCTTCGGTGCGTATTTCAGGGACGTCGAGGCGATTCTCGATGCCCCTGCGCAGATCCCCGAGGAATGGTTGCGCCGGGAATTCGTCCGCCAGCTGTCGGAGGAAGACCGGCGGGCGATCGAGGCACTGGGCGGACTCGACAGGTTGATGGAGATGTTCAGGCAGCGCCTGGCCGAGCAGCGCGAGCGACATCAGGGCGGCAGCAAGTGGATCGGCACCGGCGGGACGAGTCCGTTCGGCGCCTACGGCTACAACCCCGAGGGCCTGCGCATCGGGCAGGAGGGGGGTGGCGCCCGCTCGGCAGTCAAGGTCTGGGACCAGCGGACCTTCCGCAATCTCGACGGCGACGTCGAGCTCAACACCCGCAACATCAAGGTCGCGCTGCGCCGGCTGCGGCGGTTCGCCCGCGAAGGCGTTCCGGAGGAGCTCGACCTCGACGGCACGATTGCGGGCACCGCGCGCAATGCCGGCTGGCTCGATCTGAAGCTGCGGCCCGAGCGGCGCAACCGCGCCAAGGTCCTGCTGTTCCTCGACGTCGGCGGATCGATGGATCCGCACGTCGAAGCCTGCGAGGAGCTCTTTTCCGCGGCCCGATCGGAGTTCCGCCACCTCGAGCACTTCTATTTCCACAACTGCATCTACGACCACGTCTGGCGCGACAACCTGCGCCGCCGCGACGAGCGTCACGCCACGCTCGACCTGCTGCACACCTACGGCCCCGACTGGAAGGTGATCGTCGTCGGCGATGCGGCGATGAGCCCCTACGAGCTGACGGCGATCGACGGCAGTGTCGAATACCGGAATCTCGAGCCCGGGCTCGCCTGGCTGTCACGGATCTTCGCGCATTTCCGGAAGGTCGTCTGGTGGAACCCCGAGCCCGAGCGGACCTGGGAGTACACGCGCAGCATCCAGATGGTCGCGCAGGCCCTGGGGCCGAGGATGTTCCCGCTGACATTGCGCGGCATCGGGCAGGGAATCGACGCGCTGCGGCACTGACGCGCGCCTTTACCCCGACCCTCTCCCGCAGGCGGGAAGTGGGTCAGCGCGCAGGCAGGCGCCGGATCAGCAGCAGCTTCAGCAGGTCGTTGAGACCCAGCGACAGGATTGCGGCACAGGCGACGATCAGCGCGACCTGGCCTCCCGGCAGCGGCCGCATGGCGGCGAAGCCGAGCACCCCGATCAGCATGCCGACGAGGGCATCGGCCGCGAGGGCCGCGAGCATCAGGCTGCTTGGGCGGGAGCGCCAGAAAGCGCGCCGCTCGCGTATCGACAGGATCGAGAAGACCGAGAAGAAGAGCAGCGTCTCGAACGTGAACGTCTGCATCTGCCCGGGGGCGTCCGCGAGTCCGAACCTGTGCCAGCCGAAAGCGAGCAGCGCGAGCGCCTCGGCCAGCATCGCGATGCCGATGACGACGGCGACACGCGCAAGCGGTCCGATGTTCCAGGTCTCGGGTGCCTGCGATGGCCGCACCCGGTCGGTGGCCAGCGAGATCTTGACGAAGTCCGTCATGAACACCAGCAGCACCATGCCCAGCGCCGAGATGACGAACTTGCCGGTGACGAGGAACGCGATGACGACGAAACCGGCCTTCAGGACGGTGCTGCTCACCTTGTTGACGATCCAGGTCAGCACGCGCTGGTAGATGGCACGCCCGTTTCGCACCAGGTCGATGATGTCGACCAGACCCTCGGTCGTCAGCACGGCGCTCGCGGCGCCTTTGGCGACGTCGGTCGCGCCCCTGACGGCGATGCCGACCTCGGCCTGGCGCAGCGCCGGTGCGTCGTTGACGCCGTCGCCGGTCATGCCGACGACGTGGCCGGCCGCCTGCAGTCGCTTCACCACCTCGAACTTGTCCTCGGGCAGCACCTCGGCGAAGCCGTCGGCGCCGCTCGCGAGCTCCGACGCGCGGGCGCTCGCCTGCGGGTCCGTCGTGCGCAGGTCGGGTGCGCGCAGGATCGTGCCGAGGCCGAGCTGCCTCGCGATCTCGCGCGCGACCGGCAGCGCGTCGCCGGTGAGCATCTTGACGCCGATGCCCAGTGCGCGCAGCTCGCCGATCAGGCGCGCCGAGTCGGGCCGCGGCGGATCGTGCAGGTAGGCGAGCCCGACCAGTTGCAGCGGCAGGTCGCCCTCTCCGCGCGCGACGGCGAGCACGCGCGCACCCGTCGCGACCCGTGTGCCCGCGCGTTCCTCGAGCGCGGCGATCGCCGCGGCGTCGAGGCCGGCCAGTGCCGCGACGGTCCGCAGCGCGCCTTTGACCGCGCGTACCCGGCCTCCGGGCATCTGCACGATCGCCTCGGTCCTGCGGGTCGCCGCGGAAAAGGGCTCGAAGGCGACGACGCGCGCGGAAGCGTCGACGATGGCGCGCTCCTTCGCGACACGCAGGAACGCGATGTCGATCGGATCCTCGTTCGCCTCGTTCGACGCCAGCGCGGCCGTGGCGATCACGTCGCTCTCGGTGAATCCCGGCTGCGGCAGCGTGCCTTCGAGGCTCAGACGGTTCATCGTCAGCGTGCCGGTCTTGTCGGCACACAGGACATCCATCGTTGCCGCATCCTCGATCGCCGAGAGCCTCGCGATCAGGACGCCGTCGCGGGCCAGTTCCATCGATCCGAGCGCCATGCTGACGCTGAACATCACCGGCAACGCGACGGGTATCGCGCTCATCAGCACGACCAGCGCGATCGGGACGGTTTCGGCGAGCGGCAGTCCGCGGACCATCGACACTGCGAGCGTGATCGCGACCAGGGTGCCGACGACGGCGAGCAGCCAGCGCACGACCCGCGAGACGACTTCCTCGACGTGCAGCTTCGGCCGCGCGCTCTGCACCAGTTCGGTCGTGCGCCCGAAATAGGTCCGCGCGCCGGTCGCGACGACGACGGCGTTCGCCTCGCCGCGCCGGGCGATCGATCCCGAGTAGATGGTGTCGTCCGCTGACTTGGCCGCCTCGCGCGATTCGCCTGTCAGCGCCGACTGGTCGACCTGCAGCGTACCGTCGATGACCTGCACGTCGGCAGGCACGAAATCGCCGGCGCGCACGCGCACGACGTCGCCGCGCGCCAGCATCCGCGCCGGCAGCGCCTGCCACTGCCCGTCGCGCAGGACCCGCGCCGTGACGTCGAGCTTGCGCCGCAGCGCAGCAACCGCCGCCGAAGCCTTCTCCTCCTCGAGGAAGCCGAGGATCGCGTTGACCACCAGCAGTGCGAGCGCCACCGCGAGGTCGGCGTCCCTGTGGAGGAAGAGGGACAGCAGCGCGATCAGCTCGATCAGCCAGGCCGACAGGCCCCAGAACTTGCGCGCGAAACGCAGCAGCGGGTGAGATTTCTCCGCCGGAACGTCGTTGGGACCCTCGGCGGCGAGCCTCGCCGCCGCGTCGGTCGCGGCAAGACCGCGCTCGCGGCTCGAACCCAGGGCGAGCAATGCCGACGCTGCGGTCTGCGTCACGGCTGTCGCTGCGGCTGTCCCGGCCGGCGGGCGCTCCCGCCCCCGTGCCGCGCTCAGCCGAAGCGGGCGAGGAGCTCCGCGACCTTGTTGGCGTGCTCGCGGCGGGCGCCGGCCCCCGCGGGCACGTCCTCGCGGATCATGCAGGAGATCATTTCGTAGAACGCCCGGTCGAGCGCCTTGCGCGACGCGGCGAGCTGCAGCGCCACGTCCTGGCAGCGCGCGTCCTCGTCGATCATGCGCCGGACACCGCGAATCTGGCCTTCGACCCGCGCGAGGCGGGCGTCGAGCGCCCGCTTGGCCGTTTCGTCATGAAATACCGGTGGCTTCATCTACGCGTTCCCCGCAAATCGACCGGACCGGCGGACTATACACCGGGAGGTACGGCGGGCGCATCGTCGCCCGGAAGACAATCGGGGCGGCCCCGCCCCCCGCGGCGTACCCGCGGAAACCTTGACGCGGGCCCTTGCGCCTGCCTGGGGAGAGTATTAGCATTTTCTAATTAAATCCGTGCCCCCCCAGGGCATGTCCAGGAGGAACCGATGTCAGTGATGCCCGACACCCTCGAGGGGGTGGATGCCGCCGCGATCGAGCGGCTGGTCAACGAACGTATCGACGCACTGCTGCCGCAGAAGCTGGAAGCGGTACTCGCGGAGCGCGAGGCGGCCAAGACCCCGTCGATGACGATCATCGCCACCAAGGGGACGCTCGACTGGGCGTACCCGCCCTTCATCCTGGCGTCGACCGCGGCCGCGCTCGGCTGGAACGTCACCATCTTCTTCACGTTCTACGGCCTCGAGCTGTTGCGCAAGGACATGAAGAAGCTGAAGGTGAGCCCCCTCGGCAATCCTGCGATGCCGATGAAGATGCCGATGGGACCGGCGTGGTTCAGGTCGATCCGCTGGAACGTTCCGAATCTCGTCCAGTCGATGGTGCCGCGCTACGAAGCCTTCGCGACCCGGATGATGCGCAAGACGATCCGCAACAAGGGTGTCGCAGACATCGGCGAGCTGCGCAGCCTCTGCATCGAGGCCGGCGTGAACCTCATCGGTTGCCAGATGACCGTCGACCTCTTCGGCTACAAGCCCAAGGACTTCATTCCCGAGGTCAAGGAATTCGTCGGTGCCGCCACTTTCCTGCCCATGGCGAAGGAGGCGGACGTCAGCCTGTTCATCTAGCGAAGCCGATTCGAAGACGATTTGCCGGCAACCGATGCCGGCCGCAACCCAGCAGAGCCCCCAAGGAGGGAAAAGTGCAGAAACGTCTGATCGCGGCGCTGATCGCCGCCATGCCGCTCGCCGCCGTGCCGCTCGCCGCCCACGCGACGGACGGTTACTTCAGCCATGGCTATGGAATGATCGCCAAGGGCATGGGTGGCGCATCCATCGCCGTCACCGGCGACGCCTTCGGCGGTGCCAACAACCCGGCGACG
>JAJXTF010000182.1 GCA_021784125.1 Pseudomonadota bacterium | reverse complement strand
TTCCGATCTGCCGATGGCGATGCGCATCGCCGTCAGGATCTCCGGCATCGCCGCGGGGACGATGACGTGCCAGATGACCTGCCACTTGGTCGCGCCCATCGAGTATGCGGCGTGGATCTGCTCCTGCGAGACCGAGCGCACGCCCGCCCGCGCACTCATCGCGAGCGGCGCGAAGCACGCGAGGTAGATGAGGATGATCTTCGACAGCTCGTCGATGCCGAACCAGATGACGATCAGAGGCAGGTAGGCGAGGGGCGGCAGCGGACGGTAGAACTCGATCGGCGGATCGAAGATGCCGCGGGCGACGCGCGACACGCCCATCGCGACGCCGATCGGAATCGCCGTCAGGCATGCTGCGAAGAACGCCGTGAAGACGCGGAACATCGACCAGCCGAAGTGGACGGCGAGCGGCGCGTCGGTCAGCTTTCCCGTTGCCGACTGGTACAGCACGCGCAGGACGGTCTCGGGGGTCGGCAGGAACAGCGGGGGCACCCAGTGCAGGTGGCTGGCCAGCCACCACAGCGCAAGGAGGCAGCACACCGTCACGACGCTGATCAGCGTCGAAGGTCCTTCGCCGGGCGTGGTGAAGCGCGACGTCTTCGGCGCCGCAAGGGAAGCGGGGGCTGCCGGCGACGCTGCCGTCGCGGGCGCGGCTGTGGCGGTCGGGGGCGCGGCTCCGTTGCTCATGCCGTGGCGGCCGGCAGGGCCGGATCCGTCGCCGGATCGCGTCGCTGGATGACGGCGAGGACTTCCTCGCGCACCCGGATGAACTCCGGCGAGGACTTCACGGCGCGCGCATCACGCGTTTCGACGAAGCGGCGCCCGAAATCGAGGTGGTACTCGTGCGAGATGCGCCCGGGACGCGGCGTCATCACGATCAGGTGTGTCGCGAGGAACAGCGCCTCCTCGACCGAGTGGGTGATGAAGAACATCATCTTGCCGGTGCGATGCCAGACGTCGAGGATCAACTCCTGGATCGACTCGCGCGTCAGGGCATCGAGCGCGCCCAGCGGCTCGTCCATCAGCATCAGCCGGGGATCCGACGCCAGCGCACGGGCGATGCCGACGCGCTGCTGCATGCCGCCCGACAGCTCGTAGATCGCGCGGTCGGCAAAATCGGCGAGCCCGACCAGGCGCAGCTTCTCGACGGCGATGCTTCTTCGCTCGGCCGCCGGCATGCCGCGCATCCGCAGACCGAACTCGACGTTGGCGAGCACGTTGAGCCAGGGCATCAGCGCGTGCTTCTGGAACACGACGCCCCGGTCGGCGCCCGGGCCCGTCACCGGGCTGCCGTCGAGCTCGATGCTGCCCTCGGTGGCGGGAAGGAATCCCGCAATGCAGCTCAGGAGCGTCGTCTTGCCGCAGCCCGACGCGCCGATCGCGACGACGAACTCGCCGTCCTCGATCGCCAGATTGACGTCGCAGAGGGCTTCGACGGTGCCGCCCTTGGACGCGTAGCGCACGCCGAGGTGGCGTATGTCGAGCTTGGTCATCGGCTGCGTGGGGAAGCTTCGATGCGTCGACGTGTGGGATCGATGCCCCGGGGTTCAGGCATCGGCAGGACGTGGCGGCGGCCGGCAACCGGCCGCCGCCCGCAAGCTCACTTCATCGCCTTGGTCACCCATTCGGTGGTGACGTGCTTCGAATAGTCGGTGAGCACCGATTGCAGGCGCCCCTGCGCCTTGAGGAAGTTCGCCTGCTGCAGCAGTGCCTTCGCCGCCGCGCCGTTCGCCCCGCCGCCCAGCCATTTCGGCGAATCCTGTTCCTTGAGGTCGGGGAAGCCGTAGAGCTTCATCGCGGCCGGAACGTCCTCGAGCTTGCCTTTCGACCACTTGGCGACGGCCTTGGCCTTGTCTGAATTGACGCCCCAGGCCTCGGGATGCGCGCGGTAGTCCGCGTCGGCCTTGGCGATCGCCTTGACCAGCGCGACCATGAATGCCGGGTTCGCCTGCGCCCACTTGTGCTCGACAACCAGGCCGTCGAAGGTGCAGGCGCCTTCCTTGCAGACGTCGCCCGAGGTCATCAGCACCTTGCCGGTCTTCTTGACCGCCGACAGCGCCGGGTCCCAGATGAACGTCGCGTCGATGTCGCCGCGGGTCCAGGCCGCTGCGATCTCCGGCGGCCGCATGTTCAGCACCTGTACGTCGCCGGGCTTCAGTCCCGCCTTGTCCAGGGCGTAGAGCAGCTGGAAGTGCGAGGTGGAGACGAACGGCGTGCCGACCTTCTTGCCCTTGAGCCCGGCGATCGACGTGACGCCGCTGCCGTCGCGCACGACCAGCGCCTCGGCCGACGCGATGTCCTCGAGGATCCAGAACAGGTCGATGTCCATGCCCTGGCTGATCGCGGTCGCGACGCCCGTGGAACCGAGCTCGCCGAGCTGCACGTCGCCGGACGCCATGGCGCGCACCACGTCGCCACCGCCGGGAATCTGGCGGAAATCGATCTTGTAGCCGGTTTCCTTCTCGATCTCGCCGGTCTGCTGCACCCAGCGCCAGGGATTCATCATGTCCTGATACGCAAAGGTCACGGTCTTCTGCGCCCATGCCGGCGTTGCTGCGCAGAGTGCAAGCGCCACCGCCGACGTCCACACTGCCCATATGCGTTTCATGCTGCCCCTTTCGAAGTGATGATGCGAAGCGACCCGGTCGCGACGACGGCGGGTCAGAGTGACGACAAGGTCTTGCGCAGGATGTCCACGATGACGTCGACGTGCTCGCGCTCGGCGATCAGCGGCGGTGCAAGCAGCGCACAGTCGCCGGTCGTCTTCAGATTGAGCCCGTTGTCGAAGAGCTTCTTCTGGAGGACATGGCCGCGGTGGCCTGGTACGCCGTCGGAGGCGATGTCGAACGCGGCGAGCATGCCGTAGCCGCGGATGTCGGTGACGTGCGGGGCGTCGCGCAGGGAGAACATCGCCTCCTGGAAATGGGGCGCGAGCGCCCGGGCCCGCTCGAACAGGCCTTCGTCGCGGTAGATGTCGAGGGTCGCGAGGCCCGCGGCGCAGGCGGCGGGATGCCCCGAGTACGTGTAGCCGTGGAAGAACTCGATCGCACCTTCCTGCGCCGCACCCATGATCGCGTCGTGGACGCGTTCGGAAACCGCCACGGCCCCCATCGGCTGCGCCGCGTTGGTGAGCGCCTTGGCCATGGTCATGATGTCAGGGACCACATCGAAGCTCTGGCCCGCGAACGGCGCGCCGGTGCGCCCGAAGCCGGTGATCACCTCGTCGAACACGAGCAGGATGCCGTGCGTGTCGCAGATCTTGCGCAGGCGGGCGAGGTAGCCTTTCGGAGGCACCAGGCAGCCGGTCGACCCCGCGATCGGTTCGACGACGCAGGCGGCGATGTTCTCGGCGCCGTAGAGGTTGACGAAGCGCGTGAGGTCGTCGGCGAGATCGGCGCCATGCGCGCCTTCGCCGGACGTGAACAGGTTCTCCTTCAGGTGGGTATGGCGCATGTGGGCCACGCCCGGCACGCCGAGCCCGAAGCGGCGGCGGTTGTTGACGATGCCCGACAGCGCGACGCCGCCGAAATTGACGCCGTGGTAGGCGCGTTCCCGGGAAATGAACATCGTGCGCCCCGACTGCCCGCGCGCCTGATGGTAGGCGAGCGCCACCTTCATCGCCGTATCCACCGACTCCGAGCCCGAGTTCACGAAGAAGATCCGGTTGAGATCGCCGGGCGTCAGCTCGGCGATGCGGGACGCGAGCTCGAAGCTCTTCGGGTGCGCGCGCAGGAAAGGCGCGACGAAATCGAGCTCCGAGAGCTGGCGGTGCACGGCCTCGGCGATCTCGCGGCGGCCGTGGCCGGCAGCCACGCAGAACAACCCCGACGATGCGTCGATGATCTTCTCGCCGCGATCGTTCCAGAAGTACATGCCCTCGGCGCGAACGACGATCCTGGGATCGGCCTTGAAGTCCCGGTTCGGCGTGAAAGGCATCCAGAGCTCGTCCAGCGAGATCGTCGGCTGCGACGCCTGGTTGCGTAGCGTGAATTCGGCGTGGCCCATCGTCATCTCCGGTGGCGCGCCCCGCGAATTCCGCCGGCCGCGCAAAGATTCGATAATATGCCTTTGTAACGTCGGTGCGGCATCCGTTCAATGGGCCAGAAGGGCACTCCGCGGTAGGCCAGCATGTGGAATCAGCTGATCCAACTCACGTTTCGCAGCAAGGTCTCGCTGCATGCCCAGATCCGGGAGATGCTCGTCGCCGCGATCCTCGACGGCAGCATCCCGACCGGCGTCGCGCTGCCCTCGACGCGCGTGCTGGCAGGCGAGCTCGGCGTCGCGCGCAACACGGTCGCGCTCGCCTACGAGCTGCTGGCCGACGAGGGCTACCTGGTCACGCGCAGCCGCAGCGGCCATTACGTCAATCCCGAGATTCTCGCCGGCCGCGCCGGCCGACCGCCGCTGCGCCGGCCCGGTGCGCAGCCCCCTCCCGCGGCATGGGCGCCGCGCCTGCGTGCTGCGGTTTCATCGCAACGCAACATCGCCAAGCCCCGCGACTGGCAGCGCTACCCCTACCCTTTCCTCTATGGACAGATCGATCCGTCGCAACTGCCGATTCCCGGATGGCGGGAATGCAGCATCCAGGCAACGTCGGCGGCCGAAATCCGCGGCTGGGCCGGCGATCTGATCGATGGCGATGATCCGCTGCTGATCGAGCAGATCCAGACTCGCCTGCTGTCGCGACGGGGCGTGTTCGCCTCGCCCGACGAGATTCTCGTGACGGTGGGCGCGCAGCACGCGCTGTTCCTGATCGCGACCCTGCTGGTCGACGCGCAGACGACGGTGGGCATCGAGAATCCGGGTTATCCCGACGCCAGGAACATCTTCGCGGCGCGCAGCCCGCGCATCGTTCCGCTGCCGCTCGATGCTGCGGGACTGGCGCTGTCGCCGGCACTCGATGCCTGCCAGTACGTGTACCTGACGCCGTCGCACCAGTGTCCGACCAACGTCACGATGCCGCTGGCGCGCCGCGAGGCGCTGCTCGCCTGGGCGCAGGCGAACGACCGCATCCTGATCGAGGACGATTACGAAATCGAGCTGGGCTACGACGGCGGAGCGCAGCCCGCGCTGCAGAGCCTCGATCGCAGCGGGCGCGTCGTCTACGTCAGCAGCCTGTCGAAGACGCTCGCGCCCGGCATACGCATCGGCTTCATCGTCGCCAGCCGCGAGCTCGTGGCCGAGCTGCGCGCGCTGCGGCGGCTCATGCTGCGCCATCCCGCGGCCAACAACGAGCGTTCGGTCGGGCTGTTCCTCGCAATGGGATACCACGATGCGCTGCTGCGGCGACTGCGCCGGGCCCACGCCGAGCGCTCGCGAGCGGTCGCCGCCGCGCTCGCGCAGCGGCTTCCGGGGGTCGGGTTCACGGCCGTCGCCGGCGCATCGTCGTTCTGGCTGCGTTTCGATCCGGATGTCGACACCCGCGCACTGGCGATGGCCGCGGCGCGCCACGGCGTGCTGATCGAGCCCGGCGACGTGTTCTTCGCCGAAACAGCCGACGGCGCCGTGCCGTCCAATTACGCGCGGCTCGGCTTCTCGTCGATCGACGTCGCGGCCATCGAACCCGGCATCGCTGCGCTGGCGGTCGCGCACGAGCAGCTGCGGTTGCGGCACAGCGGGATCCGCTGAGGCCATCCACGGGAACATCTACATGCGCATCGGCGTACCGAAGGAAATCAAGGTCTTCGAGAACCGGGTCGGATTGACGCCAGGCTCGGTCCGCGAGCTGACCCATCGCGGGCACCAGGTCATCGTCGAGCGCGGCGCCGGCGGCGGCATCGGCGCCGGCGACACGCACTACGAGCGCGAAGGCGCGAGCGTCGTGGCCTCGGCTGCCGACGTCTATGCCGCCGCCGACATGATCGTCAAGGTCAAGGAACCTCAGCCCGTCGAGCGCCGGCAGCTGCGACCCGATCAGGTGCTGTTCGCCTACTTGCACCTCGCCCCCGATCCTGCGCAGGCACGCGACCTGGTGGACAGCGGCGCGATCTGCATCGCCTACGAGACCGTGACCTCGGCGTCAGGCGGCCTGCCGCTGCTCGCGCCGATGTCCCAGGTCGCCGGCCGCCTCGCCGTGCAGGCAGGCGCCCGTTTCCTCGAGGAGCCGCAGGGCGGCAAGGGTGTGCTGCTGGGTGGCGTGCCCGGCGTCGCGCCGGCGCAGGTCGTCGTCCTCGGCGGCGGGGTGGTCGGGGCGCATGCCGTCGAGATCGCGCTCGGCATGGGGGCGCGCGTGGCCGTGCTCGATCGCAACCCCGATGCGCTGACCCGGCTCTGGACGCAGTACGGCCCCGCGTTGCAGACCGTGTACTCGACGGCCGAGGCCATCGAGCGGCACGTGATCGATGCCGACCTCGTGATCGGTGGCGTCTTGATTGCAGGTGCAACCGCGCCGC
>JAJXTF010000017.1 GCA_021784125.1 Pseudomonadota bacterium | reverse complement strand
TCGCCTCGCTCATCGGGACACCGCGGCGGCGCCGCTGCGCGGCGTGATGTGGGTGGCGATCTGGGCATCCGACAGACGCGTCAGCTCGCCTTGCGGGAGGTCGGCCAGCAGCCGCCAGCCGGCCTCCATGCTCTGCTCCAGCGTGCGCGCCTCGGACTGACTTACGAGATCGTTCTCGAACGCCGTGCCGAACGCCAGGTATTGGCGATCGGTCGCGGCGAGCCCCTCCTCGCCGACGACGCTCGCCAGGACGCGCGCCTGCACGGCGCGGGCGTAGGCGGCGTAGAGCTGACTCGACAGCGCCGGATGATCGGCGTGCGTGTAGCGCTCGCCGATGCCGTCCTTCATCAGCCGCGAGAGCGAAGGCAGGACGTCGATCGGCGGATACACGGCACGCCGGTCGAGATCGCGCGAGAGAACGATCTGTCCCTCGGTGATGTAGCCGGTCAGGTCGGGGATCGGATGGCCGATGTCGTCGGCGGGCATCGACAAGATCGACAGCTGCGTCAGCGTTCCCGGACGGCCGCGGATGCAGCCCGCGCGCTCGAACAGGCTGGCGAGGTCGGAATACATGTAGCCCGGAAAACCCTTGCGGCTCGGGATCTCGCCCTTCGACGACGAGACCTCGCGCAGCGCCTCCGCGTAGTTCGTCATGTCGGTCAGGATCGCGAGCACGTGCTTGCCTTCGGAGAACGCCAGGTATTCCGCGGCGGTCAGTGCGAAGCGCGGGGTCAGCAGGCGCTGCGTCGAGGAATCGCTGGCGAGGTTCAGGAACAGCGCGGTCCGCTCCAGCGCGCCGTACTGCTCGAGGCTCCTGCGGAAGAACTCGGCGCTGTCGTAAGGCACTCCGATTCCCGCGAACACGATCGCGAAATCGCTGCCCGCCGCGGATGCCTGGCGCAGCCGCGCATGCGTCGCGATCTCGACCGCGAGGCGATCGTGCGGCAACCCGCCGCCGGAGAAGATCGGCAGCTTCTGCCCGCGGACCAGGCTGTTCATCAGGTCGAGGGCAGTGACGCCGGTCTCGATGAAATCGCGCGGTCCCGCGCGCTGCACCGGATTGATCGGCAGGCCGTCGATGCGCCGGGTCTGCCGCGCCGCAACCGGCGGTCCGCCGTCGATGACCTGTCCGACGCCGTTGAACACGCGCCCCAGGATGGAGGGCGCGAGACCGAAGGTCATCGGCTCGCCGAAGAAGCGCACGACGGTGTCGGACAGCGCGAGCCCAGACGTCGACTCGAGCACCTCGACCGTCATCAACGCCTCGTCGATCGCCGCGATGCGACCCAGCCGCGTCCGGCCGTCGCCGCCGACGACCTGCACCGCATCGTTCAGGCCGACGTCCAGCGTCCGCCGCAGGAACAGCAGCGGGCCCTCGATCCGCGTTGCGGCGCCTTCAGCGGTGAGTCGCATCGTCCGCCTCGTGGGTCCGCATGACCTCGGCGAAATCACGATCGAGATTCGCCTCCAGCGTCTCGAAGCGCGCGAGCTCGGCGTCGGGGATGTCCTCGCCCATCCTCTGCAGCGGGCGCAGCGACGGAAGCTCCGCCAGCCGGTCGGGATGCACGCCCGCGGCGACGGCGGCCTCCGCGAGGTCGATGAACCTGCCGACCAGCCGCATCATCAGCGCCTGCCTGCGGGGGCTGCAGACGCGGTCCACGGGCGAGAACGCCGACTGCCGCAGCAGCGCATCGTTGACGAGGTCGGCACAGAACAGCGTCAGCTGCTGGCGCAGCGGCAGCGCGTCTTTCCCGATGATCCGCGCCATGCGCTCCAAGCGCGCCTGGTCGTCGAGCAGCGTGAGAAAGCGCCGTCGCAGCTTGAGCCAGTCGCCGTTGCCGTTGGCCGCCCACCACGGCGCGAAATCGCGCGCGTCCTCGGCGTAGGACTGCAGCGGATGCACGGCGGGGTAGAAGCGCGCCTGGGCACGCTTGGCGTCGAGCGTCCAGAACGCCTTGACGTAGCGCTTGGTGTGGCTGGTCACCGGTTCCGACAGGTCGCCCGAGGGCGGGCTGATCGCACCGATGACCGTCACCGACCCGCGCGCGCCCCCCAGCGTTTCGACCAGGGCGGCGCGCTCGTAGAAATCGGCAAGCCGCGACGACAGGTAGGCGGGATAGCCGCCTTCGCCGGGAAGCTCCCCGAAGCGCCCGGACACCTCGCGCAGCGCCTCCGCCCAACGACTGGTCGAATCCGCCATCAGCGCGACGTCCAGGCCCTGATCGCGGAAATACTCGGCCACGGTGATCGCGCAGTAGATCGACGCCTCGCGCGCCGCGACCGGCATGTTCGACGTGTTCGCGATGATGACGGTGCGCTCCATCAGCGGGCGCCCGCTCTTCGGATCGGTGAGCTGCGGGAATTCCTCGAGCACGCCGGCCATCTCGTTGCCCCGCTCGCCGCAACCGAGGTAGACGATCACGTCGGCGTTGCAGCCCTTGGCAAGCGCCTCGAGCAACACGGTCTTGCCGGTTCCGAACCCCCCCGGCACCGCAGCCCGGCCGCCCTGAGCGACCGGGAACAGCGAATCGATGACCCGCTGCCCGGTGACGAGCGGCGCGTCGGCAGGCAGGCGCCGTCGTACCGGCCGGGGCGTGCGCACCGGCCAGTCGTGGCCCATCGCCAGCTCCCGGGTGCTGCCGTCGGCAAGGCGCAGCGTGCACACCGTCGCATCCTCTCGATAGTCGCCTGCCGTCGCGATCGACGCCACCTCGCCGCCGACGTCGGGCGGGCAGACGCAGCGTTGCGCGCGTCCCGCGGCCCCGGTGACCACGGCGAAGACCGCGCCCGGGCCCAGCACCTCGCCCGCTGCGACGCGCGGCTCGAACGCGAAGCTCGCGGGCGGCGCTCGGTGCATGCCGGGGGCCACGAAGGCCGAGTCGCTGCCCCCCAGCGGGCGCAGCAGGCCGTCGAAGATGTTGCCCAGCAGGCCCGGGCCCAACCGGATCGCAAGCGGAAGTCCGCGGCCGACGACGTCGACGCCCGGACGCAGCCCCGTGGTGTCCTCGTAGACCTGCACGACGATGTCATCGTCGTGCAGGCGGACGACCTCGCCCAGCAGCCCCTGCGGACCCACCTCGACGGCTTCGCGCAATCGGAAAGGACCGCTGGCCCGGGCGTGGACCACCGGACCGCTGATCGAGCGGATCGATGCCCGGCTCATCGGCAGGTCCTCATTTCAGGGCCTCCATTTGCCGCAGCAGCCTCGCGCCGATCTCGTCGCGATCGGCGAGCAGGCCCGCGAGCGTCGCATCGACCACATTGCCCCCCGCCTCGATGCGCAGGCCCGCCTCGATGCCGGCATCGGCCTGCGGTACGGCGCCGGCCGGCAATGCCGCAGCGACGCTCCGCTGCTCGGGCTCGGTCCACTCCGGCGCATGGACGATGCGCCACGGCGCGCGCGGCAGCCTGCGCGCGGCTTCGGCCACGACCGCGTCGACCCAGAGGCGCCGGCCCGTGGCGTCGCGCCAGCGCTCGCGCAGCACGGGCGGCAATCGCTGCCAGCCGAGCGCGAGCAGGGCCGTGCTGCGTCGCTGCTCGTGCAGCCGCCGCCGCGTCGCCAGGTTGGCGCGTGCCGCGGCGATGCGCTCCTGCGCACGCTGGCGCTCCTCGGCATAGGCCTCGTGGATGCGCGCCCGCGCGTCCGCATGCGCCTGCGCGACGAGCGCCTCCGCCCGGCCTCGCGCTTCGGCGAGAATGGTCTCGCTGCGGCTCCTGCGCTCGCCCTCGACCAGATCGAGCAGCGCCTGCGCGCGTTGCGCGAGCGTCATGCCGGCAGTCCCAGCTGGCCGCGCAGTCGCGCCGCCAAGTCCGGACGCGCGGCTTCGCCCTGGGTGTCGGGAACGATGACCACCAGCGGTTGCAGCGCCGCCAGTGCCTTGCGCAGCGCGAGCGCATCGATGCGCGCCGCGACGGCTGCGCCCACGAGCACCAGCGGCGCGTTCGCGCAGGCCTCCTGCAGCGCCGCGCCCTCCTCGCCCGCCGCGGGAACGCGCGGGATCGCACCCGCAAGCCGGTAGCCGGCTGCGCTCACCTCGTCGCCAAGGTAGATCGGTGCCGGCATCAGGCCAGTCGGTTGAGGATCAGGATGGAAACGATGAGACCGTAGATCGCGATGCCTTCCGCGAGGCCCACGAAGATCAGCAGGCGTCCGAACAGTTCGGGCTTCTCGGCCAGTGCACCCACCGCGGCCGTGCCGACACGGGCGACCGCGAACCCCGCGCCCAGCGCGGCGAGTGCGGTCGACACCGCGGCCGCCATCAGGCCGAAGCTCGATCCCTCCGCGGCCCCGCCCGCCGCCGCCGCGGCCGGCGCGGCGGCGAGCGCCGGCGCGATCGCGCCGAGCAGCGCCGTCGCGCCGATGCCCATGACCAGCGCCAGCGCGACGAGTGCCGTGGTGAACTTGTACGACGTCTTCATTCCTCTCTCCTGCAGGGTCGACGGGGGAACGGGCAGCGGATGGAAGACACGGCCATCCGCGGTGAGAAAGCGCGCGAAGAATTCGAACAGCACGAGGCGCGTCGTCTGGATCGAGACGACGAGGCCCTCGAGGACGATGACGATCGCGTTGCCGGCGAGGAGGACCAGCAGCTGCACGACGGCGTTGCCGCCGGCGTGCATCAGCGTGACGATCGCAGACGACAGTCCCGCATGCGCCAGCGCGAACGCGCCCACGCGGGCGAAGGACAGCGTGTTGATCAGGATCTGCAGCGTGCGCTCGACGAGCTCGGCCAGCGCAGCGGGAATCGCCGCGACACGACGCTCGCGCCAGGCGTGACCGAGGCAGGACGCGGCAGCGCCGGCAGCCGCGACGGCGAAGCCCGCGGGCCATACGAATCCGCAGAGCAGCCCGCCGTACAGCGCAAGGAACCCGGCGTCGGTCGCGAGCCAGCCCGCGAGCTCGCCGCGCCAATGCGCCTCGACGGCCGAAAAGAGCAGACCGACCGACATCAGCACGGCGCCCCCGATGAGCGGCAGCAGCAGGATGGTCAGCGGATCGTCGAGCGGCGCGAACCACAGCGCGGGGATGCCGTGCAGGCTGAACACGCTGCCGAACACCAAGCCGAACGCCGCCGCCGCGAGCCCGCCGGCGACGAACATCCGGGCCAGCGGAAAGCGCCGGCGCAGGACGAACCCGCCGATCGCGATCACCAGACCCTGCCCGACGTCGGCGAACATGTAGCCGAACATCAGCGGCACGACGAAAGCGAGCAGGGCGCTGGGGTCGGCCTCGTTCGAGGATGGCATGCCCAGCGCGCGACTGAAGATCTCGAACGGCCGCGCCCACCACGGGTTCGCGAGCAGCAACGGGGCCGCGGTGGCCGCCGGGGGCGCCGGCTGGTGCAGGATCGATCGTGCCGGCGAGCGATCGAGCGCCCCGGCGAGCCGCTGACCCGCGAGGTCGCTGGTCCAGCCGGTGATTCTGCAGAAGAGCTCGCCCGCTTCCATCGCACGCACGTTGTCCAGCAGCCACTGCAGACGCGCGGCGTCGCCCAGTGCGCGGCGAAGCTGGTGGCGGTCCGCCAGGGCGGACAGTTGCGCCTGCATGGCCGCAGCCGCGTGCTCGAGCGCCGCGAGCCGGGTCGCGACGTGGGCCTCGCATCGCGCGCTGTCGGCCTGCAGCCACGTCGGCAGGCCCAGCACGCCTGCCTTGAGCGCGTTGGCCTGTTGCACCAGTTGCCCGACGTCGTCCGGAGTCCCCAGCACCAGCGCATGCGACTGCCCATCGGCCTCGAAGCGCCGGACCAGCAGGCCGGAGGGCCAGGCCGGCTCGGCGCCTGGCGGGCAGGCGATCAGCCGCGCCTGCAGCAGCGGCCCCGCGGCCGCCATCCGCGCGAGGTCGATGCTGCTGCCCGCCAGCGCATCGAGCACGCGCTTCCAGACGACGAGCTCGCCGCGTTCGGCTTCGCCACGCTGCAGCACGCCGATCACGGGCTCAGCGTCCTGCGCCCAGCCGCGGATCCGCGTCAGGCAGCGCTCGATCGTCGTCGCCGGGGTCTCCGGAAATGCCGACGGTTCCCAGCGATCGTCCGGCCAGTAATCGTGGTAGCGGATCGCAAGCTCGGCGAACTGCTGCATCGGAACGCGAAGGTCGGCGAGGGAAGCCGGCAGCGCCGCCGACGGCCTGGCTTCGAGCTCGATCATGCCGGTGCCCGCGAGGGCCTCGAGCGCAAGGGTTGCGTCGTCGCGCGCGACCAGCAACTCGAACCAGCGGGCGGGCTTCGGGCGGATCACGCGGCGAGCGGCAGGCGCGGAAACGCGATGCGGCGCAGGATCTCGCCGCGCAAGCGCTCGAAATCCAGCGCCGACAGCGCGAGGAAGATGAAGGCGACCGAGGGATCCAGGGTCGCACGGCGGAACATCCGCGCCAGGCATGCCTGCAGGCGTCGCCGCTGCGCCCAACCGTCAACGAGTCCGGGGTCGGCGAACGCGGCGAAGTGCGCGTCGATCACGCGCAGGAACTCGGCGAGCAATCCCGAAGCGCCGATGCGCTCCGGCAGCTGCCGCTGCCACGCTTCGCGCCACGCCCGTCCGAGTCGATCCGGATCGGCCTCGACGCCGGCGACCGCGAGAAATGCGAAGAGCGCGTCCCGGTGCGCCGGCTCCTCGTCATCCAGCCAGCGCGGGGCAGCGCCGCCGCGCGCGAGATGCTGCAGCAGCGGCAGGTCGACCAGCATCGCGCACCACGCCGTCGCAGCGCGCCACGCCGGCGGCATCCACGCCGCAATCGCGGTCGCGCGCTCGCGCAGGTGGGCCCGCATCGCCCGCTCGACGGCATGGGGACCGGCATCGGCGGAAAAGCGCGCGACCCAGGCGGCGAGCGGCGACGCCCGCACGGCATCGAGCATCGGACCGATGTCGCGTATGGTCTCGATGCGCCGCCACGCGGCCTCGTCGGCGCGGTTGCCGAAGCGCGCCGAAAGGCGCGCGTGTGCGTATTCGAGGCTCCCCGCCTCGATCACGCCTGTCCCCCCGTCATCGAGGCGGCCAGCGCCTTCACGGCCCGCTCGACCCTCGCGATCTCGTCGGACTCGGGCGGGCCCTCGGCGTCGAGCGCCGCCGCCTGCGCATCCAGCGCGCCGACCTCGGCCACGGTCTTCGCGCCGAACGCGGCGCGCGCCGCTGCGATGCGACGATCGGCGGCGAGGCCGATGCGTCGTGCCCGCTCGCGCGCCGCCTCGTCGATGGCCTGCGCGGCGCCATGCGTGTCAGCAACCGCATCGCGCGCCTCGGCTTCCGCCTGCAGCACATGCATGATCGCGGCCTCGACTGCGTCGACGGGTAACGGCTGGGTGTCGTCTGGCGCCACCGGATGACTCCGATTTCCGACATGGTGACACGAAAGCGCCGGCCCTTGCCAACGGCAGCGACATGGCGTCCGCCGGGTGACTACTCGAAACGCACGAATCCCTCGGCGATCGCATCGCGCCCGTGCCCTTCGATCAGGGCGTCGATTCGGGAGCGATGCCGCGGTGACGAATTCGATGATGCGCGAATCGCCCAGCTAGCGAAATGCGCCACGCATCCGCGACACCCGCGCCGGCGATCGACGAGTCAGCATAGCGCCGCAGCCGGCGCGGGGATTTGCGCTAGCTCAAGCATGCCGACGAATGGAGACGCGCAATGCTTTCGACCACCGCTGTGACTTCGTCGTCCGGCAGCGGCAACGCGGATTGCCGCAGCGTTGACCGGCGTCAACGGCGCGATTGCCGCGCTCGTCCAAGCTGATCGATCGCCGGCATCCCGCCAGCATCCACGCTGCGCGCCATGGAGCGCAATCCCCCGCTGGGTCGCGACCCGCCGCTGCTCGCCATCGACGGCGCCCATGGGGAGGGCGGCGGACAGCTGCTGCGCACCGCCGTGGCGCCGGCCGCCTAGACCAGAGGCGGTTGCAGCTTCTCGGCGGCGAAAGCGCGCTGCACCGCCGGACGTGCCAGCACGCGCTGCAGGTACGGACCGAGATGCGGCAGGCTGCGCGCGGGGCGCGCGAAACCGCGCGTCCAGCGGCAGAGCATCAGCACGAAAGGATCGACGGCGCGGTAGGCCGTGCCCAGCAGCCACGATTGACCGTGCGACGCGAGCTGCGCATCGAGCTGGTCGAGCATCCCGCCGACGCGCGCTTCGGCGTGCTTCCTGATCTGCGCCGCTCCGTCGGCGTTGCCCTCGTCGAGCAGCCTGCCGCCGTAGAAATAAAGCATCATCGTCGCCTGCAGCGTGTTGGTCGCCCACACCAGCCACTTGTAGAAGTGCGCGCGCTCGGCGCTACCCAGAGCGGGCGCAAGTCCCGCATCCGGATGCGTGTCCGCCAGGTGCAGGCAGATGGCAGCGGTCTCGTAGAGCACGAGGTCGCCATCCAGCAGCACGGGAATCTGGCCGTTGGGATTGAGCCTCAGGTATTCCGGTGACTTGTGGGCGGCGTTCGCGCGGTCGACGAGCTCCAGCTCGTAGGGCACGCCGAGTTCCTCGAGGACCATGTGCGGCGTGAGGCTGGCATTGCCCGGAAAGTAATAGAGTTTGATCATGATGGATCGGGATGATACCGCGGCAGTTGCGGTGGCCGGCCGGCCGCGTCCGGGCCCGGGATCCGGTTCCATCCCGCGGCTCGACATCCGCATCCGGACCCGTTATGTTCGAATTCGCGCTGCCCATGCCCCGCAGCACCGCCGCAGGCAAACGCCCATGCCCTCTCCCCGCCGCGAATCGCCCCCGACCGTCGTTGCCGTACGCCCCGACCGCGAGATCGTCACGCGGCAGCAGCTGCCGTATTTCGTCGGCGTTTCCGGCGAGACCACCGGCAGCCGCGGGCTGTCGATGCACATGGTCGTCATCCCGCCGGGAGGCGTCGCCGCGCCGCACCGGCACCGGGACTACGAGACCGCCATCTACGTGCTCGAAGGCAGCGTCGAGACGCGCTACGGACCGGGTCTCTCGGAGCGCATCGTCAGCACCGCCGGCGAGTTCCTGTTCATACCCCCCGACGTTCCGCACCAGGCCTTCAACCTGAGCGCCACCGAGCCCGCACGCGCCATCGTCGCGCGCAACGACCCTGCCGAGCAGGAGAACGTCGTCCCCTACGATCCGGCCTGCGAAGCCTGAGGCTCGCGAACCGCGTCGCAGCGTCACATCCCGCTGAACGTCTCCGGCCGATAGTCGATGGGCACCGGGCGCGTGGGAGCCAACGTGAGCCAGTTCCCGAGCAGCGCGTCCAGGGAAGCCGGCCGGAAGCGGTTCAGGCCCTTGTTCGGGTAGTTCGTCAGCTCGCCGAACACGATGCTGCCGGCAATTTCGTAGAGATCGACACGCAGGAAGTCGATGCCGGCCGCGAGTGCCTGCGCGGCCTCGATCATCCGCGGCAGCGCGGCCGGCGGCGCGAGCGGCTCTCCCTGGGCCGCGGCAACGCTGCCTGCGATCGGCCGCCACTGCGGGTCGTAGAGCACCTGCGTGTGACGTCCGTAGCGGTCGCGGTCGACCTGGATCAGCCGCACCTTCGCGTCGAAGGTGTAGAGCTTGAAATCCGGCGGCAGACCGCCCGCGTCGTCGCGCAGCAATTCCTCCGCATAGACGGCGCGATGGACGTCGCGATAGGCCCATTCGCGGCCGACGATGGTGAAATCGGAGGCGAGCCATTTGGCCGCCAGCCGCACCAGCGCTGCCTGGTCGACGTCGTCCTTGCGCTCGACGATGCGCAGCCACCCGCTGCCGTGGTTGGCCTTCAGCACGAACGACTCCGGCAATGCATCGAAGGGCAGCGAGGCGGCGCTATCCGACCACGCGTAGAGCCGGGGAAGGACGACTGACGGCGTACGCTGGCGGACGTAGTCCCGCACCCGCAGCCGATCGGCAAACAGGGTCAGATACGCCCGCCGGTCGCCGAGGATCTTGACCAGGATCTTCTCGTTGAATCCCGACGGATGGTCGAGATCGGGGAACCGTCCGAAGCGCTTGCGATACAGATCCGCCAGGTACGCCCGGTCGCCGATGAAGCGTGCAGCCATGCGCCGGCGCAACTCGATGCGCCAGTCGCGCCAGCGCCGGGACAATGCTCCTCGATCCATGGGTGGTGTTCAGGTCCCGGTCGTCGAATGGCCGGGACGCCGCAACGATAGCACCCGCGATCCCTGCAACCGGGCGGGCCGATCCGCTGCTCAACCGGGGGACCGCATTCACCCGCGAGCAGCGCGCGCAGCCCGGCGTCGAAGGACTGCTTCCGCCGCGCGTCGAATCGCTGTCCGAGCAGTCTGACCGCGTGGCCGCGAGCCTGCGCTCGAAGGCGACCGCGCTCGACAAATACCTGTGCCTCGCCGCGCTGCAAGGCGACAACGAGACGCTGTTTCACCGGGTGCTGCTCGACAACCTCGAGGAGCTGCTGCCGGTCGTCTACACGCCGACCGTCGGCCAGGCCTGCCTCGAGTGGAGCCGGATCTATGGGCGGCCGCGCGGGCTCTACCTGTCGCTCGAGCATCGCGGGCGAATCGCGCAGCTGCTCTCCAACTGGCCGCGGCGCGATGTCGGGATCACCGTCGCGACCGCTGGCGGGCGGATCCTGGGGCTCGGCGACCTCGGGGCGAACGGCATGGGCATCCCGATCGGGAAGCTCGTCCTCGGCACCGCCTGCGCAGGGCTGCGACCGGAGCTGTGCCTGCCCGTCACGCTCGACGTCGGCACCGACAACGAGGCGCTGCGCAACGATCCCCGCTATCTCGGCACCCGCGCGCCCCGCGTGACCGGTGACGCGTGGGGCGCCTTCGTCGCCGAGTTCGTGGCCGCCACGCAAGCCGTGTTCCCCGGCAGCATCCTGCAGTTCGAGGATTTCAACAACGCGGCGGCGTTCACGCTGCTCGAGCGCCACCGCGATCGCCTGTGCTGCTTCAACGACGACATCCAGGGCACCGGCGCGATGGGGCTCGCCGGACTGCTCGCAGCCGGCCGCATCACCGGACGCGCGCTGGTGCAGCAGCGGATCCTTTTCGCCAGCGCCGGCGAAGCCTGTCTCGGGATCGGAGGTCTCGTCGTCGCCGCGCTGCAGCGTGAGGGGCTCACCGACGCCGAGGCCCGGAGCCGCTGCCTCTTCGTCGATTCCCGGGGACTCGTGGTCACGGGCCGCAGCGACCTCTCCGCGCAGAAGCGACGGTTCGCCCAGGATCGCCCGCCGGCCCCGGGCCTCCTCGCTGCCGTCGAGCACGGCACGCAGCGGGGGGACGATCTACCCGGTGATCCGCAACCTTCCCGCCCTCTACGAATCCCGTCCGAACGATCCGACGGCGCGCCGTATCGGCGGCTACATCATGTGGGTGGCGATCGCCGCCACCAGCGTCACCAGCTCGATGTTCCTGACCGCCCTCGCGCCGAACCTGCTCGCGCTGGAGCTCGTGAAGAAGACCGCGCAGGTCGACGTCGGCTGGGCGCAGGGGTTCATCGCCTTCGCGCCGCCGGGCCTGCTGCTGCTCGCCACGCCGCTGCTCGCCTACTGGCTGTATCCACCCGAGGTCAAGGCCAGCGACAAGGTGCCGGCCTGGGCTGCCGGGGAGCTCGCGCGGCGCGGCCCGATGAGCGGGCGCGATCGCCCAGCACATCCAGGGCTACGCACCGCTGACGGCGATGCTGGTGCTGGTCGCCGTGTTCTTCGTCGTGCATTACATGTTCGCGAGCATCACCGCGCACGCCACGGCGGTCCTCCCGGTCATGCTGGCCGTGGGCGCGGGAATCGCCGGGCTGCCGGTGCGCGAGTACGTGCTGCTGCCGTGCTTCACCTTCGGCATCATGGGCATCGTCTCCCCCTACGCGACGGGCCCGAGCCCGGTCTACTACGGCAGCGGCTACCTGCCCGCGCGCGATTACTGGCGACTGGGCGCGATCTTCGGCGCAATCTTCCTGGCCGTCCTGCTTGCCGTCGGCGTGCCCTGGCTGCTCGCGATCCGTCGATGACGCCCGGCCGGGCGGGCGAATGCCTATCGCCTACTTGAGCCGTGCCCCGGTGCTGTCGTAGACCTCGACGTCGACGGCGATCCCCTGTCGCACGCTCTGTGCGACCGTGCAGAACTGCTCGAACTGCAGGAGTGCGCGGTCGAGATGCTCGAGCGTCGATGCGGGAACGCCGAGCGTCACGCGCACGGCCATGCGCTGCACCCGCAGACGGTCCTGCTCGTTGCGACCGACGCTCGCCTCGACGACGGTGCGGATCGGCTCGGGCGCCTGCTTGAACTTGCGCAGCGCGAACAGCAGGCTGTCGGACAGGCAGTTGCCGACCGCGGCTGCGAGCAACTGCACCGGTGTCGGGCCGGCTCCGGTGCCCAGTGGCGGCGACTCGTCCGCATCGAGCGCGGGGATCGTGCCGCCGAAGCGGATCGCGAAACGGTAGTCTTCCTGCTGCTCGAGTTCGACGACATTGGCCATCGTTTGCCTCCGATTCGTTTCGAGGTCGCCGTCAGGCCGGCGGCGACGCGGTGATCCGGCGCGGAACGATCCAGCCGTTTCGCGCGACGACGAGCTCGCCCTCCGCCAGGGCTCGCCAGCCCGACTCGTCGGTCAGCGGCACACTCGCCGCCAGCAGGACGTCCTGCTGCGCACGCGCTGCCACGCTGACGCCATCGGCATGCCACGGCTCCGGATCGCTCGCGCAATGCCGCGACAGCACGTGCATCCCGGGCGGGTGCGCGGCGAGGCCGTCGCCGTGCATCCGCCGATGGCCGTGCAGGAACAGTGCGTCGCCGTCGGCGTAGATGAAATTCGCAGGTCCGAGCTCGCGCAGCAGCGCCGCGAATCGCATGACGACGTCGCGCCGCGTTTCCAGCTCGGGCGCCGCCGCTTCCTGCGCTGGCTGCGTCAGCCGCCACAAGGGCGCCAGGAGCTCGAGCAGGGCGCAGAACGCATGCTCGGAATCGGTGTCCCCGATGGGCCGCCAGCGCCCGAGTGCAAGGCGCGACCGCAGCGCCGCGGGGTCGAGATCGCCATTGTGTGCAAACACGTGCATGCGCCCGCCCAGCTCGCGTGCGAACGGCTGGGTGTTTCGCATCGACGGCGCCCCCTGCGTCGCCCGCCGGACATGGCTGACGACGATCGACGACGCGAACGGGTGCTCCTGGAGAAAGCGCACGCAGGCGCTGTCGGCGGCGGGTTCGGGTTCCTTCAGCAGGCGTACGTCGTTGTCCTGGTAGTACGCGACGCCCCAGCCGTCCTTGTTGCGTCCCCCGAGCCCGCCCCGGCGCGAAAAGGCCTCGAAGGAAAACCGGACCTCGGTCGGGATTCGGCTCGACAGGGCGAACAGTTCACACATGGAAATCTCGTCGGACGAGCCATCGCGACCCCGTGGCCACAGGGAGAATGATGACATGCGGCGGCGATCCGCGTCGGTCCCGCGGCGCGCCCGCCTTTGGCCGCTTCAGCTTTTCGTTGTAGGATCGAAGCCAGAGAGGTGAATTGATGCCGGTGACTGCCCATCGCCCGCTAGCGCGCGGGCTTGCTCGCGCGTTGCGCATTTCCGAGTCGTGGCTGTTCGCGCGGGAGCTGTTCCACCAACCATCGGCGATCGGTGCCATCTGGCCAAGCTCGAGTCGGCTGGCCACGCGGATGGCGGCACGCGTGCCTCGCCACCGCGACGGACTGGTCGTCGAGCTCGGTGCCGGGACGGGTGCGGTGACGCAGGCGCTGCTGAAGGACGGCATCGCTCCCCGGCGCCTGGTCGTCATCGAGCGCTCGGCCCGGTTCGTCCGCTACCTGCGTCTGCGTTTTCCCGGCGTCCGCGTGCTGCAGGGCGACGCCGCCCACCTCACCGATCTCCTGCCTCCCGGCCAGCCGATCGACGCCATCGTCTCCAGCCTGCCCTTGCGTTCGCTGCCGCCGAAAGTGGCAGCCGCCATCGTCGCCCAGTGGTGGACCCTGCTGCCGGTCGGGGGCACGGTGATCCAGTACACCTATGATCTGCGCGCTCGGGGCCTCGCATCGCTGCCCGGCTTCCTGGAACGCGCGAGCGACATCGTTTGGGCCAACCTCCCGCCTGCGCGCGTGATGGCGCTGGAGTGCCACTGCTCGAGCCCGCATCTCGGCGCAACCGCCGGCGATTGATATCGCGCCGCCCGCTGCGGTGCAGCATGATCGCCGCGAGCATGGTATGATTGCGCAGTTGCGGTGATCTGCAAGTCCAGGATTTCATCGAAGGTCGCCCGCCGCAGCGTGCAAGCGTGCAATACCCAGGCGACCGGTTCATCGATCACTGATCTTCCCGGGCGAGTCCGATTCGCCCGATGCCCTGCGGCCCGGGAGACCCCATTGCGGGACTCCCTTGCCGGCCTGCACGGCGCCTCCGGGTTGGCGACGATGGCTATGCAGCACTTCTGACCCGGTTGCTGCCGCCCGCAATCCACCGCGTTCGGTTCCCCCTCCGGAACTTCAGGGCGCAGGCTGTCCGGGACACGGCTGCTGCGAACACGCCCATGCGTGCACTGGCGCGAACCGCGCTCGCGCACACGCTGCTCCCGACGGGAAATCGACATGACTTTCGAAGAACTGAATCTCGCGCCCGCGCTGCTGCAGGCGCTGGCCGAATGCGGCTACACCGAACCGACACCCATCCAGGCGCAGACGATTCCGGCGCTGATCGGCGGGCGCGACGTGATCGGCTCCGCACAGACGGGCACCGGCAAGACGGCGGCCTTCGTCCTGCCCGCGCTGCATCGGCTGGCTTCGTCCTCCACCACAGCCCCCCAGAAGCGGCGCAACGCCGGCCGGCCGCAGGTGCTCGTGCTCGCCCCCACGCGCGAGCTCGCGCAGCAGGTTGCGCAGCAGGCAACCCGCTACGGCCAGCATATGCGCCTGCGCATCGTATGCATCTACGGCGGCGAGCCCTATCCGCGGCAGATCCGCGAGTTGCAGCACGGCGTGGACATCCTGGTCGCGACGCCGGGGCGGCTGATCGATCACATCGAGCGCGGCCGCGTCGACCTTTCGGCCCTCGAGATGCTCGTCCTCGACGAAGCCGACCGCATGCTCGACCTGGGCTTCTCGGACGACGTCGAGCGCATCTGCGCGCTGACGCCGGCAGCGCGGCAGACCGTGCTGTTCTCCGCCACCATCGACGGCGCGATCGCGCGCCTGGCCGGCAGGCTCACGCGCGACGCCGTGCGCATCGACGTCAAGGCCGTCGACGTCGGCGCGCTGGCCATCGACCAGCGCGTGCATTTCGCCGATGATCGCGCACACAAGCACCGCCTGCTGGATCATGTGCTCGCCGACGTTTCCCTCAAGCAGAGCATCGTCTTCATCGCCACCCAGCGCGACGCGGAGACGCTCGCCCTCCGCCTGCAGGACGCCGGACACGCCGTCGCGGCGCTGCACGGCGGCATGAGCCAGCGCGAGCGCAATTCCACGCTGAACAGGCTGCGGCGCGGGGGCGTACGCACGCTGGTGGCCACCGACGTCGCCGCGCGCGGCATCGACGTCGCCAGCATCACCCACGTCATCAATTTCGACCTGCCGCGCCAGGCCGACGACTACATCCACCGTATCGGCCGCACCGGGCGCGCCGGCGCGTCCGGCACCGCCGTGTCCTTCGCCAACCACAGCGAGCGGGGCGCGCTGCGCATGATCGAGCGCGCGGCGGGCCAGCCGATCCCGACCCAGGTCATCCCGGGGCTCGAGCCCCGTGCGCGCAGCGCTGGCTGCGACGAAGCCCGGCGTCCCTCCTTCGCCAAGGCCGGTGCGAATCGCCGCCACGCTGCGGGAGGCCCCGTTGAAGGACGCCGTTCCCCGGGCAGCAGCCAGCCGCGCTGGCGCGACCGCTAGCCCGATTCCCGGCCCGGCCGCTGCGCGGCCGGGCCATCGCTGGGTTCCCGCGGGGCTGCACCGAACGACCGGCTTAGTCCTCGAGCGGTTCGCCGCTGCGCGGGTCGAGCAGGAGCTCTCTCGAACCGTCGGCATGCCGGGCGAAGTCGAACATGCTGGTCAGCGGACCCGCATCGACGTCGAACGAGCCGCCGCCGATCCTCCCGGTGTTCCAGTTGTCCTCGATGAAGCGCAGCACCGAGCTCTGGTCGGTCAGCGTGCCGTCGACGAAGTTCGTCCTCGCAAAGGGCGAGACCACGACCAGCGGCAGTCGCGGACCGTAGCCACACCGTCCCTCGATCGCATTGCCGTTTTCGTCCGCGAACGGCGCGCCGCTGCCGCAGCGCCCGGGCCCGTTCAGCTGGTCGCTGTTCCTCGCGTCGGCCGCGTTGTAGACCGCGGACGGATTCACGACCGGGCTCATCTGATGGTCGTACCAGCCATCCGAATCATCGTAGGCAATCACGATGGCCGTCGACTTCCAGTACGGCGACTTCATGATCGCGTTGATCGTCTCGACGAGGAACGCCTGCTCGAGCAGCGGATCGGAATAGCCGGCGTGACCGTCGGCATAGGCTGGCGCCTTCAGGAAGCTGACCGCGGCCATGTGGCCGGCCGCGAGCGCATCGAAGAAGTCGTGCAGGTCGTACTCGTGGTTGGCCTGCCCGTCGCGCCCGATCTCGGCGATCGATGCCGGGCGGGTGTGTTGCGCGTTCAGCGTCGACGCCCAGTACTGGAAGAAGGCATGGTGCGGGATGTAATCCCGCGTCGGGCCTCCGTTGGCTGCGGTTGCAGGGCTTTGCCGGTCGCAGCCGGTGCTCGCGTCCGCATTCGCAGCCGTGAGGTCGAAGCCCCCCATGAACGAGCCCCAGGTCACGCCCTTGTCGCTCAGGAGGTCCCCGACGTTCTTGCCGCCGAGCTGGACCGTCGCGCCTTTCGAGCAGAGATCGCCGGTCGGATCGAGGTCGCCGACGAGGGTTCCGGTGCCGTTGGCGCTCGCCGGTCCGCTTCCCGTCACGACTTTGGGTGAAGCGCCCGTCAACGTCGCCGGATAGGTATTGCCCGCGACCAGGTTCAGCACGCCGGGCGTCGACGGACCGAAAGTCGTGCCGTAGGAGTTGTCGCTCATCGCGAAATGCTGGGCGTAGTTCCAAAGCGCGGTGACCGTGTTCCCGTCGTAGTAGCCCATGACGAGGCCCTGGTCCCTGCCCCAGGCGTAGGCCCCGGCGCAGTACGAATTCCCGCCGACGCCGACGCTGCCGGGGAAGAAATCCATCAGCCCCTGGTCGAAGGCCAGCTGCTCATGACCGTAGTTGTGATCCTGGTCGCAGGTCGAGGCCTGGCTGCGGTCGAGACGGAACGGATTGATCGCGTCGCTTCCATTGGCCGGATTGCCGGCATTGGGGTTGTCGGTCAGCAACACCCCCGAAGGCGCCCCGCCGACCAGCGTGCCCAGGCCGTTGACCGAAGGCGTTCCGCGGGCGGCCCTGAACGACGGCTGGCCGGCCGGATTCAGCGCAACCGGATACGTGCCGAAGTAATGGTCGAAGGAGACGTTCTCCTGGAAGATCACGACAAGATGCTCGATCGGCGTTGTAGTGGACGGCGTGAAGCGCGCAGCGAATGCGGTGCCGGGAATGCAGCTGCCGCCGGCGATGCAGAGTCCGCCGGCGATGGCGGACAGGCGAAGGATGGAAGGCAGGCGTCGGTGGTGTTTCATCGGGGTCCTCTTGCGTTGACGTTGAACTGCATCGCTATTCGATACGATTCCGGTTACGCCGCCGTGAACCCTCGGTGATCGTTTTGTGACCGCGCCGCCTGGCAGGCTATTTGCGGTCGACGAGGAATGATCGAAACTTCGGCGGGCGACCGAACGGACCCATGCCGCCCGCCGTCACTTGTGCCTCCCCCGCGCGCAGGCCGACCAAGGCCGAAGTCGGCGCACGCGTCCGGCATCGGCCTCCCGGACGCGAGCCCGGACGCGCGGGCCGGCGCCACGGCGCCCCTGCCGACGCAGGCGCAAGCGCGACCTGTTTCCACCGCGGATGAAGGACGCCTGCGCGAATCCGCGTTCGTCGACACCGTCCATCGGATGCGCATGCTCGGGCTGGGCGCAGGCTTCGTATGCGTCGCGTCGGTGCTGCGGCTGCACTCCACATCGATCGGCTGGTGGGTCCTTCTCTGCGTCGACGCGTTCATCTGGCCGCACGCAGCCTGGCTCCTCGCCCGGCGCAGTGCCCATCCGCGACGCGCCGAATTCAGGAACCTCCTGATCGATTCCGCGCTGGGCGGTATCTGGATCGCGCTGATGCGCTTCAGTCCGCTGCCCAGCGTGCTCCTGGCGACGATGCTTTCGGTCGACAAGATCAATTCCGGGGGACGCGCGCTGCTGATGCCTTCGTCGATCGCGCTGGCCCTGACCTGCGCGCTGACCTCCGCGCTGCTCGGATTTCCCGCGGACCTGGCGACGCCGCTGTCGGTGGTCGTCGGCAGCATGCCGCTGCTGGTCGTGTTCCCGATCGCAATCGGCAGCGTGACCTACAGCCTGGCGGCAGAGCTCGCGCGGACCAACCGGCGCCTCGACGCGCTGGGCCGCACCGACGAGCTGACCGGGCTCGCGAACCGCCGCCAGGGGTTCGCGTTCGCCGAAGCGGAACTCGAGCGCTTCCGCAGGACCGGAAGGCCGGCGGTGCTGGTCGTCCTGGACATCGACCATTTCAAGGACGTCAACGACCGCCACGGACACCCGGCAGGTGACGCGGTGCTGCGCTCGCTCGCGCATGTCCTGCGCGAAGCCTGTCGCAGGGCCGATGTCGTCGTCCGCCATGGCGGCGACGAGTTCCTGCTGATCCTTCCCGACCTGCAGCTGCCGGGGGTCGAGGTCGTGGCCGAGCGCATACGCCAGCGCCTCGCCACACTGACCGTGGCGGAGGCCCCGGGCGCGCGCTGCACGGTCAGCATCGGCGCCGCCGAAGCAAATGCCGGAACGAGCGACGTCGACGACTGGATCCAGCAAGCGGACGCGGCGCTCTATCGCGCCAAGGGCGCGGGGCGCGATCGATTCGTCGGGAACTCGATCGGCGAACGGATCGACAACGCGATCGACGAGCATTGAAGCTCGCGTCGCGGTCGGACGACGGCAGCCAGGCGAGGCTGCCGACGATCGCCGTCGAAGCTAGGCGACCTGCCCTGCGGCGTGACCCGAGGCCCAGGCCCACTGGAAGTTGTAGCCCCCGAGCCATCCGGTCACGTCGACGACCTCCCCGACGAAGTAGAGACCGGGAACGCCCGTCGCGCCCATGGTCTTCGAAGACAGCCCACGCGTGTCGACTCCACCCAGCGTGACCTCGGCCTTGTTGTAGCCGAGCGTGCCCGACGGCAATACCTCCCAGCGCTGCAGCTGCGCACCGACGCGGTCGAGGCGCTCCTCCGACAGCGTGGTGATCGGCACCGCGACCTCGTGGGCGGCACACCATTGCTGCGCGAGGCGCTTCGGCAGCAACTCGGCAAGTGCGTTGTCGAGCCGCATGTCCGATCGCGCACGTGCGCGCAGCCACGCGCGGGCGTCCAATCCGGGCAGGAGGTCGATCGAGATCGGCGATCGGCCATCCCAGTACGACGAGATCTGCAGGATCGCCGGGCCCGAAAGTCCGCGGTGGGTGAACAGCAGGTTCTCGCGGAACCGGGCGTCGCCGAAGCCGACCTCGGCGTCGACCGAGATGCCGGACAGGTCGCCATAGCGCGCGAGAGCCTCGGGCGCGAAGGCGAGCGGCACCAGCGCGGGCCGCGTCGGGACGACTGCGAGGCCGAAGGATTTTGCGATCCGGTAACCAAATGGTGTGGCGCCGATCCTGGGCACGGTGAGACCGCCGGTGGCGATCACCAGCGACGCACAGCGCACGCCGCCCTGCGACGTGGCGACAGCGTAGCCATCGTCGTCGCGGACGACGTCCTGGACTGAACAAGGTATCCGCCACTGCACCGCGCCACGTTCGCACTCGGACTTGAGCATGGCGACGACGTCGAGCGCCGAGCGGTCGCAGAACAGTTGGCCGAGCTTCTTCTCGTGGTAGGCGATGCCGTAGCTTTCCACCAGCCGGACGAAGTGCGCGGGCGTGTAGCGCGCGAGCGCCGAGCGGCAGAAATCCGGGTTCTGCGACAGGTAGTTCGCAGGTCCCGCGTTGACGTTCGTGAAATTGCAGCGGCCGCCGCCGGAGATGCGGATCTTCTCGCCGACGACGTCGTAATGCTCGACCAGCAGCACCCTGCGCCCCCGCTGACCCGCCTGCGCGGCGCACATCATGCCGGCAGCTCCCGCCCCGATGACGACGACGTCGAAGGCTGCGCTCAACGGGTCCTGCCGGCCGGGTCGCGGCTGTCGGTCAAGGCATCCACCTCCGGAGGGGCGTTCAGTCTAGCAGTCGCCACGGCAGCGCAGGACAGGGTTGTCATCAAAGGGTAATCTGTGGACCTCAGCCTCCTGTCCTGCCACCCTGTCCCCGAGCCCGGCCCGTCACCCCGGTCCGGATCCCTGCCTTGCAGCCCGATTCGTCTCCCATCAATCGCGAGCTCTCGACCCTCGCCTTCAATCGCCGCGTGCTGGCGCTGTCGATGGACGCGAAGCTGCCGCTGCTCGAGCGCCTGCGCTTCCTGTGCATCGTCGGCAGCAACCTCGACGAGTTCTTCGAGATCCGCGTCGCCGGCCTGAAGGAGCAGCTGCGCGAGAACCTGCCCGGATTCGGCGTCTCGGTCCAGGAGGCACGCACGCTGCTCGGGCAGATCGGAACCGAGGTGCGCGCACTGATCCACGAGCAGTACCGGATCCTGAACGACGAAGTCCTGCCAGCACTCACGCACGCGGGGGTGCATCTGCTCCGGCGCTCCGAGTGGACGCCTGCGCAGCGCGCCTGGGCCGCAGGCTATTTCGCGGACGACGTGCGGCCGCTGCTGACGCCGATCGGCCTGGATCCGGCACACCCGTTTCCGCAAGTGGTCAACAAATCGCTCAATTTCGTCGTCGAGTTGTCGGGCACGGACGCATTCGGGCGCGACGCCACGATCGCGATCCTGAGGGCGCCCCGGGTGCTCCCGAGGGTCATCCGGGTCCCGGAGCGCGGCACTGCCGGCACGCACGACTTCGTCATGCTGTCCTCGGTCATCCACACCCACCTGGCGGAACTGTTTCCCGGGCGCGAGGTGGTCGCCTACTCGCAGTTCAGGCTGACCCGCGACGCCGACGTCTGGATCGACGAGGAGGAAGTCAAGAACCTGCGGCAGGCGCTGCAGGGCGAGCTCTCGCACCGGCATTTCGGCCGCGCCGTCCGCCTCGAGGTCCCCGAGAACTGTCCGCCGCAGCTCGCCGATTTCCTGCTGCACCATTTCGAGCTCGCTCCCGACGACCTCTTTCGCTGCGACGGCCCGGTCAACATCATGCGTCTCGAGTCGCTGATCGACCAGGTCGACATCGACGAACTCAAGTTCAGGCCGTTCCGCCCGGGACTGCCGGCGCGCCTGCCGGCGGCGACCGACGTCCTGTCGGCGATGCGCCAGCGCGACATCCTGCTGCACCACCCCTACCAGTCCTTCGAACCGGTCGTCGAATTCATCCGCACGGCAGCGCAGGATCCCGACGTACTCGCCATCAAGCAGACCGTCTATCGCACCGGAGTGAACTCCGCGCTGATGGAGTCGCTGGTCGACGCCGCGCACAAGGGCAAGGAGGTGACGGTGGTGGTCGAGCTCCTCGCACGCTTCGACGAGGAGACCAACATCGACTGGGCGGAGCGGCTCGAGCAGGCCGGGGCACAGGTCGTCTACGGCGTCTTCGGCCTGAAGACCCACGCGAAGCTGGCGCTGATCACGCGACGCGAGGCGGACGCCCGGGGACGCCCGAAGCTCGCCAATTACGCCCACCTCGGCACGGGCAATTACCATCCGCGCACCACGCGCCTGTACACGGATTTCGGGCTGCTCACCGCGGATCCGGCGATCTGCGCAGACGTGGCCGAGGTGTTCCTGCACATCACCAGCCTCGCCAGGGCCAACCGCCTGAAGCACCTGCTGCTCGCACCGTTCACGATGCAATCGCGCGTGATCGCGATGATACGGCGCGAGGCGCGCAATGCCCGCAGCGGCCGGCCGTCGGGCATCAAGGCCAAGATGAACGCGCTGATCGACAACGGCGTCATCCAGGCGCTCTATGCGGCGTCGAAAGCGGGTGTTCCGGTCGACCTGATCGTCCGCGGCGCCTGTGCGCTGCGTCCCGGCGTGCCCGGCCTTTCGGAGAACATCAGGGTGCGCTCGATTCTCGGCAGGTTCCTCGAGCACCACCGCGTGTGGCGCTTCGAGAACGACGGTGCGCCGTCGGTGTGGCTCTCGTCCGCCGACTGGATGGGTCGCAACCTGTTCAAGCGCATCGAGGTCGCGTTCCCGGTTCGCGACCCGCAACTCGCCGACCGGGTGGTCAACGAAGGGCTCGACGTCTATCTGCGCGACACCGAAGGTGCCTGGGAACTCGGCGCGGACGGGCAGTGGACGAAAGTGCAGAGCACCGCCGGCCGGCCGCCTTTCTCGGCGCAGCTCGAGCTGATGACGCTGCTGGCCGAGCACGGCAACGGCGCCGCGCATGCGGTCGCGCTGCCTCCCTACCTGCAGCCGAAGCGCTGACCTGCCACGGGGTTGGACCCCGGGCGCCCGGCAGGTCAAGCCCAGAACGGGGAGACCCTTTCGAATCGCGCGCAGGCGCGTCGCAGTCCCTTCTCCAGATCGGAGGCCGTTGCTGCAGCATGCCGTTCCAGGATCCCCGCCACGCGGGTACGGATCGCGCCTTCGCACTCGCGAAGCGCGCGGTCGAGGCGCCGGGTCGACATCCGCAGGTCGTTCTGGCGACCGAGCGCAGTCTGCAGGTCGGCAAGGCTTCGCAGGTAGCGCGCGACGGGACGCTTCGGGTAGTGGCCGGCGAAGAGCTCGGCCAGATAACGAAGCTTCCTCGCATCGATCCGCAATCGGTGGCGGTCTTCCGGCGCAAGCTGTGCCGCGTGCCGGATTGCGCGCGCGAGCTTCGCGTGCCGCCAGCCGAGAGTCGCGCGCGCGACGGAGGCGATACGCCGCGGCGCTGGCAGCGCGCTGCACTCCGACCGCTGCTGCGCGACGGCCCACAGCAGATCCAGCGCCAGGTGCCGGAAGCGTGCGCCATGCAGCGCCCTGTCAAGCGCGCGATGGCGACGCGTCGCGTCGGCGGCGATCCGGGCCGGCACACCCGCGCAGCGACGGGCATCCGCGGCGTCGTGGCAGGCGGCAGGCCAGGTCTCGCGCTCGATGACATCCCAGTCACGGGCGACGGCAAGCAGCTTCGACACCCATCGGATCTCCACTTCGAGCCCCTCGGTGAATCCCGACAGGCCCTGACTGCGCGCCAACGCATTCGCGGCGCGCAGGCGCCGGAACCCGACACGCATCTGGTGGACAGGCTCGACGCCGGCGCGGGAGCTTGCGCCTTCGACGTTGGCCATGATCTGCAGCAGCGCCATGCCGAGACCCGAGAGCGCAAGCCCTGCGCCCTGCTCTGTTCCTCGCGCTTGCGCGTCGCCGACGGGCACGCCGCGCGCATTCATCGTCAACGGCGGCGCGCCGGCGACGCGCGGCGCAGGACCGGCCGCCAGGGCCATCCGGCAGCCGCCCATTCATCGCGCTCGCGCGCCAGCAGGAGATCGCTCAACGGATGCGATTTCAGCCACCGCTTCGCAACGTCGAAGCGGATCGATCCGCGCGCGTCGAGATCGATGCGCGGCGCGACCAGCGGTCGCCGCGCATGGTGGAACAGCACCGCCAGCCGCAGCGCGACCAGCATGGCGCGGTATCCCGCGTCGTCGGGCAGGCTGCCGAGCTTCGCCAGGCCGCCCCGGCAGCCCAGCACCAGCCGGGACAGCGCCTGCTGCTCGCCGGCGGAGAACCCCGGCATGTCCGCATGCTCGAGGATGTAGGCGCCGTGCTTGTGGAAGCCGGTGTGGGACACCGAAATGCCGATCTCGTGCAGCAGCGCCGCCCACTCGAGGCGCTGCATGGACACCGCGTCCGCCCCGGGCTGCGCGCGCCGGTACAGGTCGAGCGCCATCGCCGCGACACGGGACGCCTGGGCGCGATCGACCTGGTAGCGGACCAGGAATTGCTCGATGGTCGCCGTCCGCGCATCGTGGTGACCGGCGCGTCCGAGCAGGTCGTAGAGGACGCCCAGGCGCAGTGCGCCACCCACCGGATTGACGCGCTGTGCGCCGAGCTCGGTCATCGCCGCCGTCATGATCGCGAGTCCGCCAGCGAGCACTTCGGCGCGCTCGGGCTTGAGCGCCGCGAGCCGCAGCCGCCTCGCGTCGCCGGCGTCGATCATCCTCTGGCGCAGCCGCTTGAGACCCACCGGGGTGATGCCGGCCGGCGACAGGCCGTTCGCCTCCAGGATCTCCGCCAGTGCCAGCGCCGTTCCCGACGACGCATAGGCCGATTGCCAGGCCTCGCGGCCGAAACTGCCCGAAATCGCCTCGACCTCGGCGCGTGCCGCCGTCTCGGCTGCGACGAACATCGACGCGCCGAGCTTTCCTTCGGGGAAGAAGCGCTGCGTCATGTTCACGCAGCCGATCGCGAGGCTGGCGACCTGCTCCGCCGTCGCCGTGTGACCGACGATGAACTCGGTCGAGCCACCGCCGATGTCGATCACCAGCCGGCGCTCGCTCGATGCAGGCAGGACGTGATCGACCCCCACGTAGATCAGCCGCGCCTCCTCCTGCCCGGTGATGACGTCGATCGGGAATCCGATCGTGCGCTCGGCCCGGGCGAGGAATCGCGAAGCATTCGTCGCGACGCGAAACGTATGCGTGGCCACGACGCGGACCGCCGACGGATGCAGGCCGCGCAGCCGCTCCGAGAGCCTGGCGAGACAGGCCAGCGCGAGCCGCTGCGCCTCCGGCGTCAGCTGACCGCGCCGATCGAGGCCCGCGCCGATGTGCAGGGTCTCCCGCCAGGTGTCGAGGCGAAAGATCTGCCCGCCCTCGACCCGACCGACCTCGAGTCGGAAGCTGTTCGACCCCATGTCGACGACGGCGAGGATCGGGGAACCCTGCAGCCCGCTGTCCGTGCTCATCGGTTCAACGTCGAAGCGGCGGCGCAGCCAAGCGCGCCCGGGCCCGGCGCGACGTGCCGCTCATCACCCGGCCAGCGCAGCGCGCGCCGAACGCAGCTCCTGCTGCCTCTTCTTCGGGAGCGTCGGATACTCCATGTCCAGGCCCTCGAGCGTATCCGCGATGATCTGCGAAACGATGAGCCGGGCGTTTCGCTTGTCGTCGGCAGGGACGACGTACCAGGGGGCGCGGCGCGTGCTGGTGGCAGCGAGGCAGCGTTGGTAGGCATCCATGTATTCACGCCAGTGGTTGCGTTCGGTGATGTCGGCGAAATTGAACTTCCAGGACTTGTCCGGCTCGTCGAGCCGGTCGAGGAGGCGCTTGCGCTGCTCGCCCTTGGACAGGTGCAGGAAGAACTTGACGACCTGCGTCCCGCTGCGCGCAAGGTGACTCTCGAGATTCACGATCGACCGATACCTCGCTTCCCACAGCTTGCCATCCTTTCCGGAGGCGTCCGGCAGCCCTTCGGCCGCGAGCAGGTCGGGATGGACGCGCACGACGACGACTTCCTCGTAGTACGACCGGTTGAAGATGCCGATGCGTCCGCGCTCGGGCAGATCGCGCGTCGTGCGCCAGAGGAAATCATGCTGCAGCTCGGTCGCGCTCGGGTGCTTGAAGCTGAAGACCTGGCAGCCCTGCGGATTGACGCCGCTCATCACATGCTTGATCACGCCGTCCTTTCCCGCGGTGTCCATGCCCTGGAAGATCACCAGCAGCGCATACCGGTTGGACGCGTAGAGCAGCTCCTGCAGCGCGCTGAGCCGCGCGACCTGATCGGCAAGCAACGCCTGGTATTCCTCGTTCGAGCGATAGAACGGGGACACCTCGGTCGGCCATTTCCCGAGCCGGACGCCGGAGTCTTCCGGCACTGCGTAGTCCTGTCGCGCAATCTTCATTCCTCTCGCCCCCGGCAGTGACGTGCCTCGCGCCCGCGCAGCCGCACACCTGCGCACGCGCATATCGTACACGCGGACACGAGCGCGATCGTCGCCCCCGTCCGGGCAAGCGGCACGGCGACCGCTGCAGCCCGCCGTCCTTCGGCACCGACAACCGTCACGGAACCCAGTGCAGCACGGCGCTCATCGCCCACAGCATGGCGCTGATGGTGACGAACGAGCTCACCGTGGCGACCAGCAGCGCGGCGGCGCAGAACCCTTCCTCGCCGTACTTCTGGGCAAGAATGGGATAGATGCTCAGCATCGGTGCCGCCGCGTACGCAACCGCCGCGGCCCGCAGCTTCGCGTCGATCGGCGGCATGACGAGCAGCAGCGCGGACACCGCGAGCGGATGGAGCAGGAGCTTGCCGAACGCGACGGTCGCGACGGTGCCGAGGCGGCCTTGCAGCTCGAGTCCGACCAGCGATCCGCCGATGACGAACAGCGCGAGCGCAGTGGCGCTCGCCGCCAGCAGGCCGACGGCGCGCGAGACCCAGTCGGGGATCTGCAGCCCCGTCAGCGCGACCGCGAACCCCAGCAGGATGGCGACGATCATCGGGTTCCCGAGCATCCGGCCGAGCGTCTTGGCGAGCGCCCGCTGCCAGGTGTCCCCGTGCACACCGCCGCTCTCCGCCAAGGCGAGCGAGAGCGGGATCATCAGTAGGTTCTCGATCGACATGCACATTGCCAGCGCGATCGCTGCCGGC